>NZ_JBHVRT010000040.1:0-96160 GCF_042885555.1 Kitasatospora sp. NPDC058048 | reverse complement strand
AGGTCGGTTCGAAGAAATTTTCCGCGGACTTCGCCCGGAACGCCGAAAGGCGCCGTGACCAGGGGAGATCCCCGGTCACGGCGCCTCGACGGCCCTGCGGCGGCACGTACGACAGGTCGAGCCCATGGCGCGGTCAGCGCGCAACAGCCCTCCCCGGCGCGGCCGGCCGACCGCACTCGGCCGGCCGGTCGCGAAACGCACAGCCTTCCCAACCGGCGCCGCTCAGACCACCGCCCCGTTGTGGTCGCGCCCCCGCGCCGCGCCCGCCGCGTGAGGCGTCCGTGCCTCCCTCGCCTCCCGCGGCTGGTCCGGGAACCGCTCCTGGAGCAGCACGACCACCGGCATCGCGGTGAACACCGTCGACGCCGTGCCCATCAGGACCCCGGCCAACAGCGCCACCGAGAAGTCGGCGAGCGAGTCGCCGCCGAGGGCCGCCAGGGCCACCAGGACGAACAGCGCCCCCATGCCGGTGTTCACCGTCCGGGGGAGGGTCTGCGCCACGGCGCGGTCCGCGAGGTCCGCCCAGCTCGCCTTCGTCCCGGTCCGGCGCAGCTCGCGCAGCCGGTCCAGGACCACCACCGTGTCGTTGACCGAGTACCCGACGATGGTGAGCAGCGCGGCGAGGAAGACGCTGTCCACCGGCTTGCCCAGCCAGGCGAAGAGGCCGAGGACGAGCAGCAGGTCCTGCGCCATCGCGAGGACCGCGGCGGCCGCGAAGGCCCACCGGAAGCGGATCGTGAGGTAGAGCAGCTGGGCGCCGACCGCGAGCCCGAGCGCGGCCAGCGCGTAGCCCCGCAGCTCGCTGCCGAGGCTCGGCCCGATCAACTCGTCGCGCTCCACGGACAGTTCGCCGGTGACGCCGGTGAGCGCCGCCCGGATGCGCTGCTGCTGGTCGTCGCCGGTCTCCTTGGTGCGGACGGACACGCCGGTGTCGCCGGTGGTCTGCACCACGGCCTGCGGGAACCCGGCGCCGACCACCGCCGCGCGGGCGGCGTCCGCGTCGACCCGCTGCGCGGCGGTGTACTGCGCCACCCGGCCCCCGGTGAACTCGACGCCGAAGTCCAGGCCGCGCCCGCCGATCCCGGCCAGGGCGAGCAGCAGCAGGCCGGCGCAGGCGCCCAGCCAGCGCCGCCGGTGGCGCATCAGCCGGGGCGGCCGCCGGGTCAGCCGGGTCCGGAGCCGGCCGACGGTGGCCATGCCGGTCAGGGTGGGCCGCCGGACGACGGCGGGCCGGCGCACCGCCCACTCGGCGAGCAGCCGGGTGATCAGCATCGCCGAGAACATCGAGGCCAGCACGCCGATCGAGAGCGTCACCCCGAAGCCCTTGACCGGGCCGGTGGCGAACACGAAGAGCAGACCGGCGGCGAGCAGCGTCGTCACGTTGGAATCGGCCACCGCGCTCCACGCCTTCGCGAACCCGACGCGGAGCGGACGCCGCAGGTCGCGCTCCTTGCCGGGGCCGGCCGCCCGAGGAGCGGTGTACTCCTCCCTGGCCCGTTCGAAGACCAGCACGTTGGCGTCCACCGCCATGCCGATGGCGAGCACGAAGCCGGCCAGCCCGGGCAGGGTGAGCGTCGTACCGAGCGCGACCACGGCGGCGTACGAGATCAGCCCGTAGAGGGCGAGAGCGACGGTGGCCAGCACGCCGAGCAGGCGGTACACCGCGATGATGAAGGCCCCGGTGCAGAGCAGGCCGACGGCCGCGGCCAGGGCGCTGGCCCGGATCGCCTCGGCGCCGAGGGTGGGACCGACGGTGCTCTGCTCGATCACCGTCACCGGGACGGGCAGGGCGCCGCCCTTGACCAGGGCGGCGAGGTCGCGGGCCTCGTCGGCCGAGAAGCCGCCGGTGATCTGCGTCGAACCGCCGGTGATCCCCTGCCCGCAGAGCACGCTCTCCTGGACACCGGGGGCGGACAGGACACGGTCGTCGAGCACGATGGCGACCCGGCGGGCGGGGTCGGCGGGCGCGGCGCACGCCGCCTCCCCGGTGAGCCGGGCCCAGGCGTCGCCGGCCGAGCCGCGGAAGGAGAGGTCGACGCTCCAGCCGAGGCCCGTCCGGGTGTCGAGGACGGCCGAGGCGTCCTTGACGCCGTCGCCGGTCAGCGCCGGCGGGCCCAGCCGCAGGTGGCCGCCGGGGAGGCCGGGGTCGGCGAGGACCCGGGAGCCGTCCGCCGAGGGGGGTCCGGCCGGGCCGTCGGCGGTCGCGACGACGGGGTGGAAGGTGAGCTGGGCGGTGCGGCCGATGACCCCGGCGGCCTCGCGGGGGTCCTGGACGCCGGGGAGTTCGACGACGATGCGCCGCTCCCCGGCGCGGGCGAGCGAGGGTTCGACGACGCCGAGGCCGTCGACCCGGCGGCGCAGCACCTCCAGCGCCCGGTCGGTGGCGTCCGCGTCGGCGCGGGCGGTGGGCGAGTCCTGGGTCTCCAGGACGATCCGGGTGCCGCCGCGCAGGTCGAGGCCGAGGCGGGGCGGGGTGGTCAGGGCGATGTAGAGCGAGACACCGACGACGGCGAGCGCGACGAGCGCGCGCCAGAACGCGGTACGGCGAGAAGGCATGGGTACTCCACGGGCGGTCCGCGGGAGCCGGGCGTCCTCGGGGGGACGCCGCACCCGGGACGGGCGGACGCGAGGGGACGGCGCGCCGCCGGGAACACTCCGGGTACGGTGGCCGGAGGCCTCCCGTCCGGGCCGCGGGCAGGCCGCGGCACCCGGGTCGGCGGGCGCGATGGGACGTCAGCTGGACCGGGTGGAGGGGGGACCGCGGGTGTGGCGGGGGTCGTAGCGGTCGGACGGCGGCGCCCGCTCCTGGCGCGGCCCCGCGGCGTACAGCCCGGGCCGGAACCGGGGGGCGTCCGTCCGGGCGACCGGAAGCACGGCCGGCGGGAGCGCGGGCAGCCGGACACCGGGCTCGGCGGCGGCCGTCTGCCGCTGGGCGACGTCGGAGCCGGGACGGTCCGCGGAGCGCCGGACCTCCGCGCCCGCCGGACCGAGCCGTACGGCGGCCGAGGCGGCCGGGGCAGTGACGGCGGGCGGCGCACCGAGGGCCGGCTGCGCCGCGCCCGTTGCCGTGCCGAGGAGGACCTGGCAGACGGCCCAGGCCGCGAGGAACGCCCAGGACAGCGCGGCCGCCGCGGTCCGACGCACGCGTCGCTCCACTCCGGCCCCCTCCCCGCTCGTGCCGTCACCCGGTCCCGTCCGCAAGAAGCTCTCACTGTAGGCGACGGCGCAGCCGCATGGGGAAGTTCGGGCGGCGGACCGGAGCGGAGCGGACCGGCGGGGCCGGGGTCACGGTCCGGCGGGGGCCCGCACGGTGCTCTCCATCAGTTGGCCTCCTCTGCAGTGCCGCCCGCGCACCGCACAGGGGCAGGCGGTCATTTTCGGCATCGGTGGCGAGCTGTCAGTTTTCTCCGGGCCGCCTCCGCGCAGGCGGGGCCGATAAGCGGGAGTCTCGTCCGTGGATCGTGTCGGACCAACTGTGGAAACCGATCGAGCCGTTGTCGTACCGACGGCCGGGGCGTCCTTCGGCGGGGTGCTCGTCCCGGCCTCCCGAGCAGTGGGAGGCCGGGCCCTTCGAGCTCCCCCGAAGCACGCTCGCCGAGCGCCCGCCACCACCGGAGACCGAGGTGGCGGCGTCCAGGCACCGTACGCAGCACGGCCTCATTCGGCATGTGGATGAGCGGCACGATGCCCCACCGGCGCTGCACCTCGTTCTTGGTCCTTCGCAGGTTGCGCGGCTCGGGCTGGGCCTCGTCCGGGGTGAGCCGGATCGCCCCGGACTTCCGCTCGGCGATGTCCCGCCAGCTCGGCTTGGGCATCCGGTCGTTCAGCAGGGTCGGCTCGGTGGTCATCTGCTCGCGCAGCTCGTCGACGAAGACGGCGGCGTCCATCGGGTGGTCGACGGCGTACGGCGGCGGATCCGCTCGGTCAGGTCCGGCTTGCGCCGGCTGAGGCTCTCCGTACGCCGTTGCGGATCCAGTGCCGGTTGCCGGCACATGCCAGCGCCGGACCGACGAGCATGGACAGCATCCACAGAGCGACGCTGGCGGGTGAGTAGATGTAGTACTGCCATCGATTCGGCAGCAGTGCCGGCAGGAGAAGGAGCGCGATCAGTGTCGCCCAGGTCGTGAGCACAGTGATCACTGCGCGCGACGCCACATCCACACCGTTTCCTGGTGCCACGTGTCCCCCTGGCCGAGTTCGGAGCGGATCCCGGAGCGGATCCAGCCCATCAAGTTTGAACGTGTTCAATATAGTAGCGCGGCTGCGGGGCGGTCGGCGGCCGGTGCTGCCGACCGCCCCGCACGGGGTGCTGGCCAGGGCGGCGGAAACCGGAGTGCGGAGCAGGGCGGGCCCCGTACGGCCGGTCGGCGCGACGGGCTCAGCGGAAGTCGTCGGCGTGGTCGACGGCCCACTGGGCGTAGGTGTGTGCCGGAGCGCCGGTGATCTTTTCGGCGATGGCGGAGGTCGTGGCCGCGACGCCGTCGGCGGCGGCCCACTGGCTCACGATCGCCTCGGCCACGACCGGATGCATGGTTCTGGCGACTTCCGCGCGAGCCTGCTCGTCGGAGATGTGTTCAACCCGGATGTGACGGCCGATGGCCTCGCCGATGTGCTCGACCTGGCGTTGCAGGGTCAGGGACTCTGCCCCGTAGACGGTGTAGGCCTGGTGCGAGTGGCCCGGTTCGGTCAGGGCGGTCACCGCCAGCGCCGCGATGCCCTTCTCGTGCACCGGTGCCGACTGTGCGAGTGGACGGGGAAGGCGGACGACGTTGTCGGTGCGGATCGATTCGGCCCACCAGGTGCGGGTGTTGGTCGCGAAGGTCCCCGGCCTGAGGAACGTCCAGTCCATGCCGGACCGTTGGACGGCCTGCTCGATCGTGCGGTTCAGGCGGGTGACCGGGTGGTCGGCGTCGGGATCCAGGACGACCGACACCGACGAGAGCAGGACCACCTGCCGGATCCCCGCGGCCGCGGCCGCAGCGGTGACCTTCTCGATGTCGTAGGGCTTCCGGGGGTCGAGCATTCCGTACAGGAACACCTTGTCGGCACCGTCGAGCGCTGCGGGGAGCGTCTCGGGACGCTCCAGGTCGGCGACGACTGCTTCGCACCCGGGCGTCGAGCCCCCGCCCGGGGTCCGGCTGACCGCTCTGACCTGCTCACCGGCGGCCAGCAGGCCACCGGCCACATGACGACCGACGTTGCCGCGGGCGCCGAATACGACTGCCACCATGATGGAACCTCCTGCTTGTTGTGGAGATGAATTGCCGCACGGGCGCGGGTGGTGCGGGATGCGGGATGCGTCGCTGCCACGCGGCCGGCTCGGTCCCGGCGGCGGGGGCCGCGGGGGCATCGGCGCCGGTGCGGGAACGGGTCGGGAGCCGCTGTGCGCCGACCTCGGGATGCGCCGACCGCGGGATTCGCGGATGCGCGGATGCGCGGATGCGGGATGTCGCTGCGACGGGAGTGTCGGTCGCCGGTCAGGGCTGGATGTTCTCCAGGTCCTCCAGAAGGCCGGGGTGCCTCGGCTTCCAGCCGAGCGCCTGCCGGGTGCTGGTGCTGGACGAGGGCTGGTCGGCCCTGAAGATCGGGCCGAGCGGGCCGTAGGTCTCCTCCGGCACCGACGCGACCGGCAGGCCCAGTCGTCGGCCGATGACGGCCGCGATGTCCCGTACCTGGTCTCCCTCGTCGGCCACGGCGTGCCAGGCGGTACCGGCCGGCGCCTGCTCCAGGGCGAGCCGGAAGAGAACGGCCGCGTCGAGCGCGTGGACGGCGGGCCAGCGCTGGGTGCCGTCGCCGGGGTAGCCGGAGATCCCGCTCCGGCGTGCGATGTCGGTCAGCAGGCCGGCGAACCCGCCCGTGCCCTCGTTGTGAACCGTGCGGGGCAGGCGTACGGACGTGCTCCGGACCCCGCGCGAGGCCAGGCCCAGGATCGTGGTGACCGTGCGACCGCGGCCGCCGACCGGCCCGTCGGTGGGCACCGGGTCGGTCTCGGTGGAGGCGCGGCCCGGCACCCAGGGCGTACCCGAGACGGTGACCAGGGGGCGGTCGCTGCCGACGAGTTCCTCGCCGAGGGTGGTGAGGGCGGCGGTCTCCTCGGCGATGTTCCGGGCGAGGGCCTCGGGGCTGCTGAAGTCGTTGCCGAAGGCCAGGTGGATCACCCCGTCGGCCCGGGCGGCGCCGGAGCGCAGGGCGTCCAGGTCGGCGAGGCCTCCCCGCAGCGGCTCGGCGCCGGCCGCCTCGGCGGCCCGTGCGGAGGCGTCGGAGCGGGCGAGGGCGAGGACGGTGTGGCCGTGGCCGAGGAGTTCGGTGACGACGGCGGAACCGATCAGACCGGTGCCGCCGGTGACGAAGACGCGCATGGAACCCTCCCAGAAGTGATGGGACTCTTATCCCATCACCGTAGCAGAGTGATGGGACAAGAGTCCCATCGCGTATGCTGAACTCCATGGGTCGATGGGAACCAGGTGCGCGTGAACGCCTCGTCGTGGCCGCGGTCGACCTGTTCACGGAGCAGGGGTACGACGCCACCACGGTCGCGCAGATCGCCGAGCGTGCCGGGGTCACCAAGAGCACCTTCTTCCGGCACTTCCCCGACAAGCGCGAGCTGCTGGTCGCCGGGCAGGAGACGCTGAGCCGGCTGCTGGCCGAGGGGATCGCCGACGCGCCCGGTGACGCCAGCCCGCTCGAGGCGGTCGCCGCCGGTCTCGAACGCGCCTCGACCGCGATGGGCCCCGGGAGTCGCGAGCTCGCCCCCCGCCTGAAGGCCGCCGTCGCCGCCAGCGCCGAGCTGCAGGAGCGCGACACCCTCAAGACCGTCAGCCTCGCGGCCGCGATGACAACCGCTCTGATCGCCCGCGGTGTACCCGACCCGACCGCGGCCCTCGCGGGCGAGCTGGGCGTCCTCGCCTTCAAGCGGGGGTACGCCGAATGGGCCGAGGACGACCGCGGCGCCGAGGGCGAGCTCGCCGGGTACACCCTGGCCGCCCTGAACGAACTGCGCGCGGCGAGCGCATCGCTGGGCTGACCGGACGAGCACCGTCCAACGCCGGCGCGGTGGACGAGAAGCGGACAAGCATCCCCAGGTCGTCCGGTACCACCGCCCCGCCCGCAACGGACGGCGGTTGGGGCGTTGTTGGGCCGCTGTTGGCCCGCCCTGCCAGCCTCCTGGTCGTCCCCGCGTGACCGCCCCCCCGCAGCGAAAGCCCGGGGCCGGGCGCGCTCCCGACACCAGAGGCAGGACACGTGAAAACCGCAACCCTCCGACTCCGCCGCATCGGGGCGGCCCTGACCGTGGTCGCCATGACGCTGACCGGCCTGACGGTCTCCGTGGGGCAGGCGTCCGCGCATCCCTACTACGCGTTCGAGATCCAGAACCAGGCGACGGGCCTGTGCATCGAGGCGTCGTCCGACGTGAACCCGTACCAGATGGAGCTCCACCCCTGCGGCAGCAGCGAAGACCAGTGGTTCGGCGTCAGCGACCACAACCACCTCGTCGACCTCAACACCCGCGGCTCCTGCCTGGCGGCCGACTCCTACGGCAACGCCCTGTCCGTGGGCCGCAACACCGGCGACTACAACCTCGCCTGGCAGTTCGGCTCCACCGAGGGCGACTGGACGACCATCAACAGCCCCAATGGCTGCTACCTGAAGATCCTCAACGGGCAGACCCCGGCGTGCATGCCGGGCTTCCAGGGCAGCAACGCCCAGTGGCGCATGATCAGGAGGGTCCCGGACCACCACGCCGGCACGGACGCGGGCACGGGCCGGGTGAAGTGGGCGGACTTCGACGGCGACGGCAAGGCCGACTACATCACCGTCGGCTCCAACGGCGCGGTCAACGTCTGGCTGAACCGCGGCGGCGACACCGGCGGCGGCTGGGCCAACTACGGCCAGACCGCCTCGGGCCTGACCACCGACCCCAGCCGGGTGCGCCTCGCCGACATCGACTGCGACGGCCGGGCGGACTACAGTGCCATCGGCGCCAACGGTTCGATCATCACCTACCTGAACCGTGGCGGCGACGGCCACGGCGGCTGGGCCGACCACGGCCAGATCGCCACCGGGACCACCACCGACCAGAACGCGGTCGTCCTCGCCGACTTCACCGGTGACCACAGGGTCGACTACATCTCCACCAACCCGAACAACTCGGTCAGCGCCTACCGCAACGACGGTGGCGACGGCCACGGCGGGTGGACCAGCCTCGGCCAGGTCGCCGCCGGCGCCTGAGCCGCGTCACCGCCGTGACCCGGGGGCTTCGGTCCGTCAGCCGAAGCCTCCGCTCCCACATCGACCATCACCACACCTACGCCCTGGGGGGAACCTTGAAACGCATCCTGCTGCTCGGCCTGAGCACCGCACTGGGCGTGGCCGGCGTGGCCGCCGCCCCGGCCGCGCCGGCCGCACACGCCGCGCCGGCGGCCGCCACCGTCACGACCGCGGTGCCCTCGCTGCGCGTCATGCCGCTGGGAGACTCGATCACCGCGGGCGCCGGCAGCCCGACCGGATCGTCCTACCGGGCCCCGCTGTGGAGCCTGGTCGCCGGCCAGTCCCGCTATGCCGTGCGCTACGTCGGCTCCCAGGCCGGCGGGCAGCTGCCCGGCCTCGCCCATGAGGGCCACTCCGGCTTCATGATCGACGACATCCGCGCCGGGATCGACCAGTGGCTCGCCGAGGCCCGCCCGGACGTCGTCCTGCTGCACATCGGGGTGAACGACCTCGACCGCAGCACCGACCCGGTCCATGCGCCCGAGCGCCTCAAGGCCCTCCTCGACCGGATCTTCGCGGACCGGCCCGGCGTCTCGGTGGTCATGGAGGGCGTGATCCCGACGACCCAGGGTCTCCAGGTCCCGCCGTCCACCTTCAACGACCGGGCCCGGCAGCTGCAGGCGGTCGAGGCCCAGGCGGGGAACAGCTTCCGCTACGTGGACCCGCCGGCCCTGACGCCCTCCGGGATGGCCGACCGCCTCCACCCCAACGACAGCGGCTTCCAGCGGATGGCGCAGGCCTTCTTCACGGGACTGGACCAGGCGTACTCCGCCGGCGCGGCCAAGGCGTCCGTGGCGTCCAACGCCGCCAACGACTCGGGCGGGCTGGGCCACGTCCGGTACGCGGACTTCGACGGTGACGGCAGGGTCGACTACATCGCCGTCGGCGCCAACGGCGCGGTCGACGTCTGGCTGAACCGGGGCGGTGACGGGCGCGGCGGCTGGCAGCCCGCCGGCCGGGTCGCCACGGGGACCACCGCGGACGTCGGCCGGGTGCGCTTCGCCGACTTCGACGGCGACGGCAGGGCCGACTACGAGGTGGTCAACCCGGACGGCTCGGTGCACGTCTGGCTGAACAAGGGCGGTGACGGGCAAGGGGGCTGGCAGGACTACGGTCAGGTCGCCCTCGGTCTCACGACCGACGCCGCCCGGGTGAAGCTCGCGGATTTCGACGGTGACGGCAGGGCCGACTACGAGGTCGTCAACGCGGACGGCTCGGTGCAGGTCCACCTCAACCGGGGCGGCGACGGGCACGGCGGCTGGCAGCCCCTCGGCCAGGTGGCCACCGGGCTCACCACCGACCCCGGCCGCGTCCGCCTCGCGGACTTCGACGGTGACGGGAAGGTCGACTACGCCGTCGTCGATTCCGGCGGCGCCGTACGGGTCTGGCTGAACCGTGGCGGCGACCCCGGCGGCGGCTGGGTGGCCCTCGGCCAGATCGCCTCCGGCGTGACGGCGGATCAGGACAAGGTCCAGTTCGCCGACTTCAACGGCGGTGGCAACGCGGACTACGTCCTCACCGACACGCCGTCCAACGCCGCCCACGTCTACACCTGGAACGGCGGCGACGGCCACGGGGGCTGGAACGACCTCGGCCAGGTGGCCACCGGCGTGCCCACCGGCTGACCGTACGGCCGGCGCCGCCCGGGGGCCTCGACCCTCGGGCGGCGCACTCGCGGTCAGTACCGGACGTCGCGGAGCAGTTCCAGTCCGTCGAGGCTCTGCTGGAGCAGGGCCGGGATGTCGTGGTCCCCGCTGATCTCGGCAGCCTGCTCGAAGCAGGTACGGGCCTGCGGAAGCCGGCCGAAATGGGCGTGGGCCCGGCCGGTGATGATCAGGCAGTCGGCGATGCCGCTCATGGCCCCCAGGCGGCGTCGCAGCGCCAAGGACTCGTCGAGGGCGGCGAAGGCGTCCTCCTGCCGGCCGAGGCCCCGCAGGGAGTCGCCGAGGTTGGCCAGCGTGACGGCGACGTGGCTCAGGGTGCCCAGGGCCCGGCAGTCTTCAGGGCGAGCGCGTACCAGACGCCCAGCCGCAGCGCGGCCGCCTCGCGCGCCTCGGCGGGCTCCTCCTGGAGGGCGCGCTCGGCGGCGAACTCCCCGAGCAGGTCGTGGAAGCGGTAGCGCCACTGCTCCGTCGTCCCTACCGGGTGGACGTCGGCGAGCAGTTCGAGCAGGTCGGCGGTCTGCTCCGGGGGGCGGTCCGGCAGGGCGGCCGAGGCCCCGTACCCGGGATAACGCTTGCGTCACGACCGGAGATCGCGTGCAGCAGTCGCGAGTCGGGCTCCGTCAGGTTGAGCGGGGGAGCCAAGGGGGCTTCGGGAGAGGCGAAGATGCTCAAGAGTCACGAGCCGGGTGACCATGCGAAGTGCTGACGTCCCTGCCTTCACGGCATTCGTGCATGCACGGTCGTCGGCCCTCTTCAGGACCGCACTGCTGCTCACCGGCGAGCGTCATGTGGCCGACGATCTGGTGCAGTCCACGCTGGAGCAGGTCTGTCGGCACTGGCGCCGGATTCGCTCCGCCGACGCACCGGAGGCCTATGCGCGCCGGATCCTGGTGAACCTCGCCAACGACCGCTGGCGCAAACTACGTGGACGTGCGGAAGTACCCCTGGACGACGGTATCGGGGACGGGTACGTCGATCCGTACAAAGGTCTCGTGGTCCGCGACGAGTTGATGCGCGAGCTGCAGTCCCTGCCGATCGGCATGCGCACCGTACTGGTGCTGCGGTACTTCGAAGATCTCGACGACGCGGAGATCGGCCACTTGATGAACATCTCGGCCGGCTCGGTCCGATCCCAGGTGGCCCGGGGCCTGTCGAAACTCCGGTCGACCGTCGATGCACAGGCACTGCACACACGTTCGGGAGGGGTGGCATGAAGGACTACGACCTGGAGGAGGAGCTGGCCGCGGCCATGCGCGACCGTTCACGGCAGGAACCGTCGCGCGGCTACGACGTCGATGAGCTCATCGGGTCGGTACGCCGGCGCCGCCGGCGCCTGCAGACAGGTGCGGCGGCGGCCGTGGTGATCGTGGCCCTGGGCGCCGGCTTCGTGTCCCAAGCGGATCACGACCGTGCCCCGGTACCCGCACAGGCATCGACCGCGTCGAGCACCGAGATGCCTGCTACACCCCCGCCCATCGAGCGGTCCTCGCCCACGGCTTCGGCACCGGCTTCGAAACCGGCCCCCCGTGCCGACCCGGCCCGGACGACGAACACCCTGTTCCTCTCTGCCCTGCGCTACCAGAATCCGGCCACCCGCTCCGAGGTGGATCCGGCAGAGGTGGCAGCGCTGTTCGCCGACGAGTCCACGTACCGACGGATCTGGGGAGCCGACTCCCGCGGTGTGACCTGCGGTGCCTCGGTCGACGGCGTGCTGGCGTCGGGTGAGGTCCTGCTGTACCAGGGGGTCGAACGGCTCGACCGGGCCCCTTCCCTGGACTTCGACGGGGCCACGGGGAAGGTGACCGACCTGACCTGCACAACGGTCGCCGGAGGCAGCAAGGGGGGCGACCCCACGGTTTCCGGTTTTTACGGCGGGCTGGTGGCGGCCACCAAGTCCGGTGACTCCACGGCAATGGCGAGGCTCGGGAAACAGTTCGTGACCGAAGACCTTCGATCCGACCGGGGCCAGGGCCCGACCGCCGGCACCTGCTCCTTCACCGCACCCCCCTTCTGGCTCGCCGACAACCGCTCGTCCGGAACTCTCACCCACGGATGGACCGTGAACCTCGGCGGCCGGCACGACTTCCCGATCGAGATCGACGAGACAGCGAAGATCGCCAGATCTTGCGGCGGGTGAGCCGCACCGGCCGCCGCTGAGGCGGACAGCACCGGACCGAGCACGCACGGCGGCACGTCCGGAACCCCTGCACGCCCTTGCACGCCAATAGGCGATGTCCGCGCGCCCGGACGTCGGAAAGCGAGTGCCCGCATGAAGCATCGGACAGCCTTCGTCATGCCCGTACTCATGGGCGCCGCCATGGTGGCCCACGTCCTGTTCCCGACCTCGGGTCCGGCCGAGGGCGCCCCTCCTGACCCACTGCCGACGTCAACCCCGTCAGCGCCAGGCACGCCTTCCGGGCAAGAACTTGCCGTCGCGGGTACGACAACGCCGGAGCAGGCCGTGCGCCTCGCGCTCGACGGGCTCGGGGCGCACCACGGCCGGTACGCTCTCGCCGTCGAGGACCTCACCGCGAGCCGCTCGGCCACCTACGGTTCGTCCACCGAGACCTTCACCTCCGCGAGCATCATCAAAGTCGACATTCTGGCCACCCTGCTGCTGCAGACGCAGGACCGCGGAGGCCGACTCAGCCCTGCTCAGCGACAGCTGGCCTCCGACATGATCCGCGTCAGCGACAACGACGCGGCACAGCAACTCTGGATCGACATCGGCAGACGCCAAGGTCTGGACGCGGCCAACGCCCGATTCGGACTCACCCCGGCACACGCGGGCCAAAGGGGAGCCTGGGGACTGACCCGGACCACGGCCCGTGACCAGATCTCCCTCCTGAAGGCCGTGTTCACGCAGGACTCCCCCTTGAACGCCGAATCCCGGTCGTACGTGCGGGCCCTCATGAGCGCCATCACCGACGGACAGAACTGGGGCGTCGGCGCCGCGGGAGCGCCCGGCGACCTGCCCGTACTGAAGAACGGCTGGCTCCCGGGCGGAATACCTCAGCTATGGGCCGTCAACAGCATGGGCATCGTCGAACGCGCTGGACACACCTTGCTCGTCGTCGTACTCACCGACGGTCAGCCCACACGGGAAGCCGGCATCGCACTCATCGAGCACGCCGCGGCGACCGCGGTCGAGGCACTGGTGCGCGCACCCTGAAAACCCTCAACCCGCCGTACCCCTGTCCAGCAGAGAACGGACTGCTGCGCACATTTCGATCACGCCTGGGCATCAGAGGGCGTTCGATGTAGACGGATTGCCCTTTATGTCCTAGTGGTTTCCTCGCCAGGTTGGTGTGGTCTCGTCCGTTATGCGCTTCGCGAGGTGGTCGATCGAGACGATGTGCATCACGGCTTCGGAGCCGGTCGGCAGGGTCTCGTAGTCGCGAGTCGGTCGGCGGCGCAACATGAGCCGTCCCAGGCTGCTTCGGGAAGCGGGATACGTTTCACCTATGGCACTGCACGCACGAATGGATTCTGCCCCGTCGCACACCGCACCGCAGGACGCCGGTCACGACGGACTGATCAAGGTCCGGGGTGCCGACGAGCACAATCTGCGCCACGTCGATGTGGACGTGCCGCGCGACCAGGTGGTGGCCTTCACCGGGGTGTCGGGGTCGGGCAAGTCGTCGCTGGCGTTCGCCACCATCTACGCCGAGGCCCAGCAGCGCTACCTCGAGTCCGTCGCGCCGTACGCCCGCAGGCTGATCGACCAGGGATCGGCGCCCAGGGTCGGCGCGATCACCGGTCTGCCGCCGGCCGTCGCCCTGCGCCAGCAGCACAGCGGGGGCAGCACGCGCTCGACGGTGGGAACCGTCAGCCGGGTCTCGAACGTGCTGCGCATGCTGTACTCCCGCGCCGGCACCTACCCGGCGGGCCGGACTCCCGAGGATCTGGCCGGGACGTTCCCCCGGGACGCCGCGCCGCTGGACTCGGACAGTTTCTCGCCGAACACGGCGGTGGGCGCGTGCCGGACGTGTTCCGGTCTGGGGCGCCTGCACACCGTGGACGACGGCAAGCTCGTCGGTGACGACTCCCTGAGCATCCGGGAGGGCGCGATCGCCGCGTGGCCGGGCGCCTGGCAGGGCAAGAACTACCGCGACATCCTCGCCGAGCTGGGCGTGGACATCGACGTGCCCTTCCGTACCCTGCCTGCGGCCCGCCGCGAGTGGCTGCTGACGACCGACGAGCAGCCGACGGTCACCGTGCACCCGATCCGCGACGCACACCGCATCGCACGCTCCTACCAGGGCACCTACATGAGCCCCCGCAAGTGGGTGCTGCACACCTTCGCGACCTCCAAAGCAGCGCACCTGCGGGCCAAGGCCGTCTCCTTCATGACCCAGGAGATCTGCCCGACCTGCCACGGCAAGCGGCTCAACCCGGAGGCCCTGGAGGTGACCATCGCCGGGCAGGACATCTCCGTCGCCACCTCGATGCCGCTGACCCAGCTCTCGGCCTTCCTGGAGACCGCGCGCGACCACCCCGACACCCTGGCCCTACCCGCCGAACGCAGGCAGGCCGCGCACGCCCTGATCAGCGGCCTCCAGGACCAGCTCGGCACACTGATCGACCTGGGCCTTGGCTACCTCGCGACCGCACGCGCGACCTCGACCCTCTCCAGCGGCGAACTCCAGCGCCTGCACATGGCCACCCAGCTCCGCAGCGGCCTGTTCGGCGTGTTGTACGTCCTGGACGAGCCCTCTGCCGGCCTGCACGCCGCCGACACCGAGCTGCTGCTCACCGCGCTGCGACGGCTCAGAGGAGCCGGGAACAGCGTCTTCGTCGTGGAACACAACGCCCAGGTCCTCGCCTCGGCCGACTGGATCGTCGACATGGGTCCCGGTGCGGGCCGCCACGGCGGGCGGGTCCTGTACAACGGCCCCGCCGGGCAGCTCGACCAGGCAGAGGAATCGGTGACAGCCCGGTACCTCACGCCAGGCGCGCCCACGGTGCCCGGCCCCGAGAAGCCCCGGCAGCCGGACGGTTGGCTGAGCCTCACCGGAGTCACCGGCCACAACCTCCATGACGTGGACGCGAGTTTCCCGCTGCGTACGCTGACCGCGGTCACCGGCGTCTCCGGGTCCGGGAAGTCGACCCTCGTACGGCGTGCCCTCGCGGAGACGGTCCGCGACCACCTTTACGACGATGAGACCGCGCAGGACATCGCCCGTAGTCCCGCGTCGGTGGAGACCGTCGACGAGGAGGAGGCCGGGGTGCCGGTCTGGGACCTGGAGGAGGACCGCGTGACGGTACGGGCCGGCTCCGGGCTCGAGGACATCGACCGGCTGGCGGTCGTGGACCAGAAGCCCATCGGGCGCACACCGCGTTCGAACCTCGCCACCTACACCGGTCTGTTCGACAGCGTCCGCAAGCTGTTCGCCGCCCAGCCCGCCGCGAAGGAACTCGGCTACACCGCGAGCCGGTTCTCCTTCAACGTGACACAGGGGCGCTGCCCGCACTGCCTGGGCGACGGAGTCGTCAGCATCGAACTCCTCTTCCTGCCCACAGAGACCTCCCCCTGCCCGGTCTGCAAGGGCGCCCGCTACAACCCGGGCACGCTCATGGTGCGTTACCGCGACAGAACCATCGCCGACGTGCTGGCGATGAGCGTGGACGAGGCCCTCGAGTTCCTCCAGGACGTGCAACCCGCCGCCCGCATCCTCAAGTTCCTCTCCGACATCGGCCTGGGCTATCTCACGCTGGGCCAGAGCGCCACGACGCTGTCCGGCGGGGAAGCTCAGCGCATCAAGCTGGTGAGCGAGCTGCACCGCGCGCCGCGCGGCCACACCCTGTACCTCCTCGACGAACCCACCAGCGGGCTGCACCCCGCCGACATCGACCTCCTCGTCGGGCAGCTGCAGCGCTTGGTGGACGCCGGGAACACGGTCGTCGTGGTGGAACACGACCTGCGCACCGTCGCCGCCGCGGACTGGGTCCTGGACCTCGGTCCGGGTGCGGGCGACGACGGCGGCCGCATCGTCGCCGAAGGCCACCCTGCGGACATCGTGCGAGAGCACGACACTTTGACCGCCTCCCACCTGGGCCGTCATCTGTCGGCACGGACGAGTACCTGAGCCCTTGCCGATCTGATGTGAAGCGATTCCCAATCCGAAGGCAGGGTTAGAGGCCGTTGTCGTACCGATTTTGGTGAGCATGGGTTCGAGTGCGGCGGCTCGGTCGGGCGATCTTCGGTCTGTCCGTGCATGAAAACAGGGCCTCTGGTGCAGCTCGGGGTTGTCGAGACCTTGAGCACACCAGGAGGCCCTACCGACGGCATCCCGGCACTTCCACCGCCGAGACGACACAACACCTCGTCTCTGCCGCCGAAGCATCGACCCCATGCCTGACCAGCGCAAACGCACCCGTCACTCTCGGAAGGGCAGCGGCTTCTAACTGACCCGGACAGGAATCGTGTCAGAAGTCTGGTCTAGGGTTGGCCTGTGAACCACAGCAGCCTCACGGCTGGGGCGCCCCGCGAGCCTGACTTGCCGCCCTACCAGGCAGTTCTGGCGGAGACTAATTGGGGTTCGCTCCAGACAGCTTTCGGGAACGGTGAGTGCCTGCCCAAAGTCCTGGCACGGTTGCTGGAGCCTGATCCCAAGGTGCAGGTCACCGCTTTGTCGGAACTGAGTGAGCTGGTCGGCCACCAGAACACCATCTACGAAGCCACCGCCCCCGTCGCCATGTATGTCGCCGGCACCCTCACCCACCCGGCGGCCATGACCCTTCGACCGTACCGCAACGTCCCCTTCCGCGCGACATTGTTGAACTGGTTGGTTTCCACGGCCTACGACGCCTCCGACGAGATTGTCGACCGCATCGAGCAGTACTTCCCTGGCTTCCTCACTCCCGGCAGCATCGTGGCGGCCTTCCGGGACCTGCGCCCGATGCTTTATCGAGCCGTCGCGCCCTTCCTGCAGGACAGTCACGAGGATGTGCGCGAAGCCGCCGGCCTCGCCGCGCTCATCCTCGCCGAACACCCCGCGCTCGCCCAGCACCGCGATCACCTCGTCGTGCACGCGCGCCGCATCCTGGACACCAGTAGCGACGCCCTTGACCGGCGCGTTGCCTGGAAGGCCCTCGAAGCATGGGGCCACGACGTCACTGACATTGAACCTTTTCAGGAGGAGCCCTGGGACTGCGGGCCACACAGCGATGGCCGCGGCGATCTCGAACCTCCCTTCTGATTGATAAGCGAACGGCCCACCGGCCCAAGGATGTGCGGCCGTTTAGAAGCAGTTGCCGTAACGATCTTGGTGAGCATGGGTTCGAGTGCGGCGGCTCGGTCGGGCGATCTTCGGTCTGTCCGTGCATGAAAACAGGGCCTCTGGTGCAGCTCGGGGCTGTTGAGACCTCGAGCACATCAGGAGGCCCTGTTGTCGCTGTCCTATGGCCTCGCACCGGCTGGCGCCAACTCGGCTTCACCTGAGTGTGATTGCCTCGCTCATCAGTTCGGGAATGCCGGCGACCGACCGTACAGGCGACCGAGGTATCCGTCCGACATGAGCGATGCGGAGTGGGCCGTCGTGCGCGACGCGATGCCCGTCCCCGCCTGGCTGGAAGGCCGGGGCGGGCAGCCGGAGGGCTACTGCCACCGTCAGATGGTCGACGCAGTGCGCTACTTGGTCGCCGGCGGTATCACCTGGCGGGCGATGCCGGCGGACTTCCCCGAGTGGGATCGTGTCTACGCCTTCTTCCGACGGTGGCGCGACACCGGCCTGGTCGCCGAGTTCCACGACCGGCTGCGCGACCGGGTCCGCCGGGCCGCCGACCGGGATCCGGAGCCGACCGCCGGGATCATCGACGCGCAGTCGGTCAAGGCCGCCGCATCAGTGCCCGCCGCGAGCAGGGGCTTCGACGGCGCAAAGAAGGTCAACGGCCGCAAACGGCACATCGTGGTGGACACTTTGGGGCTGCTGTTGGCGGTGATGGTCGCCGCGGCCTCGGCCACCGACCGGGACGCGGGACAGGCGCTGCTAGGGCGCGTATTTGGTCGTGATCAAGCGGTTCTGGTGAGGTCCTTGATCCAGATCATCGCGCCGCGAAGGTGGAGGCCGGCGAGGTAGCTCTCCGGGGTCTTGTCATAGCGTGTGGCGATGCCTCGCCAGGCCTTCAGCTTGTTGATCAGGCGCTCGACGGTGTTCCGTTCCTTGTAGAGCTCGGCATCGTGGCTGACGGGCCTGCCGCCCTTGCGGCCCTTCTTCCTGCGGTTGGCGGCTTGGTCGATCTTCTCCGGGATGACGGCCTTGATGTGGCGTTTGCGCAGGTGGTTGCGGTTGCCCCGGGACGAGTGGGCTTTGTCCCCGGCGACCGCGTCGGGCCGGGTGCGAGGACGGCCGACAGGCCCGGGGACCCGGACTTTTCGCAGCACGGTGATGAACTGCGGGCTGTCGGCGGTCTGGCCCTCGGTCAGGACGAACGCCACCGGGCGGCACCTGCGCTCCCCGGCGACGTGGACCTTGCTGGTCTGCCCGCCTCTGGAGCGTCCGAGCAGGGCGGCCTTCAAACGGAGCTTGCGGCGGCGCCGGATGCGTCGCCGCTCCTCCCGTCCCGGGTCGTCCTGCCCGTCTTGTTCCTGCGGGCTGCCCCCTTTTGTCGGGCTTTCTCCGCTTCGTCGGCGGCTTTCTCCAAGGCGGCCATGGCATCGGGGTCCAGGTGCATCCCGGCGGCGTCGTGGTGGGCCCGGACGGTGGTGGAGTCCACGCTGACCAGGGACAAGTCCACCTCGCCCTGCTTGGCGGCTTCCGCGATCGCACCCTCCAGCAGGGCTTCGAAGACGCCGGCGTCCCTCCACTGCCGGAAGCGGTTGTGGACGGTCGACCAGGCACCGAACTCCCCGGGCATCTCGCGCCACTGGCTGCCGGTCTTGAAGTGCCAGATCACGCCCTCGAACTGCTGGCGCAGCCGTTCGGGGTAGGGGCCGTACTCGCCGATCGGCAAGTACGGCTCGATGAACTCCCATTCACTGTCAGTAAGTTGCACACGGGTCACGCACCAGGGTCTACCGGATCAGGGGCAACCATGAGGGCGAAACCCGCAAATTGATCACAACCGAATACGCGCCCTAATGCGGTCGGCCTCCTCCCGCAACTCGTCCATGCGACGGCGAGCGGTGAGCTCACGCTGTTCCAACAGCCCCACGACCGACGGCATCCCCGACCTCCACCAGAGCGACGACTCGACACGTCACCACTCCCCGAGACCGCCGACCCTATACATGACCAGCGAAAACGCAGCCCTCAAGCCCGGAATGGCAACAGCTTCTAACACAGTTCCGGGATACGGTGACAGGTTTCTCTGGAAGTCCAGTGGGCTCGGATGGCGGGTGGCTACCGTCCACCGGGTGCCGGTGGGATTTCTTACTGATGTGCAGGCGACGGCGTACGGACGGTTCGTGGAGGAGCCGACGCGGCCGGAGCTGGAGCGGTTCTTCTTCCTGGACGACGTGGACCGGGACCTGATCGCGTTGCGCCGTACGACGGCGCACGGGCAGGTCCCGCGTGACCACGGCCGTCTCGACCCGGCCGACGCCGACCTGGCCAGCCCCTGGCTGGCCTGGGTGAAGTACCTCGCCTACCAGCTCGCGGAGGCCCGTGGCTGGGAACGCTGATGGCGATCTCTGAGAATCCCCACCGTTGCTCGTCGTTCCTCAGGAGAAGGCGCTGAGAGAACTCATCCCAGCGATGGCCGTGTGCGTCAGGGCCGAAGGTGCTTGAGAGTGAACTGGGGCAGGGCGTAGAGGCCGGCCTGGGGGGCGGTCGGGTCGACTGGGAGATCCGTCCCGGGGATGTCCGCAGCGTGGAGTTCGGCGTTGTCGACAGGGGTGTAGGCCAGTTCCGTCGGGTCGGGGAGTTCCCAGAAGCGGCGGGTGTTGTTGGAGACGGCGTAACCGGTGGCGAAGCGGGTGGAGGGCGGTGCGGCCAGCGCGGCCAGGATGTAACCGACGGCGTCTCGCGGGCTCAGCCAGGTCGCCAAGTGCCGCGGCTCGGCAGGCACGTGCTCAAAGCTGCCGATACGCAGGCAGATAACGGAGAGACCGAATTTGTCGGCGTACAGCCGCCCGAGGGCCTCGACAGCCGCTTTGCTCACCCCGTAGAGGCCGTCAGGGCGTACTGGCTCCTGTGGACTGCTGAGATGTCCGGCGGGGTAAAAGCCGGTCACACGGTTGCTGCTGGCCAGCACCACTCGCTCGATTCCCTTGCGTCGCGCCGCCTCCAGGACGTGGTGTGTGCCAAGTACGTTGGCTTCGAGCAGGTCCGAAAGGGGCGCCTCGTCGGGGACGCCGCCGAGGTGGAGCACGCGGTCGGCTCCCGTAAGGGCGAACTCCACGGCGGCGGCGTCCCGAAGATCCACGGTGTGCGTGTCCTCGTTCTCGGTCTCCTGGCGGATTGGCACGCGGTCGAGCAGGATCAACCGTGTCGCCTCGTGTCGCAGTGCCTCCCGCACCACGGAACCGATGGTGCCCGCCGCCCCCGTTATCGCGACCGTTCCCAGACTCACTGCGCCTCCCCTGGTTTCGACAATCCACGCATCTTCGCGCTCGTTGATCCACTCATCAAGGTGGTGGGGAATTGAGAGAGGAGGTTTGGCCAACCTTAAGCGCCGGGTGGGGAAGTTCAAGGAGCGTCATCAACGCGGCATCCGCTTCGCCGTCAACCGCGGCCTGGCCCTCGTCCTCACCGGCTACGTCGAGGGCGACGTCATCCGGCACACGGAGATCTTCGCCCCGCTGCGGGCCCTGGACCTGCGGTTCGGCCACGTCGTCACGGTCCTGGAAGAGATAGGGATCTTCGAGGACGACAGCGAACCCTCCTTCGAGGGCTGGCTCGCCGAGAGGCTGGAGGGTCTCGCACCCGGCATCCGCTCGAAGGCCGAGCGCTGGACCCGCGTCCTGCGCGACGGTGGCCCCCGCAGTCTCCCGCGACGGGAGGGCACGGTCTGGCTCTCCCTCAACCGTGTCCGGCCGGCCCTGCTGGAATGGTCGAACCGCTATGACCACCTGCGGGAAGTGACTCGCGACGACGTCCTGACCTACGTCAAGACACTGCATGGCCGCCAGCGTCACGACCAACTCGTCGCCCTGCGTTCGCTGTTCACCTGGGCCAAAGGGAACGGGCTGATTTTCCGCAGCCCGACCAGCCGGATCAAGGTCGGACAGTACGAGTACGCCGTACTGCAACCGCTCGTCCCCGCCCAGGTCGACCGCTCCGTCGCGGCGGCCACCACCCCGGCGACGCGGCTCATCCTCGCCCTCGCGACGGTCCATGCCGCCCGGGTCGCCCGGATCGGCACACTCATGCTTGACGACATCGACCTCGGCAACCGACGGCTGACCATCGCCGGACGCGTTCGCCCGCTCGACGACCTCACCCTGAAACTGCTGCTGGACTGGCTGGAGCACCGGCGAAACCGGTGGCCCAACACCGCGAACCTCCACCTGCTGATCAACAACCAGACCGCCAACACCACCAGCCGGGCCAGCAACCACTGGATCAGCGCTCCCATGCGCGGCCAGGACGCGACCCTGGAGAAACTCCGCGCTGACCGCCAGCTCGAAGAAGCCATGGTCAAAGGCCCCGACCCACTCCACCTCGCCCAAGTCTTCGGGCTCGACGAGAAGACCGCGATGCGCTACGCGGACTCCGCGCGGGCTCTGCTGGAACAGGCCGCCGAAACCGGTCCCGTGTCTTGACGCAGACCCACAGGTCATTCCCCAGAACCAGGGCAGTGGACCTGAAGGTCGTCGCAACCCTCACTCCGACGACGCTGTGGTGATCCGCTTCTCGAACCAGCGGTGGGCATACGGCTCGTCGTTGAAGGCGGTGACCTCCTCGAAGCCGTAGGAGTGGTACAGGCCGATCGCGGCGCTGAGAGCCTTGTTGGTGTCCAGGCGCAGTACGTGAAAGCCGTGCCGGGCGGCCCGAGCCTCCAGCTCGGCCAAAAACCGCCGGCCGAGGCCGAGGCCCCGGGTGTGGGGCGCGACCCACATGCGCTTGACCTCGGCCGGGGCGCCGGGCGGTAGCTTCAGACCCGCGCAGCCGACGGGCTCACCGTGCAGCCGGGCAACCAGGAACAGCCCGTGCGGCGGCCGAAGTTCGCCCGCGTCGGGCAGCAGGCTCCGCGCAGGGTCGAAACCGGCCTCGAAGCGCTCCTGCAATTCGGTGAAGTAGGACCGCAAACAGTACTGGGCATCGGGGTGGTCCGGGTCGACACCGTCCAGCGCGACCGTCGCGGCGGTCAGCAAGCGGTCGACCTCGGCCATGGCGGCCACCAGCCGGACGCGCTGGGCGGTGTTGAGCGGTTCCAGAAGGGAGCCGGCCAACTCGTCGCTGCGGCGATCCAGCGCGGCGTGCTCCGCGCGGCCCGCGTCGGTGAGCCGAACGGTACGCACCCGTCTGTCCCGGGGCTGCGGCTCCACCGTCACCAGGCCGTCGGTCTCCAGAGAGCGCAATAGCCGGCTGACGTACCCGGAGTCGAGCCCGAGGCGCTCGCGCAGCCGCCGTACGTCCTGGCCCTGCTCGCCGATCTCCCACAGCAGCCGCGCCTCGCCGACGGGCCGGTCGCGGCCCAGGTAGTGATCGTGAAGCACGCCCACGCGTTCGGTGACGGTGCGGTTGAACCGCCGCACCTGATCAATCTCCGTCCCATCCATTCTCTGACTCTAGTCAGAGAACCGGCTGTGCGGCCAGAGGTAGTCCGCGACGGTACGCACCATCCGGCCACGGCCACGGCCGCAGCCCGTAGGTTCGTTCAGCACTGAAGAAGCTTCGGTTTCCCTGAACCCGCGTGGCTCAGGGAGTCCGAGTAGGAACGGACCAGGAAACCGGTGTTGCTGTGACGACCGATCGACGGCCGCCCTTGTTGCCCTTGGCCTCGGCGGCCCGCAGCCCGTCGTAGGTCAGCTCGCGCTGGAGGTCGCGTTGGAGTTCGCCGGCGGCGGCGAGGGTCTGCACCATGAACTTCACCGTGGACAGCAGCTCTCCAGTGCGCAGGTGGCGGGCGGTGAGGTCCATCGCGGAGAACGCGCCGTCGTGGATGCGCAGGGCGAGGCGGTCGCGGTGGAAGACGTCGAGTACGTCGAGGATGTGCCCGGTTCCGCGCACGAGGCGGAACATCTCGGAGATGTGCACGGTGTCGCCCGGCCGCGCGTACGTGAGCAGCTCGCCGAACTTCGGCCGCTGGAGAGGGTGGAGACGGCTGGAGGTACCGGGGTCCTCCTCGAAGACGACCGGGTCCTCGATCCCGGCCTCGTCGAGGACGAGGTTCTGCTGGTGGTCGACTGCTGGTCGGTCGACACCCGCTTGTAGACCAGGTTGGCCATGCCGCTCCCCGTTGTGGTGGTCGCATTCGACCCTAGCTGTCAGCAAACCCTGTCATCAGCCGCCATCGGATCTGATTGGATCCGAGCCGCCGTCAGGCCCCTGAAAGTCCGGGTTCATTGGACGCCAGTCGCGCCTGTCGTCATTCGATCGTTTGCCGACAGGGCGAGCCGGTCAGTAGACGGGTGGGGACCCAGTCAGCGGCTTGGTGGAGTGCAGTCGCCCGGCCAGGCGGGGGTGGGCGGAGACGGACTGCTGATCCTCAGCTGTCGTGAGTTCGCGGTCTGGTAGCGGTGGTCGTGAGCCGGTCGCCGAGCGTGCTTCTCCGGTACAGCACATGCCGTCCGTCACGTGTCCGGGTGACCAGTCCTGTGGAGTGCAGGACGCGCAGGTGTTGGGAGACCGCGCTTGGGGTGACCCTGAGACGGCGGGCGAGCTCTACGGTGGACAGCGGCTCTTCCAGGAGGCTGAGCAGTCTGGCTCGGGACGAACCGAGCAGAGATACCAGGGCGGTTGTGTCGACGGTCGGCATCTCCGAGCCCCACAGCGTGGCTACTCCCCGGCTGGGATAGACGAGGCTCGGCGGCTCGTCCGGGCTTACGGGGGGCGCGGGCTTGTGTGCGAACACGGACGGTAGGAGCAGCAGCCCCCGGCCGGATGCCGCCACCCGATGCCTGCTGATCATCTTGTCGATGTACAGCTCTCCGCCTTGCCAGCGCAGGTTCGGGTGCATGTCGGCGAACAGCAGTCGGGCGCCCCCCAGGGCGAGCCGGCGGGCGCGGTAGGTCATGTCGGCTTCCAGCACCAGCCGCATGTGCGGCCACATCGGCTCGATGGCCACCTCCCAGTACTGCCGCAGGAGATCGCAGATGGCGTCGCGGAGTCTGGCGACAGGTGCGTCTTCGGCGGCGGTGGCGTCGCGGAGCGCTTCGGGAACTGGGTCGGGTGCGTGCGCGAGCAGCAGGTCGTGGCGGACCTGAGCGCAGGATGCCTGGCGGACGACGGAGAGTTCTTCTTCGAAGGCCGGTGCGAAGCTCGCGGGATTCGGGGTCAAGAAGTCGGGGAGGGTACGCCGCTGGGCGACCAGGGACATCAGTAGACCGGTGTCGAGCGTGCCGAGTCTGCCGAGTACGGACCTGCGCCAGGGCAGATGCAGCGCCGAAAGGCCGGGATCCTGGAGCACCCGCAGGCTGAACAGGGTTTCGTGCAGGGGTGAGAGGGCGAAGCGGGTGTCTGCGAGGTCCTCAACGCCGAGTACAAAGCTGATCATTAAGCCATACGCTACATCGATTGGCGACGCAACGTCGATGCCGTGGACTTCGTCCCATGACACCCACAATTCATGTGCAGCGGACGGCGGTTGTCACC
This sequence comes from Kitasatospora sp. NPDC058048, assembly GCF_042885555.1. Classification (NCBI taxonomy): domain Bacteria; kingdom Bacillati; phylum Actinomycetota; class Actinomycetes; order Kitasatosporales; family Streptomycetaceae; genus Kitasatospora; species Kitasatospora sp. NPDC058048. Next base: position 71,526 of record NZ_JBHVRT010000040.1, on the reverse strand, counting down.
GGTGCTGCCCACGGTATTGGCGCCGCTGTTGCCAGGCGCCTGGCGGGCGACGGCATGGCGGTCGGCGTGATCGATCTGGACGAGGCGGACTGCGCCGATACCGTGGAGGCCATCACAAGTGTCGGCGGGGCAGCGCTGGCCGTCGCCGCTGATGTCGCCGACGAGGCCGCGGTCACTGCGGCCGTCGCCCGGATCGCCGCCGCGTTCGGGCCGCCGACGGTGCTGGTCAACAACGCCGGCATCGGACCCCGCGCTGACCTTGTGGACATGACCACGCAGCAGTGGGACACGGTGTTGGGGATCAACCTCAGCGGCCCTTTCTTCGCCGCCCGGGCCGTCTGCCCGCACATGGTGACGGCAGGATGGGGACGCATCGTCAACATGTCGAGCATCTCCGCTGTCGGTGATGCCGGCCGCGTCGACTACGCCAGCGCAAAGGCGGGTTTGATTGGATTCACCAAATCCCTCGCTCTCCAGCTCGGCCCGCATGGCGTGACCGCGAACGCCATCGCGCCGGGATTCGTTGTGAGCGACATGACCAGGGCCTCGGCCCGGCGGCTCGGCCTGAGCTTCGAGGAGTTCCGGCACAGGGCGGAGCAGTCCATCCCGGTCGGCCGGGTGGGCCTGCCGGATGACATCGCGCATACCGCCTCCTTCCTCGTAAGTCCCGGGGCAGGGTTCGTCTCCGGCCAGGTCATTTACGTCGCGGGCGGGCCGGTGGACTGACGGATGAGCCGCCGGATGGTCCTGATCCTGGCTGTCACATGCGCCGTGGCAGTGGGCAACATCTACTTTCCGCAGGCCATCGGTCCACTGGTCGCCGCCGGGCTGCGCGTGTCGCCCGATTCGGCCGCTGCGGTGGTGACCGCCACACAGGCCGGCTACACGGCCGGGATGGTCTTGCTGGTGCCGCTCGGCGACCGGCTCCCACACCGCTCGTTCCTCGTCGTCCTCCTCGCCCTGACCGGCCTGGCACTGCTCGCAGCGGGTTGCGCTCCGGCGCTGCCGACCCTCATTGCCGCCAGCACCCTTGTCGAACGCCTCCGGGGCCGGGCGGACAGGCGCAGCGGTGCGGGTGGTCGGCTGGGGCCGCCGGTGGCGGTCAGCAGAAGAGTTCGTCATTCCCCGCGTGTCCCACACTCTGCGGCCACCCAACCCCGAACCCACCCGGACGGAGCCTCACCCCAGGACGGCCGGCCGGAGGCACGGCAGGAGAAGCGGGATCAGCACAGCGGCCCGGAGTCCCGTGATGGGAGCGAGCCGGCGGTTGGCGGCTGTGCTGTGTGGATTCAGACCCCTGGTTTTCTGGGATATCCGAGGAGGGGCCGGAGCCGCGGCCGACAGAGTGCGGCCAATCGGTTGAACGGCTGCCCCGGTGAGCGCAGGCCGACGCGTGTCGGCCACGAAGGGTCGGAACGCTGATCCCCGGCACGCTGCCGATCCTGCTCGGGTTTGCCTTCCTCGGACAGGGCAACCCCTCGGCCGCGCCGATGGACGTCTCCCACATCTTCCCCCAGTGGACCGGCATCGCCAGCCTGGTGCTGATCGTCAACAACTTCCTCAGCTACTCCGGTATGGAGATGAACACCGTCCACGTCAACAAGCTGCGCGACCCCGCCAAGGAGTTCCCGAAGGCGATGTTCCTGGTCATGGGCATGGTCCTGCTGTCGGCGCCGCAGTCCTCACCGCCGTGACCGCAGCCATCTCCAACTCGGTCTCCAGCCGCCACCAAGCGGCAGACGCCACGGCCTCGGACGCACTCGCAACCGGATTCTCCCGAGCCTGCATTGGGCTCACCCCCTTATGCGCGTTCGGCATCGCCCTGGCACTCCTCGTCGGCCGCGTCCGCCCCTCCGAGTTCCGCCCGCTACGCCGCCGCGTACACAATCCCGACCGGGCCCACCGGACCGACCACCGCCCACTGAATCGACGGCGCCATCGCCTGCCCGGGCGACGACCGTGACCCAGGTGCGGCGCTGCCTGCGACGGCAGTCAGGCGGCCCCGTCGCGGACGACCAGGACCGGGCACTTCGCGTGCTCGGCACAGTGCCGGCTCACCGAGCCGAGAAGCACGCCGGCCATGCCGCCCAGTCCGCGGCACCCCACCACCAACAGCCCCGCCCCTCGGGAGGCCTCGACCAGTACCTGCCCGGCGTTCCCCTCAACCACCCGCCGGGTCACGGGCACGTCCGGCACAGCCGCCCGTTCACCGTCCACGGCCTCGGCGAGAGTCTCGCGGGCGGCCTCCTCAAGCGCGGACCCCGGTACGGGCACTCCGCCCCAGCCGCTGGTCGGTGGAAGGTGCCAGGCGATCACCGCCTCGACCTCGCGGCCGTCGAGCCTGGCCTGGCGCAGGGCCCAGGCCAGCGCCTCGCGCGAGGAGGCCGAGCCGTCGACGCCGACGACGATGCCTGGGTGTGCTCCGGTCCGGGTGTCCATGGCGTGGCTCCTGGTGCTCGGGCGGATCTGCTTCGGTCACTGGTCGGGCCGCCTTCGCGAAGGCGTTCCGGTGGCTGCCGGTCGTCTTGAGGCTCAGGGCGGGTCTCCGACTCGGGGCTATCCACCAGTGGCGACGATGTTCCTGAGGTTCTGGAGGTCCTCTGCGGTGAGCCCCGAGGGCTGTAGGACGGCGTTCCATCCGTCCACGTACTCGGCCTTGTACGCGTGGCCGTGGCCGCTCGGCACGCCGGTGGAGAACGGCAGATCGGCGGTGACCTGCCAGAACGTGACGAACGGGATCCAGACCATCCCCTTGAGGACGTCGCTGCCGGGCGTCTCGGCGATCCAGTCGGGCTCGTTGAAGATCAGGTTCGGGCTCCACCAGACGATCGGGTCGGAGGGGTGCATCAGGTACAGCACACGGCTGCCCTCCCATGGTTGACCCGCGGGTGGAATCCCCGCGTTCGGGTCGTTTGTGAAGCGCACGGTCCGGCCGTCCTTGTAGACGGGCTGGATCTCGGGGCTGCCGGGGTCACGGTTGTCGCTGAACTCCCGGAACAGCGTGTTGAAGTTGGGCGGGCCGGCGAACAGGGTTCCCGAGGTGCGGTTGCGCAGGTCGTACTCGCCGCTGAAGGCTGCCTCGCCGCCGAAGGAGCCGAGGCTCTCCCCGGCGACGAGCAGCCGGGGCCGGTTGGCCTGGGGCAGTTTCGACCAGACGTCGTAGACCGCGTCGAACAGGTCGCGGCCGGCCGCCCTGGCCTTGGACTGGTCGACCAGATAGGAGATCCAGGACGGCAGGTAGGAGTACTGGATCGCCACGGTCGCGGTGTCGCCGCCGGCGAGGTACTCGAACGTGTCGACCGACGCCGGGTCCACCCAGCCGCTTCCGGTCGTGGTCACCACGAGCAGGTTGGCGCGCTGGAAACCGCCCGCGCGTTCGAGGTCCTTGACCGCCAGAGCTGCCCGGGCCTGGGTGTCGTCCGCCGACCCCAGGCCGGCGTACGACCGGACGGGTTCCTTGGCCGGGCGGTGGGTGAACCTTGCGATGTCACCTTCCGACGGGCCGGTGCCTACGAAGCCGCGACCCTGGTGTCCCAGCGAGTCCCACGCCACGAGGGAATTCGGCCCGCCCGAGCGCAGGCTGCTGGTCGGCTGGTGCACGCCCTCCGGGGTCGTACCGTCGTGAAGTGAGAACGTCTCGTTTGCGACGCCGACGAAGCCTTCCAGCAGGAGACCGGTGATCACCAGGTAGGCCAGGCCGGCGACCAGGATCCAGCCGGTGGCCCTGGCCGCGCGCCGGCCGAAGCGACGGTCGAGCAGGTCCGCCGTCCAGTGGTACAGCGCCCGCAGGCCGCGCCCGATCAGCAGGATGACACCGAACACCAGCGTCGCGACGACGGGTGACAGGACGACGAGCGCGACGTTGTAGTCGCTCACGCCCATCATGCCGCGGATCAGGTACTGCCAGTACTGCCCGAGTCCGAAGAAGACCGGGAGCAAGACAGCCGCGCTGATCAGGAACGCCCGCCTCGACCCTCGGCCGGGCTGCCGGGGCTCGCGGTCGGCGAACGCACGCCAGACGGATGCCGCGAGCACGCCCAGTCCGTAGCCGATGGCGGCTGCGATGCCCCAGATCAGGCCTTGGAGGACGCCGCCGCGTGGCAACAGCGAGGGGGTGAGAGAGAGGCACGAGAGCAGGAGCGCGCCCCAGCCGCCGGGAAGCGTCAAGCCCGACGCCTTCCGGTACCTGGCGAACCTGCTCGCCTGCTTCGGGCCCTCGGCGTGCGTGTTCAAAAGCGACGACCGATCCACTGACGGCGGACTGCACGGCAGGCGGCGCACCGACCCCGGTGTCCTGACGGACCGGCGGTCGTACGCCGTCCCCACATGATCGCGCGTGGGCTCCTGCCGTACCAGCGGTCCGCGCCCACACGGGTGCTAGGCCAGCCGCGCCAGTGCGAACGCGGCGGCGTAGCCGAGCGCATTGGTCGCCCAGTGCAGCCCGATCGGCGCCAGCAGGCTGCTACTGCGGCGCCGCAGCTCGCAGAAGAGCACACCGGCGGCCCCGGTGAAGAGCACCACGCCGAGGTCGGCGACCACGGCGCCCGCCGCGGTGTGCCCGAAGACCGAGGTGAGGGCGGGCTTCTGAGTTGCCAGGTGCAGGGAAGGGAGGACGTGCCAGAGGCCGAACAGGAACGAGGAGGCGACGGTGGCCTTCACCGTGCCGCGGTAGCGCCGGATCAGCCCGTACAGCACCCCGCGGAACGCGTACTCCTCGAGGAGCACAGTGCCCAGCGGCACAGTGACGAACACGCGCACGGCCACCTCCCCACCCGGCAGGTGCGCGGTCCGCCGGTCGGCGAATAGCTCACGGGTGAACGGCAGCACAGCGCCGATCGCGTAGACCACGGCCACCACACCTATCAGGGCCGCCGCCCAGATCGCGCCGCGCCACAGCGTCCCCCTGGCCAAGCCGACATCATCACGAGTGCCACCGGCCCACCACACGATCACGGTCAGGACCGCAATGGCCAACGGGGCGCCGACCACGCCGAGAGCCGGCAGGAGCCCGTTGCCGGCCAGGTTCACCAGGACCAGCACGGCGAGCACCGAAGCCAGGACGACCCCCGGGCCTGCCGGACGGCTAAGTCGCATCAGAGCCTCAGAATACGGCGCCCGGCTGCATCCGGCGCCGCGGTAACGCGGCAACGCGGTCAACGGCGCAGCCCGGGTCCGCCCCGCAGCCCGGCAACGAGAGGGCCCTCGAACGCCGGCCACTTCTGCACGCCCAGGGCCGCGACCGCGCAGGGCCAAACCTCGCAGGTCGCAATTCGCAACCGAAGCAGCACGGCCCGAACCGGCTACGGGCCGCTCGTGCCACACACAGCGCTTCGAGACCACCCGCTCCTCGCGAGCAGAGGGGACCGGCCCGCCGGTCCCCTCGCAAGCCCCGACCGACGGCTGGCCCCTCGGCACGAGGGCGTACGAGCCGGACCCGAGCCTACGCCACACGCCTGCGATCGGAACCCCGATGCACTACGGCCGGCCGTGCTGATGGAGAGCAGCCGCCCGGGTGTTGCGACGGCGTCCCTCGACCTCAGCCCCCTGCTGCCCAAGCGATCGCCTCGGCCTGCTCCGCAAGCGGGAAGGTCTTGGTTGTACCGGGTGTCATCCAGCCGAAAAGGGCGGTTGCGTGAACCATCCACCCGATGTCCGTGACCAGGGCGATCCGTTTCCAGGCACGCAGATGCTCGACTCCGATCTTGAGGTCCTCCCACAACGCGCCGCCGGTCATGCCGTGAAACTCCCGGATGACGATGACGAAACGCACTCCGCCCTGTTTCGCCGCCTCCTCCAGCGATGGCAGCAGCACGTCCCGGTAGTCCTCGGCCGAGAGCGTGCCGCCGGCCTCGAACCCGATGACGCCCGCCGGCAGCCCGTCCAACCTCTCGATCACGTCACTTCCCCTTCTCCCGTCACCGTCAACGACAGACCCAAGCTAGGCACGTCCCGGCCAAAACCGCAGACCACCACTGCCGGCCGCTGCGCCGGACGGGTACTCGCCCGGTACTCGGCGGCCAACACGAAGGGCTGCGCAACAACGGCTCCAGAGAACTCCCCGCACTCCGCCTCGGGGAGCCGGAAGGTACGGGCGGCCGTCCCGGACCGGAGCGAGCCGGGACGGCGGAGTGCGGGGCAGTTCAGCCAGTGACGGTCTCGGCGTGCCGCTGGAGAGCGTCCAGGAGGGCGGTCTACTGGTCGGTCAGCTTCCCTTCGGTGCGGGCCCCGCCTGCTTGCGCAGCCAGGTTCCGGGCCGGACGGCCGGGTCGTCGCCGAGGCCGGTGCGGTTGGCGGGGTCGTCGACCTGATCGCTCCCCGCGCCGCGCCGCGGAGACCATCGGCCGGCTCGCCGCCGGCCTGGTTGCGAGCATGGACCGGCTCACCGACCTCGCCGAGGCCCTCGCCACCGGCCGTGCTCCTGATCGGGGGGCAGGTGGCTTCGTTCATGTGAGGCGGCAGCGTTTGGGCAGCGGTTCGGGCCGCAGTTGGCGATCTTGAATGCTGCGGATGTTCACAAGAAACGAGAAGCGACGTCGCTGGATGGCGCGGCCCTCCACCCGGAGGGCCGGCGGGCGGAGTGCAGAGGGCCGTGGGGTCGGAGCCTTCGGTGGTCGGCCGGCCTTCGACGGTTCCCCGGCTCGCGCCTGGTGTCGCGGTAGGGATAGCCACAGGACGGATACGCCCGCTGGCCGGGCTGTGGCACGAGGGTGACCGTACGTAGCGTCGGCGACATGAAATCCACCTACTCAGCAGGCAAACCACGGTCCGTGCTTCGCCGGCTGAACGTCGGAACAGCCCTGGTCGTCCTGGCCGCTGCGACCGTGACGGCGGGAGCCGCCTCGGCGGACACGGTGCACCGAAGCGATCGCGGACGGTTGGTTTCCGTTCAGCAGATCACCACCCTGGCCGCGAAGGAGGATGTCGCGGCGGCATTGACCGCCGCCAGGTACGACGCGAGTACTGTCCGGTTCGGAGTGGACGCCTACCGGCTGGTGTACCGCACCGTGGACCCCAGCGGCCGACAGATCACCGCCAGCGGACTGCTGGTGCTGCCCCGCGGCGGCGAACACGAGTTGCGGACGGTGTCATTCACCCACGGCACGGTCAGTTACCGCTCCGACGCCCCGTCCTCCATGGTCAAGGCCGGGTTCGTGTCCTCACCTGCCATCACGTACGCGTCCGCCGGGTTCGCCGCTGCCGCCCCGGACTACATCGGTCTGGGCACCGGCCCGGGACTCCATCCCTGGATGGATGTGCCGTCGGAGACGACGGCCTCCCTGGACATGCTCCGGGCAGCCCGCGCCTTTGTTCCGCGTACGGGTCGGGCGCTGGGACACGACGTGCTGGTCACCGGGTTCTCCCAGGGCGCCTCGGCGGCGATGGGACTCGCACGGGCACTCCAGGCCGGCGACGACCGGTGGTTCCGGCTCGAAGCCGTCGCGCCGGTCAGCGGCGCCTACGACTTCCAGCACTCCGAGCTGCCGGCACTGCTCGACGGCTCTCTCGACCCGAAATCAAGTGTGCTGTACTCGGCGTACCTTCTCGTCGCCTGGAACCGGCTGCACCATCTGTACGACTCCCCGCACGAGGTCTTCCAGGAGCCGTACAGCAGCACGGTCGAGGCACTGTTCGACGGTTCGCACACCGGCCCGCAACTCTTCGCCAGCACGCCCGACACCATCGACGCACTGCTCACCCCACGCGGCTTCGAGATGCTGCGCCACCCGACCGGCCGCCTGGCCGAGGCACTCCGGGTGGCCGACAGCACCTGCGACTGGGCACCACGCGTCCCGGTCCGCTTGTACATGGCCGACGCCGACGAGCAGGCGGCCAACGCCAACACCGACCGCTGCGAGGCCACGTTGCGATCGCACGGCGTGAAAGCGGCGGTCGTCGACCTCGCTGCCCCGGACTTCGCGGGCTCCAGGCACCTCGGCTCCAACGTCGCCGGCACGGCGGCCATCGTGCGCTGGTTCAGCCAACTGCGCTGAGAACCCGCTGGCCCGTCCCCGCTCGCGGGACGGGCCGGCGACCGGCGTGTCAGCCACGATGCGGGGGCGCGTCCACCGGGCGCACCCCGTCGTGGAGCCCAGGTCAGCCTGACTGCAGAACTCGTGAGCATCACCGACTGCGGTGCGGGACGCCTCCCGGACTCGTGCACAGCCGACGCCACGACTCGTGAACAAGGCCAGGGGCAGGCCTCCAGTTGCGAGGACGGACGGTCGTGGCCACCCGACCGGCCGAGGAACTCCTCATCACGTCGCCACGGAGCGTGGAGCGGCGGCTGCGTCCCCGTGGTGAGAGGCCTCTCGGCGCGTTGCCCTCCAGGGGAGGCAACCACGTCTCGGCGACGGCCGAACGCTTTTCACGCGCCGCCGACACCACGCCCGCCCTCCGACGGAGGCGTCCCGGGCCGTAGCACCGGGTTCACCGCGCCTCGGACGTCCGCTCCGTTGACGGCCTGTCACTCGAAGCGGCGATTTCCGCGCGGCGACGCCACGCCTGTGCCCGACCGATGGCCGGGCCGACGGGCGGCCGACCGGCACGGCCAGAACGACGTAGGAGCTCCCCGGACCGGTCGGGGACGGTTCACCCGATGGGATGACGGCGGACCGGCCCGGGCGGCTGCGACCGGTATACGTGACGTGATCCACCGTTCGGAGAATCCACCTGCGAGGGGCCCATGACCGATAAGGCCGACACGTCGCCGAGGACGGCCGGCGAGACGCTGCCGACCGCCTACGCCCCCCGGGTGGCCCTGATCCGGGGCGCCATGGAAGCCGGGGACACGGTCCTCGCGGCCCGCCTGGCCGAGGAGCTCCACCAGCACGTCGCCCTGGAACGCGGTGCCCTGCATCCCGAGGCGCTGCGCGCGCAGGAGGTGCGGGCGTACGTCGCGGCGGTCGGCGGCGACCCCCGGCGGGCGGCCGAACTGTTCAGCGTGGCCGCCACCGCGTGGGCCGGCCTGGGCGCGTCGGAGCAGTGGGCGGCGTCGCGCAACGCGGAGGTCTGTCGGCGTCGTGTGGAGTCGGCGGCGTCCGCCCCCTCGGCGGTCCCCGTCGCCCGGCGCCCGCCCGGCTGCCCGTCCCCGGCCCGGGCGTTCGGACGCGGCACCGTCGTGGCGGTCGTCCTGGCGACGGCACTGCTCTCGGGGGCGGCGGACGCCGGCCCACGGGCCTACCTCGGGACGGGCCCGCGACCGGTACCCGACGACCAGCCGGTCGCCCCAGCCGTCCTGGGAGCCCTGGAGCGCTCCGCCCCGTCGGCCTCCCTGGCACCGGGCCCCGTGCCGCCCCCGCCGGATCCCGCGGGCGCGGAGCCCGTCCCCGCGCCGGACGCCGGGCCCGCGGGCGAACAGGAGGACCCGGCCGCAGACCCGGACGGAGGCGGGCCCCGGGCGGGGCGCACACCGCTGCCGGGCCCCGGACGGCGACCGGGCCTCCCGGCCGGCGGTCCCCGACCGCGGCCCGCTCCCGACGCCGTGCGGCCGTCCGGCGGCCAGGCCGGCGGCACCGGTTCGGATCCGTGCGCCGCCGCCCGCGTGTACGGCGGCCCACTCCTCGGCTCCCTCGTCGAGCTGTGCCACCGAGCCGCCGAAGCATCGGGCAAGCGGCCACCCGCACCCTGACCCGTGCTCGGGAGGGAAACGACCTGCGGATGCCCGGTGCGGTCCGGACTCCCGGCATGGCCGGCTGACCGCCTCATTCTCCGGCCAACGGCCCTGACGCTTTTACGAACAGCCCCGGCGAGAGCCCTCTTGCGACAGCTGGAATCCCGCTCGGCGGCCGGCCGCGAGGCTCGGCTGCGGATGCTTCACCATGCGGGCCGCGCGGAGCAGTTCGTGAGGTGGGCGTAGGACGTCGACCGGGCCGCGGCCGACAAGCTCGCACGGGGACCGGTACGGGACCGGTTGAGGCGAGGGAGCCAGCCTGTGGAGGCTCCTATCTCCGCCGCCGCAAGCGCCTCAGGAATCCGGCCCTGGGCGTGGCAGGCCCGATCGAACTGTCATCGTTTCGCCGGGTGGCGGCTTCGATGGTGGTGCCCTTCACTCGCTCCCCGCGGTGGAGCTGGCCGGCTTCGTCCCGCTCCCACGTCCGCCCCTGAGCGTCCTGGAACGCAATGGTGACGGGTCGCTGAACGGTCCCCGGCAGTGCCGCAACGCTGATGTCGCGCTGCACCGTCTCCTTGGGCGGAATCAAGCCGATGGCGATGTTCACCACGTCGGTCTCGCCCGGAAGCTCGCCGGGCGTAGCGGTCCGCAGGACCACCACGGTGTTGAACACCGGCTGATCCGAGCCGTTGTGCACAACGACCGAGTCGTAGCGGTAGAGGTTTCCTGGGCCCTCTCCGGTGTCCGGACCGGTCCAGGCGGCGACCTTCGCCGCATACTCCTCGCTGTCCTTGCGCCGGTCGCGCCAGTGGGTGCGCAGGTGCAGTTCACAGACTTGCCCCGGCTGACCGTGATGATCAGCGCCACCTGCTGAGTCCGGAGGGGGTGGGCGCCGGAGAAGCCCCTGCCGGGGCTTCTTTGCGGCCGGAAGCCCGACGCGTTCAGCGGGAGGGCATTGTCGCCGCCGTCCGACCGGACGCAGCGAAGCGGGCGCGGCACTGCCGGATCGGCCGAAGGCCGATGCCCCCCACCACTCTCAGTGCCTGACGGTGAACCGGTGACTGTGCAGATGGTCAGCGCCATTCGCCGACGATGAGGCCCGGGAGCGTCCCCGGAACTCCACCGCGCTGTACGGTCGGGCGAGTACCGCAGCCGTTGACACAGGAGCCGAGATGGGACCGGATCATGTGCCTGATTGGTTCTGGGAGGTCCTGGAAGCGGCACGACCGCGTCTGTCTGCCCTGGAGTCGTGGTTGGAGTCCCACTCGCGTGAGGTGCTTGAAGCCTTCGCGCTCGCATACGAGTCCGCGGCGGAATCGCTGGCCGACTTCTCGGAAGGTGTGAGCGTGGACGGGGACGTCTGGTCCGAGGACAGCACCGAGGATCTGTGCATGTGGGTGGTCGGGCAGGGCTACGGGCTGTGGAGCTCGGTGGTTGCGGGAGAGCTGCGGCTGGAAGAAGCCGCTCAGATGTACCTGGGCCGTGCTCCGCTGCTTCCCGAAGGCGTGGCGCCGTGGGACGGGGATGTCTCGGACCCTGAGCACAGGGGCTACCAGTCTCCCGGGGCCATCGTCCACGGCGTCTACCGGACGCGATTCGCCGAGGAGCTCCATGAACGGCTTGAGGCTATGTGAGGAGATTGCCCGGGCCGGGCGGGTAACGCGGCGGCGCCGCGCACATCGTCGACCGGGCCGGCCCGTGGCCCGAGAGGAACAGGAGCTCCTTCACGCCAGGTGTCCGGTCGACTACCCTCTGCTCTGCAGATCTTCGGAGTGCTGCAGCAGAGAGGAAGCACCGTGGGTGACGAGAACAAGGGCGGTCCGAACGATGGCAAGGGCGGGGCCCACGCCAAGCCCGGCGGTCCGCAGATCGGCCCGAAGCCGAACCCGGACGGACAGGGCCCGACTCCCGACCCGAAGCACAAGTGACGGCGGCCGCCGACGTCCAGGTCCGGCTGGTCGACCGGCTGGAGGCCTCGGGTGCCCTGACCCCCGGTTGGCGGCAGGCGTTCCTCGACGTCGGTCGCCATGGGTTCCTCCCGGACGTCTTCTGGGCGAGCACCGGCGACGGCTACGAACGCTGCGACCGCGGGCAGAGCCCCGGGCGGTGGCTGGAGCTCGCGTACTCCGACGTGGCGATCGTGACGCAGTGGGACGACGGAGCGGACAGCGGACAGCAGCGGGAGCCGACCTCGTCGGTGTCCATGCCGACGATGGTCGCCTCCATGCTGCGCGACCTGGACGTCCACGAAGGCCACAGAGTCTGGGAAGGCGGAACAGGCCCCGGCTGGAACGCCGGACTGCTGGCCCGGCGCCAGGGCGCGCACAACGTGGTGACCGTGGAGCTGGACCCGGAGGTCGCCGCCCGGGCCGCTGCGAACTTCCGGGCCCTCGACGCCGCTCCGACCGCGGTGGTGGGCGACGCGGCCCACGGATACCTTCCCGGGGCCCCGTACGATCGGGGAATCCTCACGTGCTCGGTACGGGAAGTCCCCCCGGCCGTGATCGGGCAGATCCGCAGGCAGGGCGTGCTGGTGCTGCCCTTCGCGCCGCTCTTCGGGGGCGGAGCCGTCGCCCGGCTGACCGTCGCCGACGGCGCGGCCACGGGCCCGTTCACCGGCTCCTCGGCGTTCATGCGCATGCGCCAGCAGCGCTACCAGGCCCCGCCCGTCGACGACTACCTGCCCGGCGACTGGCCCGGGAACGCCGCGCAGGAGTACACGACCCTGAACCCGCTCGAAGTCGTCGACGACTGGCTGGCGTCCTTCGTCGTGGGTCTGGCCGTACCCGACGTGTACTACCGGCGCAGCGACGGCGGCGGTATGACCACCCTGTGGCTGTTCGACACGGGCGTCACCTCCTGGGCGACGGTGGACTTCGTGGACGGCGCGAGCCGGTTCGAGGTCCGCCAGTCGGGCCCCCGTCGGATGTGGTCGGAGGTCGAGGAGTTCTTCCAGTGGTGGGTGGGGGAAGGCCGTCCGGGGTTCGAGAGCTTCGGGCTGACCGTGGACGGGGGCGAGCACCGGGCGTGGCTGCACGAGCCGGCCAACCCGCTGCCGTCCCCACGGGGGCGGGGCTGAACCGCGCAGACCGCGTGCAGCATCGGCGGAACCGGTTGCGGCGACCCGTGGAAGTACCACGAGAACGCGTAGGAGTCGGGCACGGCGAGGCCGTGACCACGGTGGTCATGTCGGTCCACCAGGCTGTCCCTTGTCCGCTCGGCGAACCTGTCAACCGATCTGCTACGGCAGTCGGCGGTCCTCGAAGGGGTCGTCGGAGACGTGGGGCTCGTACGGCTCGAAGTCGGGGCGGGCGATGAGCTCGGCGACCGAGAAGGGATGCCGGTGGTCGGTGAGGAGCCGGTGGACGAACTCGGCGGTGGAACCGTCGAACCGCGCACAGCTGTCGCCGTCCTCGTTGCGGGCGATGACCGGCCACCGGTTCGGGTCCGTGCCCTCCGTCAGCCAGTAGAACTGGTCGGCCTGGACTGAGTCGGCCCACTGCAGGAGCCCGCCCGGGGCGGGGCGGAGCCGGTGGGGGTGGTAGAGGTCGGCGATACCGGGGTCGGCGGCGAGTTCGGCAAGGCGGAGGGCCTGCTCGACGAGGCACAGGAACTGTGGGAACGGGTCGTCGCGGCCGGGTGGGGGACCGGGCAGGGAGAGGCCGAGGAAGCCGGCGAACGTGCCGGGGCCGAAGTGCTCCGCCAGACGCCGGTAGTCGGCGGGCAGGGCGGTGCCGAGCCGGGCTTCGGCCGACGACCAGTCGACGGGCCACTGCCGCGAGTGCGGCCGGCCCGTCGCAGCGGCGAGCCGCCGCACCCAGCGGTCGTCCGGCACGTCGGCCGCTTCCTCCGTGTCCCCGGCGGGCAGGAAGGCCGCCGCCGGGTCGGCCCGGTGGGCCGTCACCGCGACCAGGTGCGACGCGCCGTCGTCGCTGTCCCGGACGATCCCGCAGCCGATCCAGCGTTCGCCCACCGCCCACCCGCACAGCTCGGCCAGGCGCCCGGAGAACGGGGCGGCCAGCGGCAGCCCGCTGTCGTCGTCGAGGGTGGGGTCGACGAAACCGCCGGTCGCGAGGATGCGCGACGACCCCCAGCGCGGGCGCAGCGCCTCGACGAGGCGGTGGTGGGCGGTGGTGAGGTCGCCGTCGGCCGGCAGGCGGGCGATGTCCGGGGCCGGGCGGGCCAGCAGGGCGTCGATGCGGTGCAGGTGGTCGGTGGTGCTGTCCATGACGTCAGTCAACCGCGGGCCGCTGACAGGGCTTCCGATAGTTCTCGCTATCCTTACGGGGATCGTGTTCGCGTTCTGCGTCGGCATGTGGATCTGCATCGGTCCTGCCGGCTGAACAGCGCAGTGCGCGGTTCGGGTGGTCGACGGCGTACGGCGGCGGATCCGCTCGGTCAGGTCCGGCTTGCGTCGGTTGCGGCTCTCCGTACGCCGTTGCGGATCCATTGCCGGTTGCCGGCGCATGCCAGGGCCGGACCGACGAGCATGGACCGCATCCACAGGGCGACGCTGGCGGGTGAGTAGATGTAGTACTGCCATCGATTCGGCAGGCGACTTCCGTGCGAGCCTGCTCGTCGGAGATGTGTTCAACGTGATCCGGACGCCGCCGGGGCGTGAAGCCGCAGGCACCGTCGCTGGGCCCGGACGCCGTGCTCCGCGCTACCGGGCCCCGCGGTCGGGGGCCGGGGTGCGCGGTCGCAGGCGCTCTCCCTGCGGCCCGAATATGATCAGGTATTCGACCGGTCCGCCGGGTCCGGCGTTCGCGACTCCGTGGGCGGTGCGGGTGTCGAACTCGGCCACGTCCCCTGCGCTCAGCACGAGGTCCTGCTCGCCTAGCGCCAGCCACAGCCGCCCGTACAGGACGCACAGCCATTCGTACCCGTCGTGGGAGACCTGCCGCGGCCGCGCCGGCGGCGCGTCGACGGCGGGCAGGACGTGCTTGTGGGCGTGCAGGCCCCCGACGTACCGGGTCAGCGGTAGCACCGTCTTGTCGGTGCCGGAACGCTGCGGCACCGGGGTGCGCGGTCCGGCCGCCGCGGCGGGTGCGGTGCCGGCCAGCTCGTCCAGGGAGACGTCGTACGCCTTCGCCAGTTGCAGCAGCACCTCCAGGGTCGGCTTGCGCCGGCCGGTCTCGATCCGCGACAGCGTGCTCAGCGAGATGCCGGTCGCGCGGCTGACGCCGGTGAGTGTGGCGCCGTGCCGCTCGCGCGCGGTCCGCAGCCGGGGGCCCATGGCCGTCAGCGTGTCGGCTGTGCTGTCGTCCGTCACCGTCACCGTCACTGCCACCGTTGCCCCGCTCCCTCCGGCCGTGCTGCCGCCTCCACCGTTCTGTCCTGCCAGTTTGCCACGATGGCAAGGGTGTTCGCGTCGCGCGGATGCCGCGCCGCATGATCGGTGGGTAACCGCGCCCGCCCGTGAACCGAGGAGAAGCGATGCACCAGCCCGCACCGTCCGCCGACCTGCGCCACCGCACCATCGAGGCACCCGCCGGGCGCCTGCACCTGGTCGAGCAGGGCACCGGACCACTGGTCCTGCTCGTCCACGGCTTCCCAGAGTCCTGGTACTCCTGGCGCCGCCAGCTCCCGGCCCTCGCGGCGGCGGGGTACCGGGCCGTGGCGCTCGACGTGCGCGGCTACGGCCGCTCCTCCAAGCCGGCCGCGACGGACGCCTACCGGATGCTCGACCTGGTGGAGGACAACGTCGCCCTGGTGCGCGCCCTGGGCGAGGAGGCGGCGGTGGTCGTCGGGCACGACTGGGGCTCCAGCATTGCGGCGGCCTCCGCCCTGCTCCACCCCGAGGTCTTCCGCGCCGTCGGGCTGCTGAGCGTCCCCTACGCGCCGCCCGGCGGCCCCCGGCCCACCGACGTCTTCGCGCAGATGGGCGGCGACCAGGAGTTCTACGTCTCGTACTTCCAGGAGCCCGGCCGGGCCGAAGCAGAGATGGAGCCCGACCTCCGGGGCTGGCTCGCGGGCTTCTACGCGGCCATGTCCGCCGACACCATGCCCGCCCGGGGCGAGCCCGACCCGCACTTCGTGACCCGCACCGGCGGCCGGCTGCGCGACCGCTTCCCCAACGGCAAGCTGCCCGCCTGGCTGACCGAGGACGACCTCGACGTGTACGCCGGGGAGTTCGAGCGCACCGGCATGACCGGGGCCCTCAACCGCTACCGCAACATGGACCGCGACTGGGAGGACCTCGCCCAGTACGGCGGAGCCCCGATCAGGCAGCCCTCCCTGTTCATCGGCGGCGCCCTGGACGCCTCCACGACCTGGATGGCCGACGCGATCGACGCCTACCCGACCACCCTCCCCGCCCTGGCCTCCACCCACATCCTGGACGGCTGCGGGCACTGGATCCAGCAGGAGCGTCCCGAGGACGTCAACCGCCTGCTGACCGCCTGGCTCGCCTCCCTTCAGGGCTGAACCGGCGAGTGTGCCGGCCGGCCTCCGTCGCAAGGGCTTGCCGCTGTTCGTCATGGTCACCCCCGCCACACCGAGCGCGTCGACGTGACGGGCCGGTTCACCAGGCTTCATGCAGTGGGATGGTTTCGGACCGGTGCCTGTGACCGGTGGCCGACTCCGTGGAACGACCTGTGCGGGACGCGGCGTACCTCCGCCCCGGAACACCAGCGGGTCCGCCGGCCGCGGCGCGGGGTCGCCGGGTGAGCGCACGTGCCGGCCAGCGCAGGGCGCCTCCTCTCGTCCGTCAGATCACAGTCCCCGGCATCAGGCCGTCGGTGCGCACAGGAGGAACCACCATGCCCAGAACGAAGACAACCCTGGTCGGCACGGCCATCGCCGTCGTCGCCGCCCTGACAGCCCTGAGTACCGGCCCGGCGCACAGCGCAACGGGCCGGGCCGGCGACAAGGGGACCACCCCGGCAGTCTCGGTGAACAACGGCGGCCCCACCCCGGACGGGACCGCGCCCGCCCAGGTCACCTGGCCACCCGCCGATCAAATGCTGAGCGACGCCCAGCCGGACATCCTCTGGTACAACACCAGCCTCGACCAGCTCCAGATCTGGTACATGGACGACAGCCGCGTCATCGGCCGGCAGACCGTGGTCGGCCCGGACGGCAGCCCCACTGGGGCCCCGGCACCCTGGCAGATCGCCGGCGCGGCAGACTTCGACCACAACGGAACCGCGGACGTCATCACGCACCTCACCGACACCGGTGAGACCGTGATCAGATACTTGGACAGCAACGGTCGCAACCTCACCAGCCGGATCGTGCGCGACGAGAACGGCAACGCCGCGCACGCCGGAGCGCCCTGGCAGATCGCCGGCGTCGCAAACTTCAACCGGAGCGACTCATACCCGGACATCCTCTGGCACAACACCAGCACCAACGAGACCCAGATCTGGTTCATGAACGACATGAGCATCATCGGCCGAGCTGATGTGCTGGAGGAGAACGGCAGCCCCACCCGCGTCGGAGCACCCTGGCAGATCGCCGGCGTGTCAGGCCTCAACCCGTACGGAGGCCCGGACATCCTCTGGCACAACACCAGCACCAACGAGTCCCAGATCTGGTCCATGGACTACGCCCACCGCATCGCCCGACGGCAGAGCGTGCTGGAGGAGAACGGCAGCCCCACCCACGTTGGAGCACCCTGGCAGATCGCCGGCACCGCAGACTTCGACAGCGACGGAAGCCCGGACATCCTCTGGCACAACACCAGCACCGATGAGACCCAGATCTGGCACATGGCCGACAACAGCATCATCGGCCGAGCTGATGTGCTGGAGGAGAACGGCAGCCCCACCCATGTCGGAGCACCCTGGCAGATCGCCGGCATCGGGTACTTCTAGTCTCGATCCTCGACGACGGGTCGTCAGGACGGGCGCAGGTCTCGCACCGGCGTGTGGGACCTACGCCGAGTAGACGGGCGGCTCCGTGTCACCTGCCGAGGAGCTCAGACCCTCTGCCCCCGGACGGCGCCGGATCTACGGACAATCCACGGGTGCCACCGCCGCGGCCATTCAACCTCCTCCTCGCAGCGCCGATCCGCCTGTTCGATTTCTGACCTCGGCAAGCACCGTTAGGACCTTGGAACGCAGGCACTCACTGCGGATCGGGACGATCCGCCCGTGCTGAAGGTGTGTCTCTCCTGGCGCGAGGGGCGCGGCGTGGACTATCCGGTGTCGCTGGTACCTCTGCTGAACCTGAGGCTGCGCCATCTGGTCGTTCGTGGACCTCAGCGCCCGTGCCGACGCAGGAGGCCCTCGACCGCGTCGACGGGGAGGCCCGGCGCCTCAGGCCGATCCTGCGGGAGTCCCTGCGGAAGCTCGCCACCGAGGCGGGGCTGAACTCCTAGGAGGTCCCGAGGGACCTCCTCGTCGAGACCGAGCCGTTCACCCAGGAGAACGGGCTGCTCTCCGGGGTGCGCAAGCCGTTGCGCCCGGCCCTGACGAAGCGGTACGGCGAGCGTTTCGAAGCGTTGTACACCGAGTTGTCCGACCGTGAGGCCGAAGAGGGCCGGACGCTGCGTCGCACCGGCGCCGACCAGCCGGTACCGGCGACCGTGTTCCGGGCGGCGCAGGCGCTTCTGGGGTTGGAGGAGGGTGCCGTGGAGCCCGGCACACGCTTCCTTGAACTCGGCGGTGACAGCCTTACGGCGCTGTCGTTCTCCCGGCTGGTGAAGGAGATCTTCCACGTCGACGTCCCCGTCGACGTGATCATCAGCCCGGTCGACCTACTGCAGCGGGTGGCCGATCACATCGAGCGGGCGCTCGCGGCGGAACACCGTCGTCCCACCGCCGACAGCGTGCACGGCCCGGACGCGACGCGGCCTTCGACAGCGGCGACCCGGAACTCGTCGCCACGACGCGGCCGGGGCGGCCGCGGCACGAAACGCCAGGGACTCCGGATCGAGGGGCTGTCCGGGCTTCGGGCGATCCGGTTGCCGTGGTGGGTGCAGCGGTCGAACCGCAATGCACGGTGTGAAGCGGCGGGGACTGGAAACGGTGCATCAGCCACCGCGCCAGCCCCCGGCCCTACTCAGGCGTCCCGGACGGCGAAGTTCCCGAGGGGGCTCTCCAGGCGGTCGTAGGCCCGGAGGGCCGAGGGGCGGACCGCGGCGGCGATCGCCGCCCGCTCCTCGCCGGCCAGGGTGCGGCGGAACACCTCGGCGAACACCGCACGGTCCACGGCGGCGAGCAGGGCGGCGGCGACCCGGCACTCGAAGCCGACGGGTCTCTCGTGCACCGCCTCGGCCAGCGTCTCGGCGAGTGCCGTCTCGCTCTGCTCGTGCAGCTCGCGCAGCCGGGCGCCCAGGGCGGGGCTGTCGAACACGGTGCGGGCGAACTCCGGGCCGGAGAAGCCGAGCCGGGCGTCGTGCCGGTCGAGCCCGGCGAGGCAGTCGCGGCGCAGCGCGGCGAGCGCCGACTCGCCCGGTGCGCGCTCGGAGACCGTTGCGGCGAGCCGGACGACGAGCTCCTCGTGCAGGTCGAAGAAGAGGTCCTCCTTGCGCGGGAAGTGGTTGGTGACGGTCATCTTGGCGACGCCCGCGGCGGCCGCGACCTCGGCGATGGTCGTGCGGTCGAAGCCCCGCTCGATGAACAGCCTGGTCGCGGCGTGCGAGATCGCCTCACGGGTGCGGCGCTTGTTGAGCTCGCGCAGGTTCGGAGTCGTCCCGGTCTCGGTCATGCCGGGAGCCTAGCGCAGGAAGCTGGGTCGAGTACAGAAATTAGATTTGACCTCATCGATGGGTCCGTCCTAAGTTCTTTCCGGGGCGGCCGGAGCGGCTGCCCGGGTGGGCGTCCGAGAGTGTGCCGGGTGAGCGTCGAAGTGGCGGCACGCGGTATCGGGGGCGACTCGCCCAAGGGCGACCAGGGGAGGGCGCATGACCGCATCCGTTGCTGCGAAGGGCCGGCGGGGAGAAGTCCGGGAGGGGGAGCCGGAGCCGATTCCGCCGGGCCTGTGGAAGATGGGCGGGGTGCTCGCGCTGGGGCCGGTGCTCGCGCTGCTGGACAGCACGATCGTCAACGTCGGCATCGACTCCGTCGGGCGCGATCTGCACGGCTCGATCGCGGAGATGCAGTGGGTGGCCACGGGGTACCTGCTGGCGATCTCGCTGACCATGCCGCTCTCGGGTTGGGCCGCCGGCCGCTTCGGGGGGCGGCGGGCGTGGCTCGCCTCGGTCGTCCTGTTCGTGCTCGGATCGGCGTTGTGCGGCCTGGCCTGGTCGACGGGCAGTCTGATCGCCTTCCGGGTGCTGCAGGGGATCGGCGGCGGGATGATTCAACCGCTCGGCCAGGCGATCATCATACAAGCGGCCGGGCCGTCCAGGGTCGGGCGGGTGATGGGCACGCTGATGCTTCCGATCAGCCTGGCCCCGGTCCTGGGGCCGATCCTCGGCGGGCTGGTGCTGGAGCACTTCGACTGGCGCTGGATGTTCCTGCTGAACGTGCCGGTCGGGCTGGTGATCCTGCTGCTCGCCGCCCGCTGGCTGCCGTCCGACGAGACGTCGGACGCACCGAAGCCCCGGCTGGACGTGACCGGTCTGGTGCTGCTCTCGCCCGGCCTGACCGGGCTGGTCTACGGGCTCGCGACGATCGGTGACGGCGCAACGGCCGGCTGGGTCGCTCTCGTGGCGGGCGCGGTGCTGGTGGCGGCCTACGGCTGGTACGCGCTGAGGGTGGGGCGCGGGGGCGTCCGGACACCGCTGATCGACCTGCGGCTGTTCGCCCGGCGCGGCTTCAGCGTGGCGACGGCGAACAGCTTCCTGCAGGGCGCGGCGCTCTACAGCTCGATGTTCCTGGTGCCGCTCTACTACCAGCAGGTGAAGCACGCCGGCGCGGTGGAGGCCGGTCTGCTGCTGGCGCCGCAGGCCCTCGGCACGGCGGTCACCGCCATGCTGGCCGCCCGGATGACCGACCGCATCGCGCCGCGTCCGCTGATCATGATCGGCATCGGCTGCTCCCTGGTCGGCACGATCGCGTTCACCCAGCTGGGCAGTGGCTCCGAACCGGCCGCCTGGCTGATCGCCGGCTCGCTGGCACTGCGCGGCGCGGGCATGGGGATGATCGCGATCCCCGGCCTGTCAGTGGTGTACGGGAGCGTCGAGAAGGACCAGGTGCCGGCGGCGGCGGGTGCGGTCAACGTGCTGAACCGGGTGGGCGGGGCGCTCGGCACGGCGGTGCTGACGCTGGCGCTCCAGCAGGCGCAGGACGGGCACCCGGGCCGGCCGGGTGCGGCCTTCGGCGAGACCTTCTGGTGGGTGCTGGCCCTGTCCGCGCTCGCCATCGCTCCGGCGCTGCTCTACCCGAACACCCGCCGGTCCGGCTGACCACCCGCCGCTCCGGCTGACCACCGGCCGGTTCCCGACCACCCAGACCTGGAGGCACCCGTGTCCATCCGTCACCCCGACGGCCTTCGCCTGCTCAGCGTCCACGCGCACCCCGACGACGAGTCCAGCAAGGGCGCGGCCACCCTCGCCCGGTACGCGGCCGAGGGCGTGGACGTCCTGGTCGCCACCTGCACCGGCGGCGAGCGCGGCTCGGTGCTCAACCCGGCCATGGACCGGCCCGAGGTCCGGGCCGACATCGCCCGCGTCCGGCGCGAGGAGATGGCGGCCGCCCGGGAGATCCTCGGTGTGCGCCAGCGGTTCCTCGGCTTCGTCGACTCCGGGATGCCCGGCCCGGACGAACCCCTTCCCGAGGGCTGCTTCGCCGCCCGGCCGGTGGAACTCGCGGCGGCGCCGCTGGTCGCACTGATCCGGGAGTTCCGCCCGCAGGTGGTGATCACCTACGACGAGACCGGCGGCTACCCGCACCCGGACCACATGATGACCCACCGGGTCACGGTGGCGGCCGTCGAAGCCGCCGCCGACCCGGGGCACGATCCCGGGTCGGGCGAGCCCTGGCAGGTGTCCAAGCTCTACTACCACCTGGCGCTCTCCCGGGCCTGGTTCCGGGCCCTGCACGAGGCCATGACGGAACGGGGCGTCCCCTCGGGGATGGGCGAGCTGCTCGCCGGCTGGCCCGACACCCCGCAGGCCCTGGCCACCACCACCCGGGTGGCGTGCGCCGAGCAGTTCGCCGTACGGGACGCGGCGATGCTGGCGCACGCCACCCAGGTCCAGCCGGGCGTGGCCTTCATGGCCCACCCGCGGGACATCGAGCGCGAGGTCTGGCCGACCGAGGACTACCACCTGGCCCGGAGCCTGGTGCCGGTGGTGGGCTCGGCGGCCGGGGAGGGCGTGATCGAGACCGACCTGTTCGCCGGGCTACGGGCGGAGGCAGGGGTGGAGGTGGGGGCGGGATGAACCGGACGACGGGCGCGGCGGGCGCGGCGGACACGGCGGATTCGACGGATTCGACGGGCGCGGCGGCGCGGGCGTTCGCGGCGTCACCCGGTAGCGCGGTGGCCACCGTCCGCTCGGCAGCGGCCGTCCGCTCAGCACTGGCCGTCGGCGAGCACGTAGTAGCCCGGGCCGGTCTGCTTCAGGGTGTGGGTGACGAAGGTGTTCCAGAGCCCCATGCTCTGGCCCGAGCCGAGCGCGTAGGTCTGGCCGCCGGTCTGGGTCGCACGGCCGGCCGAGACGTGCGCGTAGTTGCTGGCGGTGAAGCACTGGGGGGTGCCCCCGCCCGGAGTGGTCGCCGTCACCGCCGCCGACCGGGGGCCGGCGGCGCCCGACCCGTCGACCGCCGCCACGGTGTAGCGGTACGTGGTGCCGGCCGCGAGTCCGGTGTCGGTGAAGGCCGTGCCGGTCGTGCTGCCCACCTGGGTGTCATCGCGGAAGACCTGGTACGAGGAGGCGCCGCTGACGGACTGCCAGCCGAGGGCGATCGACCCGGCGGCCGCGGTCGCGGTCAGCCCGGTCGGGGCGGGCAACCCGGGGTCGGTGGGGCCGGAGCCGCCGTCCAGCCCCCAGAACTGCGCGGTGTAGTAGCCGGAGCAGATCGTGTCGAGGAAGTAGGCGCCGGTCGCCCCGCACTGGTCGGCCCCGGAGCCCGGGTCGACGGCCAGGCCGTGGCCCATCCCGCTGATCGTGAACACGGCCACCGCGGGCCTTCCGTTCGCATCGGCGTAGAGCTCCTGGATGGTGCCGCCGGGCAGGCTCCGGGTGCCGGTCGGCTGACGGCCAAGACCCTGGACGTTCGTCCACTGGTCCCGCAGCTCGGCCGCGTTCACCGGCCTGACCACGGTGTCGGCGGTGCCCTGCCAGACCGCCACCCTGGGCCACGGCCCGGTGTAACCCGGGTACGCGGCCCGGACCTTGTCGCCCCACTGGGCCGGAGTGAGCCCCTGATCGGAGTTCTGGCAGCCGGAGGCGGCGGCCTGGGTGGTGGCGCAGTGCGCGGGCAGCCCGGAGTCGATCGCCCCGCCGGCGAACACGTCGGGGTAGTCCGCCAACAGGTCGGCGGCCATCCCGCCGCCCGCTGAGAGCCCGGTGACGAACACCCGGTGGGTGTCCGAGCCGTACAGGGACTCGGCCTTGGCGACCATCTCGACCACCGACCTGGCCTCGCCGACGCCCCGGGCGGCCCTGCTCGCGTCGAACCAGCTGAAGCAGGAGAGGCTGTTGTTGACACTGCTGGTCTGCGGGAACACCACCGCGAAGCCGTACTGGTCGGCGAACTTGGTCCAGCCCGAGTTGCGGTAGTAGTCGGTGGCGCTCTGGACGCAGCCGTGCAGCGCGACCACCAGGGGAGCGTTGCCGGGCAAGCCGGCGGGGGTGTAGGTGTACATCGCGAGGTTGCCCGGGTTGGTGCCGAACCCGGTGACCTGCTGGAAGCTGCCGCTGGCGGCCGCCGCCACGGAGGATGCGGCGGAGGCTGTGACGGGGGAAACCGTGGTGGGTGGGGTGGGTGCGGTGGGGGAGGCGACGGCTGCGGAGGGCGCGGCGGTGCCGAGCGCGAGGGCGACGGCGGTGAGCAGCGCCGCGGCGGTGGGGCGCAGTGGCATGGGGACTCCAACGTGAGGGAGGAGTGGGGGCCGGTCCCGTGCAGCGTGGCGCGCCCGCAGGCCCGGTGCCATGTGACGGTCATCCGGGGTCCACTGCCCGGGCATGGCGCAGGCCGCCATGGTCCTGCGGTTCGCGGTTCGCGGCTCGCGCCCTGCGCCCCGCGCCGTGGTCCTGCGACCCGGCCGCGCGTCCTGCGGAGCGCCGAAGGCCGTACCTGCCCCGCACCGGAACGCACTTGAGGCGAGGTGACGTCGGGGACGGCGGTGTTCCAGGGCGAACCCGGGGACCACCTCCACAACCCGATGGCGGATGGGAAAGGACCGGCCCCGGCCGCCCGAGCGACCGGGGCCCGCCCGGGTGGGAGTCCCGGGGCGGCTCACAGGGCCGCGAGCACTCCGCAGAGGGCGATGAAGCCGCAGATCCCGAAGTTGACCAGCTTGTGGGACAGGAAGATCGCGGCGAACTCGCGGATGGTGGCGCTCGGCCAGTAGTACCGGGCGGTGGGAGAGCCGAAGACGTGGCCGTTGACGCCGGTCTGGCGGGCGAGCAGTGCCGCCCGGAAGGCGTGGAAGTTGTTGGTGACCACGACGCAGCGGTAGTCGGGTTTGGCCTGCTCCATGATGGCCTTGCTGAACAGCAGGTTCTCCTCGGTGGTGCGCGAGCGGTCCTCCCGCTCGATGTGCTCCTCGGGGAAGCCGCGTTCGACCAGGTAGTCGGCCATCGCGTGGGACTCCGGCAGCTTTTCGTCCGGTCCCTGGCCGCCCGAGGTGATGAGCACCGGCGGGTTGCCGCGGGCGGCCTGCTTCTCGTACACCTCGCGGCCCCGGTTCAGCCGGCTGGCGAGCAGCGGCGGGACGCGCTCGCCGCCGATCAGCCCGGAGCCGAGCACGATCACGAAGTCCACGTCCCGGCGCGGCCGGTGGCGGCTGTACAGGAAGGCGTAGCCGACGAAGCAGGTGAACAGGAAGGAGACGTAGCCGACCACGAGCACCGCGGTGCCCGCGAGCGCGGCCAGCGGCCGCGAGTGGACGATGAGGGCGGCGATCAGCAGTCCGATGACGCCGAGGATGCCCAGCCCGGCGAGCAGCGACAGCAGGTTGGCCGGCCGTCTGCCCTCCTTGCGGATCATGGTCAGGCCGTTGGCGAGCAGGAACCAGACCAGGGCTGCCGTGCCGAGGGCCGGGAGGAGGACGATGACCGCCGCCGCGAGTGTGATCACCATGCTGGGTGCCTTGCGGAGCTCGGCGAGCAGGGCGAGGGACAGGAGGGAGACGGCGATGCCGAGCAGGACGGCGTTGCTGAACTGGCGACGGTCGCGTACTACCCCGATTCCGAACAACAGGAAGAACAGGGCGGCTGGGGCATAGGCGAGCATGCGTCGTATCGTAGGGGAATCCCACCTGCACGAACCGGCCGGGCGTTCGGAGGACCCGAGGGCCCCGGTGAGCGCCCGGCGGGTGCCCCGGACGCCCGGCCGGGGTTCAGGCGAAGCGCTCGATCGCGGCCAGGATCGCGTCCCGCATCCGCGGGCTGCCGGTGTGCCCGGAGTCGTCGATGACCGTCAGCCGGGCGTCCGGCCAGGCCTTGACCAGCTGCCAGGCCGTGTCGACCGGTCCGCCGAGGTCCAGTCGGCCGTGGATCAGTTCGCCGGGGATTCCGGACAGCCGCCCGGCGTCGCGCAGCAGTTGGCCGTCCGGCAGGAAGGCCCGGTTCGAGAAGTAGTGCGCGGTGATCCGGGCGAAGGCCATCAGCGCGTCGGAGGGCCGGTCGGTGTACGCGTTCGGCTTGCCCAGCGTCTCGTGCGAGATGACCGCATCCTCCCAGGTGGCCCAGGCGTTGGCGGCGGCCCGCCGGACCGGCTCGTCGGTGCTGTTGAGCAGCCGGCTGTAGGCGGCGAGCAGTTCGAAGGTGTCCCCGTCGCGGTCGGCGGGCGGAAGGAAGTCCCGGAACGCCTCCCAAGCCGCGGGCAGGAAGCGGCTCACGCCGCGGTACAGCCAGTCGGTCTCCTCGGGACGGGTCATGGTGACCCCGCAGATCACGATCGCGGAGACCCGTTCCGGGTGGGCCTGCGCGTAGGCGAGGATCAGCGTGGAGCCCCAGGAGCCGCCGTAGAGCAGCCACTTGTCGATGCCGAGGTGCTCGCGCAGCCGCTCCATGTCGGCGATCAGGTGCGCGGTGGTGTTGTGCTCCAGGCTGGTCGAGGGGTCGGCGGCGGCCGGGCGGCTGAGCCCGCAGCCGCGCTGGTCGAACTGGACGAGGTGGTAGCGCTCCGGGTCGAAGTACCGCCGGGTGCCCGGGCTGTGGCCGGAGCCGGGCCCGCCGTGCACCACCACGGCCGGCCTGCCCGCCGGGTCACCGGAGGCGTTCCAGTGGATCAGCTGCCCGTCGCCGACGTCCAACAGGCCTTGTGCGTACGGTTCGTAGAGGGGGTACGGCTCGGGCATCGGTGACTCCTCCGTGGTCGTACGGGGTGGGCCCGGCGAGCCTACCCCGGTGTCGAATCCCGAGGAGGGGCTCAGCGGCGCTCCGGCGGGAGCAGGGCGGCCAGGCCGTCGAGGACCCGCTGGAGGCCGAACTCGAAGCGGGCGTCCATGTCCGGCGCGGTGAGGTCGTCGGCGAGGGCGACCAGGTTGGGGAAGGTCTCGGCGGGCAGAGCGCGGAACAGGTCGCCGGCGGCGTCGGCGATGTCCCGGCGGCTGGTGCCGAGGACCTCGGCGGCCGAGATCGGCGACTGTTCCTGGAGCACGAAGCCCTGGACGAAGGCGCCCAGCAGGTAGCTGGCCATGGCGGCGTCGGCGTCGGAGAAGCCGGCCGCGCGGAGCCGGTCCAGCTGGTCCTCCATCAGCCCGAGCAGGTGGGGTCCGGGGGCGAGCCGGCCGGCGACGACCTTGGCCGCGTCCCGGGTGTCGAGCAGCAGGCGGCGGTAGCGCCAGCAGTACGCGTGGAACTGTTCGCGCCAGCCGCCGGTGCGCGGCGGGGGCTCGGCGGAGCCCAACAGCGCGTCGGTGAGCAGGTCGAGGAGCTCCTGCTTGTTGCGGACGTGCCAGTACAGCGAGGCCGCCTTGACGCCGACCTCGGCGGCGACCTTGCGCATGGACAGCCCGCCCAGTCCGTCCCGTTGCAGGACGTGCAGGGCGGCCTGGGCGAGGGCGTCCCTGGTCAGGGCGGGTGTCGTGTCGTCGGTCCCGGGCGTGTCGGGGTGGTTCTGCGGCATGGGTGTGCGGACGCCTCCGGCCGTGTGGTGGATTCCCGCTTGCAATCTAACACCGTTAGGTGCAATCTGTGGCTGTCGCGCCGACCCCTAACAGTGTTAGGGGCTCATGACCGGGAGGGAACCCCATGGAGGAATCGAGCGCCCGCCGCCGACGGCTCGCGCTGCTCACGCTCTGCGTCACGATGTTCATGTCCATGCTGGACAACGTCATCGTCAACAACGCCCTGCCCCGCATCGGCCAGGAACTGGACGCCGGGATCAGCGGCCTGCAATGGGTCGCCGAGGGCTACAGCCTGGTCTACGCGGCCTTCGTGCTGACC
The DNA here is from genome assembly GCF_042885555.1 of Kitasatospora sp. NPDC058048. Classification (NCBI taxonomy): domain Bacteria; kingdom Bacillati; phylum Actinomycetota; class Actinomycetes; order Kitasatosporales; family Streptomycetaceae; genus Kitasatospora; species Kitasatospora sp. NPDC058048. Next base: position 44,464 of record NZ_JBHVRT010000040.1, on the reverse strand, counting down.
GGTGGCGCACTCGGCGACCGCTACGGCCGCACCCGGGTGTTCCGGCTCGGCCTCGCTCTCTTCACGGTCGGATCGGCCCTGGCCGCGCTCGCCGACACGATCGGCGTGCTGGTCGGCGCCCGGATGCTCCAGGGCGTCGGCGCCGCGCTGCTCACCCCCGGCAGCCTCGCCCTGCTGCGGCACGTCTTCACCGACGAGCAGGAGCGGGCCAAGGCCATCGCCACCTGGTCCGGGGTCTCCGCGCTCGGCCTCTCGGTCGGACCGGTGGTCGGCGGCCCGATGGTCGAACACCTCGGCTGGGCCAGCGTGTTCTGGATCAACGTGCCGATCGGCGTCGCCGGACTGCTGCTCGCCGCCCGGGTGCTCCCGGACATCCCGCCGCGCGCCCGCCGGATCGACCTCGGCGGCCTCGCCCTGTCCGCCACCGGACTCGGCCTGCTGGTCTACGCGCTGATCGAGGGCCCGTCCCGGGGCTGGACCGACGCCCGGGTGCTCGGCTGCGGCGCCGCGGCCGCCGTGCTGCTGATCGCCTTCCTGCTGCTCGAACTGCGGCTCGCCGAACCGATGCTGGAGCTGCGGCTGTTCCGCGACGGCATGCTGGGCGGCGCGCTGCTCAGCGGGTTCATGGTCAGCTTCGGGATGTTCGGCGCGCTGTTCTTCCTGCCGCTGATGATGCAGGGCACCCTCGGCTGGTCCCCGGCCGCCGCGGGCTACGCGGGGCTGCCGATGACCGCGATGCTGGTGCTCGCCGCGCCGCTCTCCGGCCGGCTGACCGCCCGCCACGGGCCCCGGCCGCCGCTGGTGCTCGGCCTCGTCCTCTGCGCGGCGGGCCTCGGCGGCCTGTCACTGTACGGAGACCACGCGCACTACCTCGAATACCTGTGGACGCTGTTCGCGATGGGCCTCGGGATGGGGCTCACCTTCACCCCGGTGTCGATCGGGGTGATGCAGCGGGTCGCCCCGGCCCAGACCGGGATGGCCTCGGCGGCCATCAACACCCTGCGCGAGCTCGGCGGGGTGCTCGGGATCGCCGTGCTGGGCGCCGTCCTGACCGGACGGCTGACCGACTCCCTGACGGGCGCGCTGCACCGGCTCGGCGTCCCGCCGGACGCCGTCGGTCCGATCGCGGACGCGCCCACCGGCGCGGTGCACGGCGGTGGCGCAGCCGCGGCGGCACTGCCCGGTCCGCTCCAGGAGGCGGTGGACGGCGCCTTCATCGACGGAATCCACCTCGCCGTGCGCTGCGGGGCGGTCGCGCTCGCGGTCACCGCCGTCCTGGTCGCCATCCTGCTCGGCCGGGCCCGTCCGATCGCCCCGCCGGAGGCCGTCCGCCCGCGGCCGGCGGAGCCGGCCGAGGCCCGCTCCGCCTGATCGGCGATCCGGTCGGCGATCCGGGTCGGCGGCCCGGCCGGGCGCACGGTACGCCCGGACGCGCCCGCCGAACGGGCGCCGCACCGGCGGCCCGTCAGTGGATGCCCTCGATCGCCGCCTGCGCCCTGCGGGCCAGCTCGCGCCGGGCGCCCGCCCGGGCGGGCTGCGGGCCGGGCGGCGCGATCGGCGGCAGGAAGGTCACGTCGGCGACCAGCCCGCGGGCCGCGACCACCCGGGCGAGCGAGGTGAGCAGCCCGTCGTCCCCGATGAAGGCGGGCACGCTGGTCGGCCGTCCGTCCGCCAGCCGGTAGCGGATCGTCACCGGCTGGACGTCGGCGCCCGCCTCCACCGCCGCCTGGAACAGGGCGGGCCGGAACCGGCCGCTCTCCCGCCCGCACCAGGTCGACCCCTCCGGGAAGACGATCACCGGTTGCCCGGAGCGCAGCACCCCGGCCACCGCGGCGACGGTGTCCGGCAGCGTCCGCAGCCGGTCGCGGTCCAGGAAGACGGTGCCGCAGCAGGCGATCAGCGGGCCGAGCACCGGCCACTGCCGGACCTCCGTCTTGGCCAGTGACCGGCCCGGCCGACCGGCGGCGAGCAGTGGTATGTCCAGCCAGGAAACGTGGTTGGCCACCACCAGCACCCCGCCGTCAGCGCCGGGACCCGGTCCGTCGGGCCCGGCGAGGTGGACGGTCACCCCGAGGGCGCGCAGCACCGTCCGCGCCCAGAGCCGGACCAGCGGGATCCGGGCGCGGTACGGGAACAGCCGGACCGGCAGGCCGAGCACGACCCCCGCCAGCACGGCGGCCAGACAGGCCGCCAGCCGCAGCGCCCGCCGGGGGTGGGAGACCTCCGGCGAGGCCTCGGCCAGGCAGGTCTCGGGCCGGCAGGTCGCCGTGGGCAGCCAGACGCTCATGACGAGGCGCCCGAGGCGGGTACGCCGGACAGGAAGTGCCGCAGGTAGCGCGGGTCGGTGCGCTCCAGCGACAGCAGCACGTACAGGTCGGCGCAGTCGAAGTCCGGGTCGTACGCGGGCTCGCCGCAGACCCAGGCGCCCAGCCGCAGGTAGCCGCGGAGCAGGGCCGGCAGCGCGCCCCGCTCGGCGCGCGCCACCCCGGTGGCGTCCCAGCGGCGGTGCGGGGTGACCCGGTACTCCTCGGGCGCCAGGTGCTTGGCGCTGACGGTGTCCCAGACCCGGGCCGCGGTGGCGCCGCCGTCCGCCAGCTCGATCGAGCAGCAGCCGCCGACCCAGGTGTTGCCGGTGTCGGCCAGGTAGCGCGCGATGCCGCCCCACATCAGGTTGATGACGGCGCCGTTGCCCCGGTGGTCCGGGCGGATGCAGGAGCGCCCGAGCTCGACCAGGCCGGGGCGCACCGGCGCGAGCGCGGAGAGGTCGAACTCCCCGTCGGAGTACAGCCGGCCGGCCCGGCGGGCGGCCTCGGGGCGCAGCAGCCGGTAGGTGCCGACGACGGCGCCCTGCTCGCCCTCGCGGACCAGCAGGTGGTCGCAGTACTCGTCGAACGGGTCGACGTCCAGGCCCTCGACCGGGCTGTGCAGCACCGCGCCCAGCTCGGCGCCGAAGACCTGGTGACGCAGCCGCTGGGCGGCGCGCACGTCGTCCTCGTCGCGGGCGAGGGAGACGGTGTACGCGGCCGGGGCGGCGGGCCGGGGGCGGGGCGCGGGGACCGCCCGGGCGTCGTGGGTGGGGGCGACTGCGGACGGAGCGTACGTGGGGACGGTGGTCATGGCGGACCCTCCAGGGCAGCACGATCGGCGGTGCCGTGGATCACCAGGGCACCGTCCCGGTCCGCAGGCGGTTGGGCATGGACGCGAACCGGTCCCCGTATGTCTCTCCGAGCCGGTTGGCATTTATGTTGCGGCCCGGCGGAGCGCAGATGTGCACCTGTTGAATGGGAACACCCGTGGCCCGGCGGTCACTTGTCCTGCACCCGGCGCTCGCCCGCCGGGGGTGGACAACTCCCGCCGCAGGGGCGTACGGCCGCACCGCACGCCCCTGCGGCCCGATCGCTACGCGCGGCTCAGAACGTCCGCCAGCCTTCCGGGTCGACCCCGCCCGGGACGGCGCCGGCCGGGCCGTACGGCTCACGGGTGTACACGAAGGAGCCGATGTCGAGGTGGCTGACCGTGCCGTCGGGGTGGCGGACCACCCGCAGGGTCTCGCCCGCGAAGTAGTTCTCCACGCCGGTCCAGGTGCCGTCCGGTTCGGGCCGGAAGCGCGAGCCCCGGCCGGTGCCGGTGAGCGGGGTGAGCTCCAGCACCCGCCCGGGCCGCAGCCGCAGGGCGGCCGGCGCGGCGCCCCAGTACCAGGGGCCGGTGAGCTCCACCAGCTCCGCGTCCACCGCGGGCAGCGGGCGCCACGGTTCGGGCAGCCGGGGCTCCAGTTCGGCGGTGAGCGCGATCAGCTGCGCCGCCAGGGCCGAGGCGCTGGCGGCTCCGCTGGTGGCGTTGGAGAGGGCGTAGGCGGCCAGGCCGTCGGCCTCGCTGATCCACAGGCCCGCCGTGAAGCCAGGCATCGAGCCGGTGTGTCCGTACAGCAACCGGCCCTCGTGGCGGCGCAGTTGCAGGCCGAGGCCGTAGCCGCTGGTCCACTCGGCGTCGTCCGGGGCGACGGCCGGGCAGCGCATCTCGGCGAGGGATTCGGCGGACAGCACCTTGTCGTCGCCGGTCGTCAGGAAGGCCGCCCAGCGGGCCAGGTCGGCGACGGTGGACCAGAGTTGACCGGCCGGGCCCATCAGGCCGGTGTCGGTGAGCGGCTCGGGCAGCAGGACGTCGGCCCAGGGATGGACGGCGAAGCCCCCGGCGTGCGGGTGCTCGGGCAGCAGCGTGGTGCGGTCCATGCCGAGCGGGGCCAGCACCTCGCGGCGCAGCACCTCGCCCCAGGGCTCGCCGCGCAGCTTCGTCACCAGCGCGCCGAGCAGCGCGTAGCCGGGGTTGGAGTAGTGGTGCACCCGCCCGGCCGGGTGCTTCAGCGGCCGTTCGGCCTCCAGGAGGTTGTCGAGGCCCGGCCGCAGCGAGCCCTCGGTCCGCTCCCACCAGGGGCCGGGGGTCTCGGCGGTCAGGCCGGAGGAGTGCGCGAGCAGCTGGACGACGGTCGCCTCGTCGGCGGGGGTGCCGGGCAGGTGGCGGGAGAGCGGGTCGGCGAGGTCGAGCAGGCCCTCGTCGCGCAGCCGCAGCACCAGCACGGCGACGAAGGTCTTGGTGAGCGAACCGATGCGGTACTGGACGTCCGGGGTGGGGGCGTGCCCGTCGACCATGCTGCGGGCTCCGCTCCACACCGGCTGCCCGTCGCGCAGCACCCCGGCGACCATGGAGGGCGTGCGACCCTCGGCCTGGGCGACGGCGAGCCGGTGCAGCAGTGCGCGGCGGGTGGCGGGCAGCAGCTCGGCGGGCAGGTCGGTCATGTGGGCTTCTGGACTCATCGACATATGCACGGACAGTAGCCCAGCCCGGGCCCGGGGCCGACCGATTAACCAGGCCCACACCCAGGCCCCGGCCCAGGCCCACGCCCCGGCCGCGGGCGAACCGCGCGGCGCCGGGCCGGGTGGAGCGCTCAGTCCGGCAGCGGCGGCAGTTCCGGCCGCTCCAGCCAGGCCTCGAAGAGCGGGCCGAGCGGAGCGGTGGTGTACCGGGCGGCGTGGGCGCGCAGGTCGGAGGTGGCGACCACGCCGTGCCGGTTGGCGCCCGTCCAGTCCCGCAGCATCGCGAAGAACGCGTCCTCGCCGAGCGTCCGCCGCAGCGCGTGCACCACCAGTCCGCCGCGCTGGTAGAGCCGGTCGTCGAACATCAGCTTCCGGCCCGGGTCGTCGAGCCGGAGGTCCTGCGGCAGCCCGGCCAGCAGCCGGTGCGCGGCGGCGGCGTGCACGGCCGCGCCCGGGCCGCCGGCGTGCTCGGACCAGAGCCACTCCGCGTACTTGGCGAAGCCCTCGTTGAGCCAGATGTGCCGCCAGTCGGCGATCGTGACGCTGTTGCCGAACCACTGGTGGGCCAGCTCGTGCGCGATCAGCCGTTCGTGCTCCCAGCCGGCGCCGAGGTGGTTGGTGCCGAAGGTGGCGACGCCCTGCGCCTCCACCGGGACGTCCAGTTCCTCGTCCGCGATCACCACCGCGTACTCGCCGAACGGGTACGGGCCGAAGACCTCGCCGAAGTACGCCGTCATCTCCGGCTGCCGGGCGAAGTCCCGGGCGAACGCGGCGGCCAGCCGCTCCGGGACGTAGCCGGTCTGCGGCACCGCCGGTCGCACCGCCAGCGGCACCGGCCGGTAGTGCCCGATCGACACCGTCACCAGGTACGTCGGGGTGGGCGCGCTCTGCTCGTACACCCAGGTGGTGCTGGACGCCCTGGTGGTGCGGGTCAGCAGCCGGCCGCTCGCCACCACCGTGAACGGGGACGGCGTGGTGACGGCCAGCTGGTAGGTGGCCTTGTCGGCGGGCCGGTCGTTGCACGGGAACCAGGACGGTGCGCCGACCGGCTGGCTCGCCACCAGCGCGCCCTCGGTCAGCTCCTCCCAGCCCAGGCCGCCCCACGGGCTGCGCACCGGGCGCGGGTTGCCGGTGTAGTGCACCTCGACGGTGAACGCGGCGCCCGGTGCGAGCGCCCTGGCCGGGCGGATCCGCAGCTTGCCGCCGCGGTGGGTGTAGCGGGCGGCCCGGCCGTCGACCAGCACCCGGCCGATCCGGAACTCGGCGAGGTCGAGTGCGAACTCCGCCAGCGCCGCGTCCGCCACCGCGCTCAGCCGGGCCGAGCCGGCCAGCCGGTTGGGGCCGGGCCGGTAGTCCAGCGCCAGCTCGTAGCGGTGCACCCGGTAGCGGTGGTCGCCGCTGTTCGGGAAGTACGGGTCCGGGGCACCGGCGGCCGCGGGGACGTGCTTGGGCTTCACGGGGGCGTGCGCTTCCTGCGGGCCGGGACGGGGGGACGGGGAGGTGGTCACGACGTGGTCTGCCACGCCTCGATCGGGTTGCCCAGCCACCGCGTGTCGGCGGGGACGGACTCGGCGCGCATCACCAGCGAGGCCGGGCCCAGCGTGCTGCGCGCGCCCACCGTGCTGCCGGGCAGCACGATGCCGCCCGGGCCCAGGGTGGCGCCCTCGCGGAGGACCACAGTATCCATCCGCATGATCCGGTCGTGGAAGAGGTGCGTCTGCACCACGCAGCCGCGGTTGATGGTGACCCCGTCGCCGAGGGTGACCAGGTCCGCCTCCGGCAGCCAGTAGCTCTCGCACCAGACGCCGTGTCCGACGTGCGCGCCGAGCGAGCGCAGCCACAGGTTCAGCACCGGGGTGCCGGGCACCGCGCCGACCAGCCACGGCACGGCCAGCATCTCCACGAAGGTGTCCGCCAGCTCGTTGCGCCACACGAAACCGCTCCACAGCGGGTGCTCCACCGCGCGGAACCGCCCGACCAGCAGCCACTTGGCCGCCACCGCGACCGCGCAGGCCACCGCGCCGGCCGCCAGCAGGACCAGGCCGGACAGCAGCGCGGCGGTCAGCGGCGAGCCGGCCGCCAGCCAGGACAGCGCCGCCACGGTCAGCAGACCCAGCGCCGCCGAGGCCAGCACCGGCACCAGCCGGCCCACCTCGACCAGCCCGCGGGCCCACAGCAGCCGGGCCGGCGGCTCGTAGGTCAGGCTCTGGTCGGCCTGGTCCGCCGAGCGCGGCAGCCGCATCGGCGGCATGCCCAGGTACGACCCGCCCTTCTTCGCCTTCGCCGGCGTCGCCGACAGCACGCCCACCAGGCCGCGCTTGGGCACCGAGCGGCCCGGCGCGGTCATCCCCGAGTTGCCGAGGAACGCCCGCTCGCCGACCTTCGCCTCGCCGAGCCGCACCCAGCCGCCGCCCAGCTCGTACGGGGCCATCAGGGTGTCGTCGGCCAGGAACGCGCCGTCGCCGACCGTGGTCAGGCTCGGCAGCGCCAGCACCGTGGACACCTCCGCGCCCCGGCCGACCCGCATCCCGAGGGCGCGCAGCCACAGCGGCGTGACCAGTCCGGCGTAGAGCGGGAACAGCACCTCGCGGGCCCGGTCCATCAGCTGGGTGACGGTCCACGCCTGCCAGCCCACCCGGCCGTGCAGCGGGTGCGTCCCGGGCACCAGGCCGGTGCTCAGCAGCCGGACCAGCACCACCAGCTGCGCCGCGTACACCGCGCCGAACGCCAGTGTGGCGGGCAGCAGCCCGAGCAGTGCGCCACCGAGCGCCGGACCGAGGGCCGCGCCCTGGTCGACGAAGCGGGAGAGCACGGCCAGCGCGGCGAGCGCGGGCAGCACCGGGAGCAGGCCGAGCACGGCACCGCTGGCGCCGTACAGCGAGGCCCAGCGGGCCCGGCGGACCGGGCGGTCCTTGGGCCAGGTGCGCTCGGCGCGGCCCAGCTTGACGGCGGGCGCGCCGCCCCAGCGCTGGCCGGTCGGCACCTGGCCGGTGACGCTGGAGCCGGCCGCCACCTGAGCGCGCTTGCCGACCCGGGCGCCGGGCAGCAGGGTCGAGCGGGTGCCGACCACGGCACCGGAACCGATCTTGACCTGGCCGATCAGCAGCCGGTCGCCGTCCAGCCAGTAGCCGCACAGATCCACCTCGGCCTCGACCGCGCAGCCGCGACCCAGCTTCAGCATCCCGGTGACCGGCGGCAGCGAGTGCAGGTCCACCTCGGGCGCCACCTTGGCGCCCAGCACCCGGGCGTAGCGCACCAGCCAGGCGCCGGACAGCGAGTCCGCGCCGCTCAGCTCGGTGAGCCGCTCGGCGGTCCACAGCCGCAGGTGGACCGAGCCGCCGCGCGGGTGGCTGCCCGGGCGCACGCCGCGCAGCAGCAGCCGTGCGCCGCCCGCCGCGAGGGCCAGCCGCCCCGGCGGGGTGTACAGCGCGAGCACGCCCGCGCCGACCCACCACCAGGAGGCGGTGGGGGCCCACGGGAAGTCGCCGAGGTGGGTGAGGAGGTTCCCGGCGGCCAGCAGGGCGACCGTCCAGCGCAGGCCGACCACGGTGAACAGCGGGACCAGCAGGAACAGCTGGAGCAGCTTGGCCCTGGTCGGCACCAGGGCGACGGTGCGGGCCTCGGTGCTCTCGCCGGCGGTGCGCTCCAGGTGCCGGGCGAGCTTGCGCAGCGTCGGGTGCTGGTAGATGTCCAGCACGGCCGCGCTCGGGTAGCGGGTGCGCAGCAGGGTGGTCAGCCGTGCGGCGGCCAGGCTGCCGCCGCCGATCGCGAAGAAGTCGTCGCGCGGGCCGCCGACCCGGACGCCGAGGATCTCCGACCACTGCTCGGCCAGCCAGGCCTCGGTGCCGTACAGCTCCTCGCCCGGGCCGGCACTCTCCAGTTCGGGCAGCGGCCAGGGCAGGGCGTTGCGGTCGACCTTGCCGGAGGTCCGGGTGGGCAGGGTCTCGACGGTCGCCAGCAGCGGCACGAGGGCGGCCGGCAGCTCGGCGCGCAGCCGCTCGACGGCCTGCTCGCGGTCGAAGCCGTCCTGGATCACCAGGTAGCCGACCAGCAGCTGGTTGCCGCCGCGCGCGGTCCGCACGGCGGCCGCCGCGCCCGCCACACCGGGCAGGGCCTGCAGGGCCGCGTCGACCTCGCCGAGCTCGATCCGGCGGCCGCCCAGCTTGATCTGCTCGTCGGTGCGGCCGAGGAAGAGCAGGCCGGCCGGGTCGGCCTGGACCAGGTCACCGCTGCGGTAGGCGCGCTCCCAGCCCAGCGAGGGCAGCGGCGCGTACTTCTCGGCGTCCTTCTCCGGGTCGAGGTAGCGGGCCAGGCCCACGCCGCCGATCACCAGCTGCCCGGTGCCGCCGGGGGCGACCGGCACACCGGCCTCGTCCACCACGGCGAGGTCCCAGCCGTCCAGCGGCAGGCCGATCCGCACCGGGCCCTCGCCGGTCAGCAGGGCGGCGCAGGCGACCACGGTGGCCTCGGTGGGGCCGTAGGTGTTCCACACCTCGCGGCCCTCGGTGACCAGGCGCTGTACCAGCTCGGGCGGGCAGGCCTCGCCGCCGAAGATCAGCAGTCGCACCTCGTTGAGCGCCTCGGCCGGCCACAGCGCGGCCAGGGTCGGGACGGTGGAGACCACGGTGATCTCCTGCTCGGCCAGCCAGGGGCCGAGATCGGCGCCGCTTCGCACCTGGGAGCGGGGGACCGGCACCAGGCAGGCGCCGTGCCGCCAGGCCAGCCACATCTCCTCGCAGGAGGCGTCGAAGGCGACCGAGAGGCCGGCCATCACCCGGTCACCGGGGCCGATCGGCTCCTCCTGGAGGAAGAGCGCGGCCTCGGCGTCCACGAAGGCGGCGGCGTTGTGGTGGGTGACGGCCACGCCCTTGGGCTTGCCGGTCGACCCGGAGGTGAAGATGATCCAGGCGTCGTCGGCCGGGGTGGGGCGGCGTTCCAGGGCGGGAGCGCGCTCGCCGGTGGTCGCCAGGCCGCGCTCGGCGCCGAGCACGGCGGCGACGGCGGCCTCGCCGAAGACCAGCTCGGCGCGCTCGTCCGGGTCCTCGGCGTCCACCGGGACGTAGGCGGCGCCGGCGGCGAGCACCGCGAGGATCGAGACGTAGAGGTCGTTGGTGCCGGAGGGCACGCGCACGCCCACCCGGTCGCCCGGGCCGATCCCGGCGGCGCCCAGCCGGCGGCGCAGCTGCTCGACCTCGGCGGCCAGCGCGCGGTAGCTGAGCACGGTGTGCCCGTCGTCCAGGGCGGGCTCGTCGGGGTGGGCGCGCACGGTGGCGTCCAGCACGTCGACCAGGGTGCGCGGGGCGGCGGCCGGGCGGCCGGGGAACAGGGCGCGTGCCTGCTGCGGCTGCGGCTCTGGTTCCGGCTGCGGCTCTGGTTCCGGGTCCGGCTGCGGTGGCGCGGGCGGTGCGGCCTGGGTGGGCTGCTGCGGTGGCGTGGCGTACTGCTCAGGGTGGCTCGGTTCAGCTGTCATGGCAGCCGTGCGCTCCTCGTCCTTGCCCCGTTCCGACCGATGCCCGGCCCCTGGGGCGGTGGGAGCACCGCCTGATCGGGTGACCCCACTCCGGGGCCGGAGCGGACAACCTGACCGATGGTAGCCCCGGGGCGGCGAGCGGAAAGGAGCGGACACTCGGCCCAACTGGCGCCCAAATGGCCGAATCTGACAGAACGTCAGTCAAGAACTGACGCTTCTTGATGTAGAAGTGATGGGGCGTCAGGGGAATTGACGGATCGTCAGGTCGATTTTCCGACCGTGATCCATGCCACAGCGATTCCTGCTCCCTTCGGGTGGCGGGAGGTGGCGGGCCGGGTCTCCCGGGCCGATTTCTCCGGTCCGGGCCCGGCCCGCCGTCCTGCCCGGTGGTCAGCGGAACCGGTGCAGGTTCTCACCGAGGAAGGCCTCCAGGGTACGCGGGGCGCGTCCGGTGAGGCCGAGGAAGGAGCCGTCCGGGGTCTCCTTGCGGACCACCGCGAGCTGCTGGATCTCCACCACGTGGGTGGCGAGCCAGGGCGGCATCCCGGCCCGGCCGACCAGGTGGGCGTGCAGGTCGGACGGGCTCAGGTCGAGGTAGCGGACCGGCCGGCCGAGCAGCTCGCCCAGCAGTGCGGTGAGCTCCGGGTAGCTGTAGGCCCGCCCGCCGGTGAGCGGGTAGGTGCCGCCGGCCAGCTCGGGACGGGTGAGCACCTCGGCCGCGGCGTCCCCGATGTCCCGGGCGTCCACGTAGTTGCACCGTGCCTGGCCCATCGCGCCGTGCACCACCCCGGCGGCGGCGATGCCGGGCGCCAGGAGCAGCAGCTTCTGCATGAACGCGTACGGCCGCAGGACGGTGGTGGTGATGCCGCAGGAGCGCAGCCGCTCCTCGATCAGGTGGTGGCCGCGCGAGACGGCGACGGGGGAGTCCGGCTCGGCGGCGGGCGCGGAGACCTTGACGATGTGCTCCACGCCGCAGTCCACCGCGGCCTCGATCGCGTTCAGCTCGTACCGGACCTGCTGCGGGCCGTTGGCCATGGTGAGGAAGAGCTGGTGCGCACCGCGGAACGCCGTACGCAGGGAGGCCGGGTCGGCGGCGTCGGCCGGGAGGGTGGCGGTCCGGGCGAGCGTGTGCTCGTCGAGGGCGGCGGCCAACCGGGCGGGGTCGCGGCTGAGGGCGCGGCTCGGTGCGCCGAGGGCGGCGAGGCTGCGCAGGGTGGCGCCGCCGGTGGCGCCACCGGCGCCCATGATGACGATCATGACGTCTGCCTTTCGGGATGGGGTGCGATTCCGGGGTGGAGCGCGGTTTCGGGGTGGAGCGCGGTTTCGGGCTGGGACGCGACTCCGGGCTGGGACACGGCTCCGGGTCGGGGCGCGTTTCCGGCTTGGGGTACGGCGGGGAGCCGGTGCTGCGCCGTGCGGGCCGGGCGGCTGCCGCGCCAGTGCCAGGTGGTGATGGTGGCGGCGATCGCCGAGGAGACCGGCAGGTCGATCGGCAGCCGGCGCGGCCAGGGGCTGTCGGCGAGGGCCGGGACGTGCGGCAGCCAGCGGGCGGCGGCGAGGCCGACCGCGAGGCCGAGGGCGGCGGCGACCAGGCCGAGGGCGGCGGCCGCGAGCGGGCGAGGGGTCCGGGCGGGCCGGGTGCGGACGGGGCGGCGGCGCAGAACGGCGCCGAGTGCGGCGGCCACCAGGGCGGAGGTGCCGCCGATGGTGGTGAGCGCGGCGGTCACCAGCTGCGGCTGGCCGGTCACGGCTCCGCCTGTCCCGGCCATGGCGGCGGGCATGACGTAGGCGACCAGGACCTCGCGCCACAGGACGAAGGGCGGGGGAGCGCCCGGGGCCTTCTTGCTCATGGGGTCGGTTCTTCCTCTCGCTTATGGTTAGGTGCCTAAGTATTTGTGCTTAGGTGCCTAACTATTGGGGCTGAAGGGAGGCGGGCCGTCATTCGGCGGCCCGCCGGGGGGTGGATCAGTCCTCGGTGAGTGCGTCCATGCCCGCGACCACCCGGGCCAGCAGGTCCAGGAAGGTGGCGCGCTCCTCGACGGAGAGGCCCCCGACCAGTGCCTGCATCCGGGCGAAGTGCGCGGGGGCCAGCTCCCGCAGCTTGTCGGCGCCCCGCGCGGTGAGGATCACCACGTTGCCGCGGCCGTCCTCGGTGGACGGCCGGCGGGCCACCAGGCCCTCCCGCTCCAGGCCGTCGACCAGGCCGGTCACGGTCGCCCGGGAGACGCCGAGACTCGCCGCGAGCTGGGAGGGCGACTTCTCGCCGCCGTGGTCCTCCAGGTCCGCCAGCAGCCGGTAGCGGCCGGTGGAGAGGCCGAATCGGCCGAAGTGCACCTCGCCGGCCTGGCCGATCCTGGCGCCCGCCGCCATCAGCCGGGCCGCGACCAGGATCGCCTGCGGGTCGGCCGCGAGGCCGTAGCGGGCGATCTGGCGGCGGGCCTGATCGAGGCTGGGGGCCGTGGGGCCACCCTCGGGTTGCTGGGTCACAAGAAGTAATATGGTGCCTAACCTGATTCCCGGTCAAGTCGAACCACGGACTGATGCCTAGGCGGCACGGGGAGCGATCCTGGGCGGCGTCCAGTCGGCGTGCCGCAGGACGGTCCGGACCATCGCGCCGGGCGGGGTGAGCCGGACCGCGGCGTTGCGCAGGCCGACCGCCAGCGGGTGGGCGAGCTGCTGGCCCAGCCGGCCGGCCCGGCGGGCATCGCGGGCCACGGCCTGGCTGCGCGGGCGCCGGGCCGCGTCGTAACGCGCGAGCGCGCCCTCGACCGTCCGGGTCCCGGTGAGCAACGCCGCCAGGGTCACCGCGTCCTCCAGTGCCTGGCAGGCGCCCTGGCCGAGGTGGGGCGTCATGGCGTGCGCCGCGTCGCCGAGCAGTGCGATCCGGCCCGACACGTAGGACGGCAGCGGCGTGGCCAGCTCGTTGACGTCATGGTGCAGCACCGCCTCCGGCCGGGTCGCGGCCAGCAGTGAGGGGATCGGCTCGTGCCAGCGTGCGAAGCGGCGGCGGACCTCGGTCAGCGGGTCCCGGTAGCGGACCCCGGCCGGGGCGTTCAGGACCGCGTGCCACTCGGCGGTGCCGTCCGGGAACGCGATGTGGCCGAACTCGGCGCCGTGGCCCCAGGTCAGCTCGAAGTCGGCCTTCAGGCCGTCGACCGGACGCTCGGTGATCGCCCGCAGCACCGTCGAACCGCTGTGGGTGGCGCCGGGGTGGCCGGGGAAGAGGCGGTGCCGGAGACGGCTGTTGACGCCGTCGGCCGCCACCAGGAGGTCGGCCTCCAGTGTCGTGCCGCCGAAGCCGGCCCGGACCCGGAACGGCCGGCTCGTGTCCACCTCCGTCACCTCGGAGCCGACGACCAGGGAGGCGGCGGGCAGCGCCTCGCGCAGGATGCGGTGCAGGGCCGCGCGGCGGATCCCGACGATCGGGGCGCCCAGTTCGCGCTCCAGCGCCGCGCCGTCCATCGCGGCGAGCCGGCGGCCGTCCGGGGTCCGGGTGCCGCCGGTGTACTGGCGGCGGGCGGCCGCCTCGACCGCCTCGCCGACCCCCAGGGCCGCGAGCGCGCGCATCCCGTTGGCGGCCAGGGAGATGCCGGCACCCGCATCCTCCAGGACGTCCGCCCGCTCGACCACGGTCACGTCCCACCCCGCCAGTCGGAGCCCGATGGCGGCCGCCAGTCCGCCGATGCCGCCCCCGACCACCACCGCGCTGTTGCCGCTCATGCCCGGTCCCTCCCGTGTCGCCGTGCCGTCTTCTACAGCTGCAGAAGGAGCGTACTGCGGGGCTGTCGGTGGACGGAGGCGGGCCGGAGTGGCGGGGGCTGTGGGTGGCGCGGTGGCGGGCCGGCCGCGCGGCCGCTTGGTCGTAGGGGTGGCCCGGACCGAGGCGGTGCGCGGCGGGTGACCCGGCCCCGGTAGAAAGGAGGGATGCGGCGAAACGAGGACCAGAAGCGGGACGATGCGGGACGGCCGGACCGGCGCACGGTACTGGCGGACGCCGCGATCGGCGTGCTGGCGGACCTCGGCGTGCGCGGACTGACCCACCGGGCGGTCGACGCGGCGGCCGGGCTGCCGCTCGGGACCACCTCGGCCTACCTGCGGACCCGGCAGGCCCTGCTCACCGCGCTGGTGCGACGGCTGGTGGAGCTGGATCAGGGCGAACTGCACGCCATGGGGGAGCAGGCGCCGGTCCGTTCGGCGGCGGAGCTGTCTGACGGGATCGCGGAGTTGGCGCGGCGCCGCCTGTCCGGGGACGGGCGGCGGCGTTCGCTCGCCCGGTACGCCTGCGCGGTGGAGAGCGTCCGCGATCCCGAGCTGCGCGAGATCCTCGTCCCGCGGGAGAACGCCGGGCGTGCCGCCGTCCGTGACTTCCTCGCCGCTCAGGGCGTGGCCGACCCCGACGGGCGGACGGCCGTGCTGCTGGCCTGCATCGACGGCCTGGTCTTCGAGCACCTGGTGGGTGGCGGCGAGCCCGGGGCGGACGCGGTCCAGGGGCTGGTGGCAGCCGCCCTGCGGGGAGCGGTCGCGAGCTGAGCCTCGCCGGCCCTGGTCGCGCCTCGTCGGCGCGACCAGGGCGGGGCTGCCGGGAGTGCGTCCGGCGGTCCGTCGCCCGATCAGGAATCGGGTCCGTGCGGGTGCCTCAGCTCGGAGGCGTAGCCGGCGAGCAGGATGCGCAGCGTGCGATGGAAGCACTGCTCGGAGTCGAGCCCTTCTCCGGTGGTGAAGGCCTGCGCGAGGTGGGGGTAGGCCTCCCGGTCCAGGGCGGCGAACTGTTCGGGCCGGGGCTCGGTGCACGCGTGATGGGGCGTCTCGCCGGCCTCGCCCAGCGTGTGCCCGATGGTCCACCGGACGACGGAGTTGAGTACGTCGAGCGCGTCGCCGAGTGGGACGCCGTCCGCGTGGAGCACGGCGATGCCGCGCTCCAGCAGGGCGAGGGCGACCGGCGTGGCGACCGGGCGGGTGGCCAGCACGGTGAGTATGGCCGGATGGTCGAGCAGCAGTCGGCGCAGCTCGACGGCGAAGTCCCGGACCGCCTCCGTCCACGGGCCGTCGGGCTCGCCGAACAGGCTTCCCGCCGACAGCTCCAGCAGGCGCTCCACCATGCCGTCGAGCAGGGCGGCCCTGCTGGGGACGTAGTAGTAGAGCGTCATCCCCTCGACACCGAGCGCCGCACCGAGCTTGCGGTTGGAGAGCGCGGCGAGGCCGTGTTCGTCCACGTAGGCGAGTGCGGCGTCGATGACCTTCTCGCGGGTCAGCCCCGTCCGTGGGCGGGTACGCCGGGTCGGCATCGGTTCCTCCTTCACCCCAATGGGCTCCACCGGGGCTGTGCGGCCCGGGCCCTGGCGAGTCTTGCAGTGCAAGAGAACCACACTCGACGTCAGCTTCTTGCGCTGCAAGAAGTCTCTGGGGAGGGTGTCGTGCAGCTTGTCGCCGTGATGGTCCGCAGGCTCAACGAGGACGTGGAGTACGGAGGGTTCCGCAGGGCGTGGATCCCGGAGGGCCCGTCGCGGCCGGTCGCACAATAGCGGCGCTCCGAGGGAGGTGGTCGCCCGGGGTATCCGAGGCTCTGCCCGGTCCCGCCGAACCCAGGCCGACCGACGACTTCGAGTGACAAGGCATCAGGTCAATCAACCGTCAAGTTGGTTCATTCACAGAATATTTCGCGAAGCGTTCTGTGTCGGGTGGATGATTTACGCCGCTCTAAGGTCTTCCCACGGAGATCTCCGGCTGACAGGCTGGGGCCGCCCTTTCAGTACGGAGGAGGTTCCTTGTCCCGCATATCCACGCTGGCCGGAGCGGTCACCTGCGCTCTCGCACTTGTCACCGGCACCGCCGTCGCCGCGTCGGCGGCGCCCATCGACCAGGCCCCGGGTCTGGCCGAGGCGAAGGTCGACCCTGTCGCCTGGACGCCGTGCAACCCCGACCCGACCAAGCCGGACCCCGGCATCTACGACTGCGCCGTTTACCCCGTGCCGCTGGACTACGACAACCCGAAGGGTGAGAAGGTCGGCATCGCCATGATGCGGCGGCGGGCGAGCGACCCGTCGAAGCGGATCGGCTCGCTGTTCCTCAACCCCGGCGGCCCGGGCGGCAGTGGTTACCTGTGGGCGACGACCGCCCGCTTCGGTGCCGAGGTGCAGTCGAAGTTCGACCTGGTCGGCTTCGACCCGCGCGGTGTGGCCCGGAGCAACCCGCTCAAGTGCTTCAAGACCCAGGAGGACGCCGACGCGGTCACCAACCGCATGGTCGGCGTGCCGGTCACCAAGGCCGAGATCAACGAGACGCTCGACGCGGATCAGGACTACACCGACGCCTGCAGCAAGAACGCCGGCCCCCTGATCGAGCACATGTCGACCATCAACGTGGTGCGCGACCTGGACCGGATGCGCCGCGCCGTCGGTGACTCCCAGCTCACCTTCGCCGGGTTCTCCTACGGCACCCTGATCGGTTCGACGTACGCCAACATGTACCCGAACAAGGTGCGCGCGATCATCGTCGACGGCAACGTCGACCCGGACCTGCGCCTGCACAACGGCCTGGAGTACGACCGCCAGCGGGCGAACGGCTTCGAGATCGCCCTGGACGAGTTCCTCAAGCGCTGCCAGGCCGCCGGCGCCCCGCGCTGCGCCTTCGGCGACGGCGACACCCGGGCCAAGTTCGACCAGCTCCGCGACCACCTGCGGACCAGCCCGATCACGCTGCCGAACGGCTCCAAGGTGACCCTGAGCACCTTCACCGGGGAGGTGGCCAGCGCCCTGTACTCGCAGGCCAAGCTCGCCCCGCTGGCCAAGTCGCTCCAGGCGACCTACCAGGTGTTCCAGAAGCCGGCCGCGACCGCCCTGCTGGCCCCGCAGGCGAACGTTTCGGACGAGGACGCCAACCTGCTTTCGGTGGAGGTCCCGCGGGCGGCCCTGCGGGAGGCCCCGGTCGACTCCGAGTACACCGCGGACGACTCCTACCTGGCCGTCAACTGCCAGGACAAGCCGTACCCCTCCAACGACCGGGTGTTCGCGAACGCGGCGAAGGCCTGGGAGAAGGACATGCCGACCTTCGGTCGCTACCAGGCCTTCGACGCGCCGGCGTGCGCGAGCTGGCCGGCCCCGGCCCGGGACGCCGAGCGCTTCACCGGCCCGTGGAACAAGAAGACCTCCAACACCGTGATGGTGATCGGCAACCTCTACGACCCGGCCACCCAGTACAAGTTCGCCCAGCGGATGCAGCAGGAGCTGAGCAACGCGGTGCTGGTCAGCGTCGACTCGATCGAGCACTGCGCCGTGGGCCGCAGCCAGGCGCTGAACAAGCTGGTCACCCGCTACCTGGTGGACGGCACCGCGCCGGCCGCCGGCCAGCTGCTGAAGCCGGACGCGGAGATCTTCCCGGCGGTCTGACGGAACGGCCCCCGGTGACCCGGGGGAGGAGTTGACGGTCGTGGTGGTCGGCGGTGCTGCCGGCCACCACGATCGTGCTTTACGGGCGATTTCCCGGAGCGCCCGAAAGGCCTGGGGAATGAGGCAGTGGATCGTCATCGAACCTCCGGTGGAGCGGATTCCTGCGAGTCGTCGGCGACCGTAGCCCATGCCACTGACAATCGCGTTCCGGTGCGACCGTGAAGGTCACAGCCGGTAAGGGGTACGGAAAATGACGTACTGTCACACTATTCAATAACCAATTCCCGCGCCCGGGCATCCGTGTTAGCGTGCGGGCCGCCGGCTTCTCTCGAACTCGGGAAAGTGAGGGCGGGCCATGCAGGACGAATTCTCCCGGCGGGGTTTCCTGGGCGGTGCCGGTGCGGCGGCCGCCGGGATCACCGCCGGTTCCACGGGCGCGGCAGCGGCCGGGGGCGCGCACCGGGAGCTGCCGCGGGGGCGGTCGGTGCTGCCGGGCGATCCCCGCTACCGGACCCTCGCCCAGGGCTTCAACCAGCGGTGGAGCAGCACCCCCGCGTACATCCGGCTGGTGGGCAACGAGGCGGACGCGGTCGCCGAGCTGAACCGCGCGCTGGACGCCGGGCTACGGCCGACGGTCCGCGGCGGCGGGCACTGCTACGAGGGTTTCGTCGACAACGACGGGGGCGTCATCCTCGACCTCAGCACGATGCGCGGCGTCGCCGCCTCGACCGACAAGTTCGGCCGGCCCACGTACGGCGTCGAGGGCGGCGCGACCAACTGGGACGTCTGCACCACGCTGTTCCGCGAGTACGCCGTCGCCCTGCCCGCCGGGTCCTGCTACTCGGTCGGCGCGGGCGGGCACATCTGCGGCGGCGGGTACGGCCTGCTCTCCCGACGGCACGGGCTCACCGTCGACCACCTCGTCCAGGTCGACGTGGTCACCGTCCGGGGCGGCCGCGCGGTGGTGACGCAGGCGCACCGCGAGGACGCGCAGGGCTCGCCCGAGCAGGACCTCTTCTGGGCCCACACCGGTGGCGGGGGCGGAAACTTCGGGGTGGTGCTCCGGTACCACTTCGCCTCGGACGTACCCCGGCCGCCGCCCCGGGTCTGGCTGAGCAGCGTGGCCTGGCCCTGGGCCGAACTGCTCGCCCGGCCAGAGGACTTCGAGACTCTGGTGGCCAACTTCGGCGCCTTCATGGCCGAGCACAGCGGCCCGCGGGAGCCGGTGTACCAGGGGCTGTTCGCGATCCTCAAGCTCACCCACCACTCCAACGGGAACGTCGTCCTGTTCAGCCAGTGGGACGGCGAGGACCCGGGCCCGCTCGACGCGTTCGTGGCGGCGGTCGAACAGGGGATGACGACGCGATCGACGGTGCAGACCCGGGCGGCCGGCGGGCTGTTCCTGCCCTACCCGGACAAGCGGCGCCAGATGCCCTGGTTCCAGGCGACCATGACGCTCAACCCCTCGGGCGACAACCAGCGCGGCAAGTACAAGTCGGCCTACCACCGGGAGCCGTTCGCGCCGGAGCAGATCGCCGCCTTCCGGGACTGGCTGATGCGCGACGTCGAGGGGGCGGACCTCTCGAACACGCTGGTCCAGATCGACTCCTACGGTTGCCGGATCAACACCCGCCGTCCCGAGGAGACGGCCGTCCCGCAGCGCGACTCGATCATGAAGCTGCAGTACCAGACGTACTGGACGGACCCGGCCGAGGACGAGAAGCACCTGGCCTATCTGAGCGGGCTGTACCGCGACGTCTACCGGGGGACGGGCGGGGTCCCGGAGGTCGACACCGCGACGGACGGCGCCTACGTCAACTACCCGGACAACGACCTGGGCACCGCCGACCAGCCCGATCCTGCCTACCCGCGCCTCTATTACAAGGGCAACTATCCACGGCTGCAGCGCATCAAGGCCCACTGGGACGGGGAGGAGGTGTTCCACCACGCCCAATCCATCATCCCGGCCGAGTCCTGAGCAGTGAGCCCAGAGCAGTGAGCCCTGAGCCCGAACTCCGGTGCCCGAACCCCGGTGCCCCGGAGGCGTGGGGAGGCGCCCCGCATCCCCACGCCTGTGACACGACCCCGGGCCCGCTCCGCTAGGCAGCCCGCTCCGTCTCCTCCTCGACGATCCGTCCGTCCCGGACCTCGATCACCCGGTCGGCGAGCCCCATCAGCGTCGGGTCGTGGGTGGCGACCAGCACCGTGACGCCCTCGCTGCGCACCACCGCGCGCAGCAGCTCCATGATCGAGCGGCCGGTCTCGGAGTCCAGCTGACCGGTGGGCTCGTCGGCGATGATCAGGCTGGGCTCGTTGGCCAGCGCACGGGCGATGGCGACGCGCTGCTGCTGGCCGCCGGAGAGCTCGCCGGGGCGCTGGTTGGCGTGGTCGGCCAGCCCGACCAGGGCGAGCAGGGTGTGGGCGCGCTCCTCGCGTTCGGCGGCCGGGGCCTTGCGCAGTCGCATGGGCACGCCGACGTTCTCGGCGGCGGTGAGCATCGGGATCAGCCCGAAGGACTGGAAGACGAAGCCGATCCGCTCCCGCCGCAGGGCGAGCCGACCGTCCTCGTCCAGCCCGGCGAGGTCGATGCCGTCCAGCGCGATGCTGCCGCCGGTCGGCGTGTCCAGGCCGCCGACCAGGTTGAGCAGGGTGGTCTTGCCGGAGCCGGACCGGCCCTTGAGTGCGGCCAGTTCTCCGCGGCCGACGGTGAACGACACGCCGCGCAGGGCGTGCACGGTCCGCTCGCCGGTGCCGAAGCTGCGGCGGAGATCGGTCACGGCCACCATCGGCTGGGCGGTGGTGGTGGCGGTGTCGGCGGTGGCGGCCTGATGCTGCGTCATGCGGCGTCCCCCCTGTGGGCGTGGCGGCCCGGTTGTAGCCGGGTCCCGTCCGGGTCTACGGATATGTCTGCTCCGGTGGTTCACCTTCCCGGGCGGGAATCCGAGAAGAGGGCGTCCCGGGTCAAAAGGGCGCGCCGAAGCCGGAGTTGTGAAGTGTTCATGGCATTCAAGTGGGGGCATCCCCGGCCGGGATGCTATCAATGAAAGGAATTTGCTCACTGGTTACTTGATTCGCGCAAGTCCCTTCCGTTCCTGGATCGAATCTGACAGCATCGTCCGCTATCCGGCGACCGATTGCCGGTGGTCAATGCGCCGGTGTGCTCGCGATGTGTCCGTCTGTGGCCGATTTGTACTCGGGCCGGATCGATGAGCGGGGCCCGGGGATGCAACCGGGGACGTAGATCCGGGGGAGGAACTTGATGCTCGGCTTCGTCGTGCGCCGACTGCGCGGGCGAGTGCCGCTGGCTGCCGCTGTCCTGTTTGCGGTGCTGATCACCACGTCTGTGCTGACCGCCTTGGTGGCCTTCAACAGCAGCGTCGGTGAGGCCGGCCTGCGGCAGGCGCTCCAAGGGTCCGGTCACGCCCGGACCACGGTGGCGGTGACCGGTGAGCACGGGCTCGACCAGCGGTCCAAGGACGAGGCGGCGCTCGCCGCCTACCGGCAGAAGCTCTTCGGAGACCTGCCCGTCCACACCGACAGCCTGACGCGCAGCCGTTCCTACAGCCTGCCGGTCTCCGGCGCCGCTGCTGACGGCACGCCCGCGACCGGCACGCCCGCGACCGGCACGCCCGCGACCGGCAGCGGCGCGGGCAGCGCCCCCGGCGCCCCGCTCGACCTCACGGTCCTCGCCGACCTGGACCGCGGCCGGCTCCAACTGGTGGCCGGCGCCTGGCCGGGTGCCGCCACCGGACCGGTGCAGTCCGCCGCCCCGGAGGCCGCCGTCCCGCAGAGCCTGCTGCGCCGGCTCGGGCTGACCGAGTCGGCCCTGCCCGCCGAGGTCAGGCTCGTCGACCGGAACGACGGCAAGCCGCTGACCGTCCGGATCACCGGCGTCTACCGGGCCACCGACCCGACCGCCCCGTACTGGCGGATCGACCCGGTCGGCGGCCACGAGATCGAGGTCGGCGGCTTCACCACCTTCGGCCCGATGATGGTCGACCGGAGCGCCTTCGCCACGGCCGGCCTGGTCCAGGGCGGCGTCGGCTGGTCGCTGGACGCCGACTTCTCCGGCGCCGACCGGGCCACCGCGCAGGCTGTCGGCAACCGCGCCCAGCACCTCTCCGAGGAACTGCGCGGCACCGCCTCGCTCGGCGCGACCACCGACCTGCCGGACATCATGCACGAGCTGTCCGACAGCATGGTGGTCGCCCGGTCCACCCTGCTGATCGGCGCCCTCCAGCTGGCGGTGCTCGCCGCGGCGGCCCTGCTGCTGGTCGTCCACCTGATCGCCGCGCGGCAGGAGTCCGAGAACGAGATCCTCGCCGCGCGCGGCGCCTCGGCCTTCAGGCTCGGTTCCTTCACCGCCCTGGAATCGCTGCTGCTGGCCCTGCCCGCAGCGGTCTTCGCTCCACTGCTGACCCCGTTCCTGGTCCGCGCGCTGGCCGGCCTCGGCAGTTCCCGCCAGGTCGCCCTGGACACCGGCATCAGCTGGTCGCTCTGGCCGGTCGCCGTGATCTGCGCGTTCGCCTGCATCCTGCTGGCCACCGTGCCCAGCGTGGTGCGCGGCGTCGGTGCCGCGCTGCGCCGCCGGGCCGGACGCCGTCAGGCCGTGGTCTCCGGCGTCGCCCGCAATGGCGGCGACCTCGCCGTGCTCGCCCTGGCCGTGCTCGCCTACCAGCAGCTCGACCAGTACGGTGGCGGGCTGTCCCCCGACTCCACCGGCCGGCTCGACGTGGACCTGCTGCTGGTCGCCACCCCGACCCTGGCACTGTGCGCCGGGACCCTGGTGGTGCTGCGGCTGCTCCCGCTCGTCGCCCGGCTCGGCGCCCGCGCGGCGGCCCGCGGCCGCGGCCTCGGGCCCGCCATGGTCGGCTGGCAGCTGGCCCGCCGGCCCGGCCGCGCCACGGGACCCGTCCTGCTGCTCGTCATGGCCGTGGCCACCGGTGTCCTGGCGCTCGGTCAGCACGCCACCTGGACCTCCTCCCAGCGCGACCAGGCCGCCTTCGCCACCGGCGGAGGCCTGCGCATCTCCGGTTCGCACAACGCGCCGATGGGCCAGGGCGGCCGCTACGGCAGCCTGCCCGGCGGCGACCGGCTGGTCGCGGTGGTGCGCGACGAGCAGCCGCTGCCGGGCGGCGCCGGCCAGTTGCTGGCCGTGGACGCCGCCGCCTTCGCCGACCGTGTCCCGGTCCGCTCCGACCTGCTCGACGGCCACACCGGCAAGGAGGTCTTCGGCACGCTCACGGCCCCCGCCCCCGTCGGCATCCCGCTGCCCGGCTCCCCGCTGCGGATCGACGCCGACATCGCGGTGAGCCAGCAGGACCAGGCCAAGTGGATCAGCAGTGCGGTCCACCCCGAGGTCCGGCTGCTGCTGCGCGACCGCTTCGGCCTGGTCCACAAGGTCCCGTTCGGCGATCTCCCGCTGAAGGGCGATGTCCGTTCCTCGATCCGGCTCGACGCGCTGGTCGACGCCCCGGTGGGCTCGGTCGCCGCCCCGCTGACCGTGGTCGGCGCCACCGTCGCCTTCAGCGACCGCAGCGACGGAGATGTCGTGGTGCGGAACCTGGCCGTCGCGGAGACCGCCGACGGACCCTCCACCGCCGTCCCGGTGCCGGCCGGCACCGGCTGGAACCTCAAGCCCCCGGCCTCCCGCAACCCCTCGGACAGCACGCCGGTGGCCGCGCTCGACTCCGGAGCGGCCGCCGCCGACAACCTGTTCACGGTCCGCTACCACTCCGCCCGCGGCATCGGCGACTCCGTGCGCGCCGTGCTGCTCCCGACCGGGCCGGCCCAGCCCGCCGCCGTCAACGGCGTCGCCACCCGCGACTACCTGAAGGCCGTCGGGGCCTCGGTCGGCGACACCCTCCAGGTGCCGCTCAGCGGGGTCGTCGTCCCGGTGAAGGTGACCGGCGCGATCGAGGCGATGCCGGTGGCCGGCCGGCGGGCGCTGGTGATGGACCTCGACTCGGCCGCCCGGATGCTGTCCGCCCAGGACCGCAACCTGCCGACCCGCACCGAGTGGTGGCTGCCCGCCACCGGGCCGGGCGACCGCGCCCCGGCCGAGGCCGCCGCCGCCCTGCGCGCCGCCCCCGGAAGCCAGGACCTCGCGCTCTACGACGAGGTCGCCGACGGGCTCCTCGGCGACCCGGTCGGCGCCGCCCCGCAGAGCGCGCTGATGGCCATCGCGATCGTCACCGCCGTGCTCGCCGCGATCGGCTTCGCCGCCGCGGTGGCCGGCTCCGCCCACGAGCGCTCCCGGGACTCCGCGCTGCTGCTCGCCCTGGGCGCCCCGCGCAAGCAGGTCACCCGCACCGTCGCCGCCGAGAACGCGGTGCTGGTCGGCCTCGGCGGGATCGTCGGCCTCGCCCTGGGCGCCCTGCTCGTCCGGCTGATCGTGCCCTTCGTGGTGCTGACCCCGGCCGCCCGCCGCCCGGTGCCAGAGGCCCTCGTCGAGCTGCCGTACGGTCAGGCGCTGCTGTTCGCGGCCGCGATCGCCGCCGTTCCGCTGCTGTCGGCCTTCCTGCTCGGGCGCCGGCGTCGAGACGTGGCTTCCCGGCTGCGCCACGTGGAGGAGATGTGACCACCAAGGCCGGCACCACCGTGCCCACCCCCGCGCCGGGGCCCGCGTCCGGGCCCGGGCGCGCCCACCGGCCCGCGCCCTGGGTCCGCACCCGGCTGCGCGCGATGCCGCTGGCCGCGCTGCTCACGGCGGCCCTCGCCTTCGTCACCGTGTTCCTGGCGGCGGCCTTCCCGCGCGTCGCGGACCGGAGCGCGGACACCGCGCTCCAGGAGTTCACCCGAAGCCTGGGCACCGGCGTCACCAACCTGGAGTTCACCGCCGAAACGGGCCGCGCGGACACCGGGGCGGACCTGGACGCCATCCAGGGGAAGCTGGGCGAGCGGATCGGACGGGACCTCCCGCTGGGCTCGTCGGCCCAGGCGTACGGCACCCGGGTCAAGACCGGGCGTCAGATGTTCAACCCGGAGTACACCCGGCTCTCCGAAAGAGCCACCCCGGCGCTCGGCCTGTACTACCTGCACGGACTCGCCGACCGGGCGACCCTGACCGCGGGCACCTGGCCGGGCCCCGCCCCGGCCGACGGCCCGCTGCCGATCGTGCTGAGCCAGCAGGCCGCCGAGGCCGTCAACATCAAGGTCGGCGACGTCATCGAGAGCGGCACCGACGGACCCGTCGTGCTGCGCAGCACCGTGGTCGGCCTCTACCGGGTCAACGATCCCCAGGACCCGTTCTGGGAGGGGCTCGGCTGTCCGGCCAGGGCCTGCCTGGGCCTCAAGGGCGATGACGCCTGGTACTGGACCAGCGGCTTCGTCGACGGCGGCAGCCTGACCGCGCTGGCCCGCTGGGGTTCGAGCGGCCAGAACTTCTGGCGGCTGCCCGTCGACCCCGACGCACTGCACGCCGACCAGCTCGACCGGACCCGCGCGACACTCGCCTCGTACATGGCCGGCCCCGGCATGACCGCACTGGTCGACTCGACCCTCCGGGCCGACCTGCACGCCACCTCGCTGATGCCGGACGTCCTCGCCCGGGCCGCCGACCGCTACCAGGCCGCCGGTCCGCTGGGCGCCATTGGGCCCGCCGGGGTCGCCGGCGTCGCGGTCGTGGTGCTCTGTCTGGCCGCGGCGCTCAGCACGGACCGGCGCACCGCCGAGATCCGCTTGCTCCAGGCCCGCGGCGGCTCGCGCGGCGCAGTGCTGCTGCGGCTGCTCGCCGAGGGCGCGGTGACGGTGCTGCCGGCCGCCGTGCTCGGCACGGCCCTCGCGCTGGTGCTGCTGCCCACGTCGCGCTGGGGCAACTCGGTGGTGCTCGCACTCGCCGTGACCCTGTTCGCGATCCTGGCCTTCCCGGCCCGGGCCGCGCTGCTCTGGGCGCGTCCGCGGGCGGCTGGCGGCTGGCGCCGGGTGATCGGCGAGCTCGCCGTGCTGGCCGTCACCGCCGCCGCCGTGGCCGAGGTCCGCCGTCGCGGCGTCGGCCACCCGGGCAGTGCGGTGGACCCGCTGCTGGTGGCCGCCCCGCTGCTGCTCGCCGTCTCCGGCGGGCTGCTGCTGGCCCGGATCGAGCCGGTCGTGGTCGGCTGGCTGGCGGCACTGGCCGGCCGCGGCCGCGGACTCGTCGGCTTCCTCGGTCTGGTCCGGGCGGCCCGCGACAACTCGGGGCGCCGCCGGCCCTCCGCACTGCCGCTGCTGGCCCTGCTGATCGCCGTCACGGCCACCGGCTTCGGCGCCACCGTGCTCACCGCGGTGGACCAGTCCCGCACCCGTGCCGCGCGGATCACCACCGGTGGCGACGTGTCCGTCAGCGTCCCGGTCTACGCGACCCTGCCGGAGGCCTTCACCAAGGCGGCCGGCGAACTGCCCGGCGTCCGGGCCGCGACCGGCGCCTGGATCGAGGAGCGGGCCACCTTCATCGGCGGCGACCGGGGCACCACCGACGCCATCCTGGTGGTGGTCGAGCCCGAGGCCTACGCGGAGATCTCCCGTACGGCCGGGGTCGGCCAGTACGACCCGGCCGGGCTGGCCGCCGCTCCGGGCGGCAAGGACAGCCCGGTGCCCGCGCTGTTCAGCCGGGACCTGGCCGAGCGACTGGCCACGGGCGCGCCGCAGGTGCGCACGCCCGGCGGCAGCCAGATGGCCACCACCGTCGCCGGGGTCGTCACCGCCACGCCCGCCCTGCCGGACCCCGGCAAGCCGTTCGTCGTGGTGCCGGTCGGCCCCGCGACGGAGCACCTGCCGGAGCTCAAGCGGGCGACCAAGGTGAACAAGTGGTTCGCGGTCGGCGACGTCGACCCGGTCCGGGTCCGCGCCCTGCTGATCGAGAGCGGAATCGGCGGCGGCGCGAATCTGGGGAAGCACGCCAAACTGGTCAACGAAGAGGCCAAGGCGGCGGGAAAGACCTCCGGTGGCCTGCCTCCCGGCTACGCGGTGCACAGCAGCCGCGACAAGATCGCCGAGCTGGCCGCCGACCCGGTGCAGCACGCGGCCGGACGGCTGTTCTGGTACTCGGGCTTCGCGGCCGCCGGGTTCGCCCTGCTGGCCGTGCTGCTGACGCTGCTGCGGGCCGCGCCGGACCGCACGGCGGTGCTCGCCCGGCTGCGCACCATGGGCCTGCGGCCCAGGCAGGGCCTGGCACTGATCGTCGCCGAGTCGCTGCCGCAGACCCTGGCGGCGGCCGTCGGCGGCGGCCTGGTCGCCCTGGCCGCGGTCGCCCTGCTCGGGGGCGCCTTCGACCTCTCGGCCCTGGTCGGAGCCAAGGTCGCAGAGACTCTGGCCCCGGCGGTGATGCCGGTGCTGCTGCCCACCGTCGGTCTGACCCTGGTGGTCTGCCTCGGTGTGGTGGTGGAGACGCTGGTCGCCGGCCGGCGCCAGATCGCCACCGAACTGCGCGCGGGGGAGCGGCAATGAGGCCGGGAACGGCGGCGGCCGCGAGCGCGGCCGTGCGGCCGGAGACAGTGGCGGCCGGCGGCGCGGCGGGAAGGCCGCGACCGGCGGCCGGGAGCGGTGAACGGGCCGTGACAGCGGCGCGGGTCGCCGGGACAGTGGAGAGCGGTGCGATGAAGCAGACAGTCGAGACAGGAGACGAGCGGTGATGAGCACTCCCCAGGAGCGGACGGTCGTCGAGGCCCCCAGCCTCCAGGAGCTCCAGCAGCGGGCCCTCGCCGCCGCCTCGCCCAAGGCGTACGGCGAGGGATCGGCCATCGTCTGCGACCGGCTGGTCCGGATCTTCAGCGCGGAGGGGGTCGAGGTCCAGGCGCTCCAGGGCCTGGAACTGACCATTCGCCAGGGCGATCTGGTCGCCCTGGTCGGCGCCTCGGGCAGTGGCAAGTCCACCCTGCTGACCATCCTCGCCGGGCTGGACGTGCCGACCGCCGGCACCGCCACCGTGGCCGGCTGCGACCTGCTGGAGATGTCGGTCAAGGAGCGGCTGCGCTACCGGCGCGAGGTGGTCGGATTCATCTGGCAGCAGACCGCCCGCAACCTGCTGCCCTTCCTCACCGCCGCCGAGAACATCGCGCTGCCGATGCAGCTGCGCGGCCGCCGTTCCGGCGCCGGCGGGGCGAAGCAGCAGGCGGTCCGGGTGGCCGAGCTGATGGAGGCGCTGGAGATCGGCGAGCTCGCCCACCGCAAGCCCAACGAGCTCTCCGGCGGCCAGCAGCAGCGGGTGGCGATCGCGGTGGCGATGGCCAACAACCCGCCGGTGCTGCTCGCCGACGAGCCCACCGGCGAGCTGGACTCGGAGACGGCCGGGATCATCTTCGAGTCCTTCCGCACCGTCAACCGCGAACTGGGCGCCACCGTCGTGATCGTCACCCACGACCCGATGGTCGCGGGCGAGGTCCGCCGCACGGTCGCGATCCGGGACGGGCGGACCGCCAGCGAGGTGCTGCGCCGCACCGTGACGGACGAGCACGGCGAGGAGTCCGTGAACGAGCGCGAGTACGTGATGCTGGACCGCAGCGGCCGGGTGCAGCTGCCGGTCAAGTTCCTGGAGTCGCTCGGCATGGAGCACCGGGTGGCGGTCGACCTCGCGGCCGACCACATCGAGGTCCGGCCGGACGACATCGCCGGGCACTGACCCGGGAGCGCGTTGCAGGCCGGGGGCGCGCACTGATCGGAGCGCGCCCACCCGGGGCGCGTTGCTGACCGGAGCGCGCACTGCCCGGAACACACCCGCCCGGAACACATCCGCCCGGAGCGCGCCGGTCCCGGGAGGCGGTCGCCGCCTCCCGGGACGGTCAGCCGTCGCCGCCCATCCGCTGGAAGAGGCCGCTGCCCTCGGCCTCGGTACGGAGGTCGGGCGGTGCCTCCTGCGCGGCGCGATCGCCGCGTGAGGTGGCGGTGCAGAGGGCGAAGACGATCAGGGCACTGGCCGCCACGGCGAGGATGCCCAGCGCGGTCAGGACGCGTAGCCAGGTCAAGGTAGTGCCTCCTGGGGGACGGTGCGGCCCGCACTGACCTGCACGACGCCGCCGGGGATGTATCGGCAGGCCGGGCCGCACGGTCGAGTGCCCACGGACGGTTCTTCCCGCCGGATGGTGCACAAGAGGTCGCCCACGTGGGCGCTCGAAGCACTTTCAGGGCGTGTCAGACCCCGTCGCGCGCCCCCACGGTGGCGGCCGCCCGTCCGGTGCCGCCGTCTATCTGGGCCCGCAGGGCGACGAGGTCCGGCTTCCCGAGCCCGTTCAGCGGGATCGCGGGCAGCAGCAGGAGTGTGTCGGGGGCGCATCGGCCGAGGCCGCGCGCCCGGCACCACCGGTGCAGCTGCTCGGCCGTCAGCCGCGAGCCGGGGGCGAGGGCGACGGCGGCGTGCACCCGCTCCAGGCGGTCCGGGTCGGTGGTCGTGAACATCACGGCCTCCCGGACCTCCGGGTGGGTGCGCAGCGGCTCCTCGATCTCGCGGGGGAACACATTGTGCCCCTCGATGATCGCCATCGGGTTCCGCCTCCCCGCCACCGTCAGATAGCCGGCCGTGTCCAGGCTGCCCAGGTCGCCGGTGTGCAGCCAGCCGTCCCTGAACACCCGCTCGGTCAGCTCCGGGTCGCGCCAGTAGCCCGCCATGGCGGTCGGCGTGCGGACGCAGATCTCCCCGGTCCGGTCCGGCGGCAGCTCGGCGCCGTCCTCGTCCAGGACGCGCAGCCCGGTGTCCGGGTACGGCCGGCCGGCGGTGGTCAGCAGCCGCGGTGCCAGGTGCTCGTCCGGGCCCAGCCGGGCGACCGGCCCGCACTCCGTCAGACTGTAGGTCTGGTGCAGCACCCGGCCCAGTCGCCGGGTCGCCTCGGCGAGGCGCCGCGGCGAGGCCGCGCAGCCGGTGTAGCCGACCCGGCGCAGGCTGCCGGTGTCGGTGGTGGGCAGCAGCGGGTGGTCCAGCAACCGGTACAACAGGTGCGGCGGCAGGTACATCCGGGACACCCGGTCCCGCTCGACCGCCGCCAGCACGGCCCCCGCGTCGAAGCCGTCCTGCATCACCACCGTGCCGCCCGCGGCCAGCGCCAGATCCGCCGTGGTGCCGCCGCCGTGGCAGAGCGGAGTGCACAGCAGGAACACCGACCCGGACAGCAGCCGTGGGCGCGGCGGACGGGCGAAGCGGCGCAGCACCCCCTTCGGACGCCCGGTGGTGCCGCCGGTGAACCGCACCGCCATCACGTCCTCGGGCCGGTAACGGGGTTCGAACGGGGCGGGGGAGCAGGCCGCGGCGAGGTCCAGCAGGTCCGTGCCGAGCCCGAGCGGCGCCGGGCCCAGGGAGAGCAGAGCGGCCGAGGGCACGGCCCGGGCGATCCCTTCGGCCGCCGCCGCGCACCGGACCGGGTCGAAGACCAGCGCGGAGGTCCCGGCGAACTCCGCCAGCGCCACCTGCTCCGCGACCGGCCCGTCCGGGAACGGCATCGCGACCCGGCAGCCCAGCAGGTTCGCGGCCAGCCGCACCAGCAGCGCCTCCGGCCGGTTCCCGGCCAGCACCGTCACCCCGTCCCCGCGCCCGAGCCCGGCCCGCTCCAGTGCCCGTGCGGCGCGGTGGACCAGGTCCAGGCACTGCTGCGCGCTCCACGCCCCGTCCCCGGACCGGATCGCCACCCGGCCGGGATCGCGCGCCAGCCCGTCCAGCACCAGCGCGGTGTACGTCGGAGCCGCCTCCGCCATGGCCCGCCCTCCTGTCTGACGGCGTGTCAGCCTAGTGGATGTCCGGCCCCACGGATGCACTGCGGTCGACCGGGGCCCCACCGGCACCGGCGCGCGGGCGGGGGCGGGCCGTGGCCGGGGGCGGGGTTGTTGTTAGGGTTCCCGCTCGGACGTGAACGGGGGCTCGGGCTGGTGGGCGGCAGGGTGGACGCGGTCGTGGCGCCGTACGGAGTGGTCGATCTGCGGGGCGAGGCCGGGGCGGGCTTCGTCACCGCCTACCCGGCCGACGCCGTCGTGGTGGTGTCCGGGCTGCCCGGGGCCGGGAAGAGCACGCTGCTGCGCCGCTGGTCCGGGGCGGCGGTCCGGGTGGTGGACCCGCGGACGGTGCACGAGGCCTGCGAGGCGGTGATGCCCGCCGCCCTGCCCTACGCGGTGTACCGGCCGTGGGCCCGGCTGGAGCACTTCCGGCTGCTGCGCTCCTCGGTGCGCGGCGGGGGTCCGCTGCTGGTGCACGACTGCGGCAGCCGGGCCTGGATGCGGCGCTGGCTTGCCCGGGAGGCGGGCCGGCAGGGCCGCGAACTGCACCTGGTGCTGCTCGACGTCGGCGCCGCCACCGCGCTGGACGGTCAGCGGGCCCGCGGCCGGCATGCCTCCGCCAGGGTCTTCGCCCGCCACCGGCGCGGCCTGGAGGGGCTGTTGGCCGCCTTCACCCGGCACGTGCGCTCCGGCGGCCCGATGCCGACGCCGGAGGCCTCGTCCGTGCTGCTGCTGGACGCCGTCTCCCGCGCCCGCGCCGAGACGGTGCGCTTCGGAGCGGGCTGACCGTCGGCCGCGGGCGGGCCCGGCCGGCCGGGTGCCGCAGGCGGGGCCGCCCGGCCACCGGCCGCGAGCGGGCCCGCGACGGGCGAGAATCGGCCTACCCGGGGACCATGATCGCCGGATCGGCCCGCGGCCGCCCCCGGCACTGCCAGACTGAGGCCGGCAGAGTCCGTCACGGAGAGAGGTCGCACCCCGCATGTCCAGCAGCGCCGTCGTCGAGAATCCGTGGTTCCGCAGGTTCAACCCGTCCGACTCCGCGCCCGCCCGGATCGTGATCTTCCCGCACGCCGGCGGCTCGGCCAGCTACTACCTGGAGTACGCCAACGCGCTGGCGCCGCACGCCGATGTGCTCGCCGTCCAGTACCCCGGCCGGCAGAACCGCATCGGCGAGCCGACGATCGGCTCGGTGACCGGGCTCGCCGAGCAGCTCGCCCGGGAACTGCGGGAGTGGGCGGACCGGCCGCTGACCTTCTTCGGGCACAGCATGGGCGCGGCCGTCGCCTTCGAGACGGTCCGGTGCTTCGAGCGCGACGGCGTGAAGGGGCCCGAGCGGCTGTTCGTCTCGGCCGGCCGCGCGCCCTCGCTGCCCCGCACGACCAGGATCCACCAGCTGCCGGACGACGAACTGCTCGCCGAGATCTCCGCGCTCGGCGGCACGGACGAGCGGGTCCTCGCCCTCTCCGCCCTGCGCGAGCTGATCCTGCCGAGCCTGCGGGCCGACTACACGGCCGTCGAGACCTACCGCAGCGCCCCGGACGCGACCGTGTCGCTGCCGATCACCGCCCTGGCGGGGGAGTCCGACGCGCACGCCACCGTCGACCAGGTCGGCCAGTGGGAGCGGCACACCACCGGCGCCTTCGACCTGCGGGTCTTCCGGGGCGGGCACTTCTACCTGGCCGACCGGACCGCGGACGTGGTGGAGGTGATCACCGCGCACCTGCGCGGCTGAGCCGGTCCGGGCGGGCACCCGGAGCGGCGGCCCGGCCGCGGCGACCCCGCGAAGGTCCTGTGGTGACCCGGCGGGGTCCTGCCACGGCCCGGCGGCGGCGCGAACGGGCGGCGCGAACCGGACACCCGGCCGGCCCTCGAACCGACCGTGCCCGAACCGGTGACCGGAGCGCTCCCGCTCGACTACTGTGCCTGGTTGACGGCCCATCAGCAGATCATCGGGAGGCAGCCGTGCGCCGGATCGCCGTTGTCGGAGCGGGTCAGGCCGGCCTCCAGCTCGCGCTCGGGCTGGTGGCGGACGGGTACCGGGTGACGCTGGTCGCCGAGCGCACCCCGGAGCAGCTGCGCGCCGGCCGGGTGCTGTCCACCCAGGCGATGTTCGGCCCCGCGCTGCGGATCGAGGCGGCCGCCGGGCTGGACCTCTGGGCGGACCGGGCGCCGTCCGTCTCCTCGGTGGAGGCGGTGCTGGCGGCGCCCCCGGGCGTGCGCGCGCTGGAGTACACCATGACGCTGGACGAGCCCGCCCAGTCGGTGGACCAGCGGCTCAAGCTGGCCGGCTGGCTGGAGCTGCTGGCCGAGCGCGGCGGCGAGATCGAGTACCGCACCCTGGACCGCGCCGGACTGCACGAGCTGGCCCGACGGCACGAGCTGACCGTGGTCGCCGCCGGGCGCGGCGCCCTGTCCGGGATCTTCGAGCGCGACGCCGTCCGCTCGCCCTTCGACCGGCCGCAGCGGGCCCTGTCCTGCCTGTACGCGCACGGCGTCGGCTCGCCGGACCCGGCCGCCGGCCCGAGGGCCCGGATGAACGCCCTGCCGGGCCTCGGCGAGCTGTACCTGCAACCGGCGCTCACCCTCTCCGGCCCCTGCGACATCCTGCTCTGGGAGGCGATCCCCGGCGGCCCGCTCGACGCGTTCGGCGACGCCCCGCCGCCGGACGTCCAACTGGCCCGGATCCGCGAGCTGTTGGGCGAGTACCTGCCCTGGGAGGCCGAGCTCTGGACGCAGGCCGAGCCGACCGACGCCGGGGCCGGGCTGTTCGGCGCCGTCACCCCGGTGGTCCGGCGTCCGGTGGCCGAACTCGGCTCGGGCGTGGAGGCCGTCCACGTGCTGGGCCTCGGCGACGCGGTGGTGGTGACCGACCCGATCACCGGCCAGGGCGCCAACAACGCCGCCCGGGCGGCCGAGGCCTGCCGCCGGGCGGTCGTCGAGCACGGCGACGCCCCGTACACGGCCGACTGGATGTGCCGCAGCGCGGAACGGTTCTGGCAGCAGCAGTCCCGCCACAGCGTGGAGTTCACGGCCGCGATGCTGACCGTCCCGGAGCACCTCCAGGCCGTGTTCGCGGCCGCCGCCGAGCACCCGGAGGTCGGCCGCCGGCTGGCCAACACCTACGCCGAGCCGAGCGACCACGCCGCCTGGCTGGCCACCCCCGAGCTCACCGCCGCCTACCTGGCCTCGGTCGGGGCGTAACCGAGGCCGGGTCGTAACCGAGGTCGGGGCGCAGCCGAGGTCGGGGCCTAACCGAGGTGGGGTTGCAACCGAGGTCGGGGCGCAGCCGCACTCGGGCGCGGCGGCCCGCACTTGCCGCCGGGCGGTCCGCGGGACGACGCTGGAAGGGAACGGCAACGAGCGCGGGAGGCGTCGCCCGTGGACGGACACGAGCCCGCGGGCCGGTCCGCCGTCGGCCACCGGAGCGTGCCGCACACGGCCGACCTGCAGGTCGAGGCCTGGGCACCGACGGCCGAGGGCTGCATCGGCGAGCTGGTGCGCGCCGTCGTCGCCGGCTTCGCCGACCTCGGCGGCGCGCGGATCGTCGGCGAGCGGGACTGCACCGTCCTCGCGGTGAGCGACCCGGACCTGCTCGCGGGCGTCCTGGAGGAGGTCGTCTACCGGATGGACGCCGACGGCGAACTGCCGGTGGCGGTGGCGATCGGGCCGATCGAGGGCCTGGACGGCGCCCGCCGGGTGACGGTCCGCTTCCGGATGGCCGACGCCGCCACGGCCACCCTCGTCGGCGCCGTGCCGAAGGCCGTCGCACTGCACGACCTGGACCTGAGCGCCGGACCGGACGGCTGGACCTGCCGGGTCACCGTGGACGTCTGAGCCCGGCCCCGAGCGAAGCGGACCGGACCTGCGGGAGCGGGGTGAGCGAGGTGGAGATCGCACTGGTCGAGGCGGGCCGGAACCGCTGGCGGATCGAGCCGCGCCCGCCGATGCGGGTGCCCGGCGTGGTGTTCGCGACCGCCGCGCTGCTGCCGCAGGCCGCCGGGGACAAGGCCCTGGAGCAGGTGGCGAACGTCGCGACGCTGCCCGGGATCGTCCGCGCCTCCTACGCGATGCCCGACGTGCACTGGGGCTACGGCTTCCCGATCGGCGGGGTCGCCGCCACCGACGTCGAACGGGG
The DNA here is from genome assembly GCF_042885555.1 of Kitasatospora sp. NPDC058048. Taxonomy (NCBI): domain Bacteria; kingdom Bacillati; phylum Actinomycetota; class Actinomycetes; order Kitasatosporales; family Streptomycetaceae; genus Kitasatospora; species Kitasatospora sp. NPDC058048. The sequence continues at coordinate 9,994 of NZ_JBHVRT010000040.1, read as the reverse complement.
CGGGGTGGTCTCGCCCGGCGGGGTGGGCTTCGACATCTCCTGCGGGGTCCGGCTGCTGGCGTCCGGCATCGGCCGGGACGAACTCGACCGCGAACGGCTCGACCGCCTGATGGACCTGCTGGACCGCACCGTCCCGCGCGGCCTGGGCCGGGGCGGCCTGTGGCGGCTGTCCGGGGCGGAGGAACTGGACGAACTCCTGCTCGGCGGCGCCCGCTACGCCGTCGAGCACGGCCACGGCGTGCCCCGCGACCTGGAACGCTGCGAGGACCGCGGCGTGCTGGCCGGTGCGGCCCCCGGCGAGGTGAGCACCCGGGCGGTCGAGCGCGGGCTGCAGCAGGTCGGCAGCCTCGGCTCGGCCAACCACTTCCTGGAGGTGCAGGCCGTCGACCGGGTGCACGACCCGGGGACCGCCGCCGCCTTCGGACTGCGGCCCGGGCAGATCTGCGTCATGATCCACTGCGGCTCGCGCGGCCTCGGCCACCAGATCTGCACCGACCACGTCCGCGCCATGGACCGAGAACTCCACCGCTACCGGATCGAGGTCCCCGACCGCCAGCTCGCCTGCACCCCGGTCGACTCCCCGCGCGGCCGGGCCTACCTGGGCGCCATGACCGCCGCCGCCAACTACGGCCGGGCCAACCGGCAGCTGCTCTCGGAGTCGGCCCGCCGGGCGTTCGCCACCGTGCTCGGGGTCGGACTGGAACTGGTCTACGACGTCTCGCACAACCTCGCCAAGCTGGAGACCCACGAGGTGGACGGCGAGCTCCGGACGCTGTGCGTGCACCGCAAGGGCGCCACCCGGGCCCTGCCGCCCGGCGACCCCGACCTGCCCGCCGACCTGGTGGCGGCCGGGCAGCCCGTGCTGGTGCCCGGCACCATGGGCACCGCCTCGTACGTCATGGTCGGCCTGCCCGGCAACGAGGCCTTCCGCTCCGCCTGCCACGGCGCCGGGCGGGTGCTGAGCCGGCACCAGGCGCTGCGCACCGTGCGCGGTGAGCGGCTGAAGAGCGAGCTGGAGGCACGGGGCATCGCGGTGCGGCCGGCCTCCTGGCGGGCACTGGCCGAGGAGACGCCCGAGGCGTACAAGGACGTCGACGCGGTGGCCGCCGTCACGGAGGCCGCCGGGCTCGCCCGCCAGGTCGCCCGGCTGGTGCCGTTGGGCGTGTGCAAGGGGTGAGCCCGGGGGAGCGAGGGGTGAGTTCGCCGCACCGGTCCGGGCGCGTCCCTCGACTCGCCCGGCCGGGCGCGCTTTGATGTCGGACGCGTCCGTCACCGGAGCGCATCCGTCACCGGAGCGCGCCCGTCACGGGAGCGTCCGTCACAGGAGGTGGTCATGCCGGGGAACCCGGAGCCAGCCGTCGACCGCCGGGGCGCCGCCGACGGCCCGGTGATCGAACTGCGCTCGCTCACCAAACGCTACGGCGGCACGGTCGGCATCGAACGGCTGGACGTGTCGGTCGAGGCCGGCGAGGTGTTCGGCCTGCTCGGCCCCAACGGCGCCGGGAAGACCACCACGCTGCGCTGCCTGGTCGGCCTGCTCAGCCCCAGCGACGGGCAGGTGCGGGTGCTCGGCCTGGACCCGGTGGCCGACCACGGCCGGCTCGCCCCCTCGATCGGCTACCTGCCCGGCGAACTGCGGCTCTACCCCGAGCTCACCGGACAGCAGACCCTCGACCTGCTCGCCGCCCTCCAGGGCGCGCCGGTACCGCGCCAGCAGGAGCTGTGCGATCGCCTCAAGCTCTCCCGCGCCGATCTGGCCCGGCCGGTGGGGCAGTACTCGCGCGGCATGAAGCAGAAGCTCGGGCTCGTCCAGTCGCTCCAGCACCGGCCGCCGGTGGTGGTGCTGGACGAACCGAGCGAGGGACTCGACCCGCTGGTCCAGGAGACCTTCTACGAACTGCTCGCCGAGGAGACCGCCGCCGGGCGGACCGTCCTGCTCTCCAGCCACGTGCTGCCCGAGGTGCAGCGGACCTGCGGCCGGGTCGCCATCGTCCGCCACGGCCGGCTGGTCACCGTCCGCTCGGTGGCCGAACTGCGCCAGGCCCGGGCCCGCCGGGTCCGGCTGCTCCTCGACGACGGGCGCGGCGCCAGGCCGCTCGGCACCGCGGAGCGCTGGTCCCCGCGCTGGGACGGCCCCCGGGTCGAGCTGCTGGTGCCACCGGACGAGGTGGTCGCCGCCGTGCGCGACCTGCTCGCCGAACAGCCGGTGGCCGACCTGACGGTGGAGGAGGCGGGCCTGGACGAGGCCTTCCTCGACCTCTACCGGTCCGTCGGGGCCGAGGAGCACGCGAACGGCGGCAGCCCGCCGGAACCGGAGGAGCGGCCGTGAAACCGGGCACCGTCAACCGCCGCCTCCCGCTGGTCTGGCTCGCCCTGCACCGGCGGCGCCGGATGCTGCTCTCCCTGCTGTTCGGCATGGTCGTCTTCGAGACCCTGATCGTGGTGATCGCCGGGACCGTCCCGACCGGCGACCTGTTCGGCGAACGCCGCACCCCGCCCGGCGCGTTCAAGGCCTTCAGCGGCTCCAACGGCGACGTCTCCATCGCCAGTTACCCCGGTCTGCTCGGCGCCGGACTCACCCACCCGTTCTGGATCGCCCTCCAGCTGACCGTGATCGGCTCGCTCGGCGCCGCCGCCGTCGCGGCCGACGTCGAGTCCGGGACCATCGAGCTGCTGATGACCCGCCCGGTCTCCCGCCGCCGGCTGCTCGCCGAACGGGCCGGCGCCCTTATCGCCGCCACGGTGCTGCTCAACGCCGCCGCCACGCTGACCCTCGCGCTCGGGGTGGCGGCCTCCGCCCCCCTGCGTGCCGCCGTCCCGCTGAGCGCGGTGTTCACCGCCGGACTGCTCGGCTGCGCCCTCGCGTTCTGCCTGACCGGGCCGGTGCTGGCGGTCTCCGCGATCAGCCGGCGGCGAGCCCACGTGATCGGCGCGGCCGTCGCGTTCGGCGCGGTCGGCTTCGCGCTCAACTTCGTCGCGCTGGCCTGGTCCCCGGCCAGGCCGCTGCGCTACCTCAGCCCGTTCCACTACTACGCGCCGGGCGACGTGCTCGGCCACGGCGGAGTGCCGTGGGCGGCCTTCGGCGTCCTGATCGGGGTGGGGCTGCTCGGGCTGGCGGCGGCCTTCCGGCTGCTGGAACGCCGGGACCTGGCGGCCTGAGGCGGGCCGCCCGGCCGGCCTCAGGCGCGGGTCGTCCATCCGCGCAACACGGCGTGGATCGCCGGTCGGAACGCGGCCTCGGCCGTGGCGGGGTCGAGGGCCCCGGCCAGTTCGAGGGTCACCAGCCCGTGCAGGGTGGCCCAGATCGACAGGGCGATCGACGCTGCCTCGCCGACGAGGACGGACGCCTCCAACGCGCGATCGATCGCCGCGAGGAGCGGGCGGATCGGGTCACCGGCACCGATCTCCCCCGACGGGTCGAAGGACTGCACACCGCCGAACAGCACCGTGTACAGGTGGCTGTGCCCGCGCCCCCAGTGACGGTAGGCGACGGCCAGCGCGTAGAGGTCGGCGAGCGGGTCCGCGGAGGTCGGCGCCGTCGACAGGTCGTGGAACAGGCCGGCGACGGCTCTGTCGCGCACCGCACCGATCAGCCCGTCCTTGCCGCCGAACAAGGAGTACACCGCCGTCGTCGATGCCTCGGCGGCCGTGGCCACGGCGCGGACCGTGACCGACTCCTGCGGACGGGTGGCGAGCAGTTCGGTCGCGCACTCCACGAGTCGCTCTTTGACGGTCGCGTCGTTCGTTCTCGGTCTACCCATGACGAGAAGCCTAGCGCATTTGATAACGTCGTTTTGAAACAGTGTTCCGAAACGATGGAGGTCTGCCGTGCCCACGTTCGCCCCACCCCTCGCCCGCTTCACCGGACGCCTGTTGCGGGCCCTGGCCGCCATCGCGACGCTGGTCGTCGTCTTCCTCGCCACGATCGTCCTCACGGACGGAGCGGGATCGGGGCTCGGCGCATGGCTCACGACCCTGGGAGCCGGGGGCGCCGCCGCACTGTGGCGGGGCCGGCGCCGCACCCGGGCGGCGCGGCTCGGGCCGTTCCTGCCGGTGGTCGTCGCGGCGGCGTTGACGGCGCCGGTCCTCATACCGACCGTGCCCACGGACCGGCGGCATCCGCCCGCCCTGCCCTTCGTGGCCACCCAGCACTGGAGCCTGGCCACAGGCAGCCGGGTCGCGGTGTACCACTACCCGCCCGCGAACGCCGGCACCCGGTACCCCACACCGCTCGTCTACCTCAACGGCGGGCCGGTTCGCGGTATCTCGCTCCTCGATCACCGGTTCCTGCAGCTCCTGGCGGGACAGGGCTACGACGTCTACGCCTACGAGCCGGCCGGTGCCGGGCGCAGCGACCTGCTTCCCATGGGCCAGTACACGATCGACAGGTCGGTGCGCGACCTGTCCGCCTTCGTCGACCGCCTGGACCAGGGCAAGGTCGACATCCTCGGATTCTCGGCAGGCGCGGTCGTGCTCACGCGAGCCCTGGCCGACCCGGGCGCCGCCGAACGCCTGCACCGGGCGATCATCGCCGAACCCGGACCGGTCGACGGCCCCGCCGCCCGCATCGAGGGGCCCGAGGGCCGACCGTCCGCGCGCGGCCTCGCGCCGGACATGACCGGACCGCGGTCGACACACATGCCGCGCTACGCAGCAGCGTTCGGCCTCATGCGACTCGGACTCCTCACCCCCGACACCGGGCTCATCGGACAGGCCGAGGGCGACAACGCGTTCACCGCCGCCGACCTCGGCAGCGACACCGCATCCGCCTACTGCGCGCGCGACGCGCACCGCATCCCCGTGGAGGACACCGCACAGAACTTCTCCTTCAGCCCCGCCGCCAGCCTCCGGATCCAGCAGACGGTCAAGGACTCGCCCTCCATCGCACCGCGACTGCGCCAGTCCCGGACCCCCGCGATGCTGATGATCGCCGAGTGCTCCTCCCAGGTCCGTCAATGGGAGACCGCCGTCCTGGCCGATGACCCCGCCGTCCAGCGCACGCAGTACCTGCCCGGAGTCGGACACCACATGTGGAACGGCCTGGACGACAACAACGACCGAGCCGCCGCCGTCATCACCGCGTTCCTCCAGGACAAGCCGGCGCCCCTGCCGAACTACCCGACCCGCGACGAGATCCCCGCGTTCCTGCGCGACCGCAAGTGAAGGCCTCGCGGCCCCGGGCGACACCCGGAGGCCGCCTCCAGCACCGGGCCGGGCGGCCGCCGCGTGTGCCGCGCCTCGTTCGTCGGCCGCTGATCAGCCGCCGCCCGGCCGTCCGTCACCCGTGGGTCAGCGAGCGGACGTAGACGTGCCAGTCGGAGCCCTCGCCGCCCGGGAGCAGGTTCGGGCTGTTGTCGCCGAACAGCACCGTCCTGCCGTCGTCGGTCACGAACGGCCCGCTCGCGGCACCGTCCTGCGGCGCGCCGTCGGGAGTCGTGGTGAGGAGCTCGGTGCGCCCGGTCCTGAGGTCCTGCCGGTACAGGTCGTGGCGCGCCTCGCCGGCCCGGATGATCGTGTCGGAGCAGCCGCCGGAGAAGTAGATCCACCGGTCGTCGGCGGTGACGGCCGCCGACGGGTCCGCCCAGCAGATCGCGTCCGGGTTGGCGGACGTCCTGATGCTCAGGACCCGGCCCGTCCGCAGATCGTGGATGAAGAGCTCGGTGCGGGACTTGCCGCCCGGCAGCGGACTCGCACCGAGGGCGTAGGCGGCGTAGCGGCCGTCGCGGCTGAGGCGGAGGGTCGCGTCCGCCGCGCCGGGCGTCCCGTCGGCGGCGAGGCCCGCGAGGACGGTGGTGCCGCTGTGCAGGTCGGTGGCGTAGAGGGTGGTGTAGCGCGGCCGGAGCAGGCCGGCGGTGCCGTCGTCCGTGGCAGGCAGGAGGTTCGTGGCCCGGGAGGCGAAGCCGACCGTCCTGCCGTCCCCGCTGATCGTCGGGTGCTCCGAGGCGCCGTCGGCAGCGTGCCCGTCGGCCCCGAGGCTGACCAGGCGGGTGGCGCCGGTGGCGCGGTCGGTGACGTAGAGGTTCCGCGTGTCCGGGGTGACGGGAGCCCCCGGCACGACGTCGTCGCGGGCCGACATGAAAGCGATGCGCCGCCCGTCGGCGCTGATGACCGGCTGGTAGGAGCCGTGGTCGCCCCCGCCCTCGGCGGACGCGGTTCCCGTGGTGACGGGGCGGGTGTGCCCCTTCACACGGTCGCGGACGTAGACGTTGAACACCCCGTTCGCCTCGGCGGAGAACACGATGTAGCGGCCGTCGCCGCTGATCCCCGCCGTCTCGGTGATCGAGGTCAGCGGGGTGCCGTCGTCGGTGCGGCTGACGAGTTCCGTCCGGCCGGTCCGCAGGTCGCGGACGTACAGGCCGTAGCCGAGGTTCGCGGCCTCCGGCACCAGGTTCGTCGCGGAAGAGCCGAACAGCGCGTAGCGGCCGTTGCCGCTGATGCCCAGGCTCGTGGAGTGCCGGTTCGCCAGGGCGCCGTCCACGCCGAGGTCGACCCGGGAAACGGGGCCCCAGGACGGAGCCGCCTGGGCCGGTGCGGCGGTGACGGTGACGACGGCGGCCACCGCGAGAACGCCGGCGGCGCGCGCCAGCCGACGCGTGCGGGTCGTTCGATTCGTCGATTGCATGGTGATGCGTCCTCCCCGGATGGCTGGTCCGGCCCGCCTCTGCTCCCCGTGTCGGCGGGCCCGGAGGAGAGCCAAGCGCCGCACGCCGCCCACGGTCAACGGTTCGGGCGGAAACCGATCGAGAATACGTCGCCGGGCAGGGCGCACGGCCCGTGACTCACGAGCCCTCGGCCGCTCCGGACCGGACGGCCGGCGCGGCGGCGAAGGGCCCGTCCAGGGCGGCCCACTGCAGGAGCAGGATGGTCTTGCCGTCGGTGATGCGTCCGTCGCGGACCATGGCGAGAGCGTCGGCGAAGGGCAGTTCGAGCACCTCGATGTCCTCACCGTCCTCCTCGAGTCCGCCACCGCTTCCGGTGCGGTCGGCCGGGGTGTAGGGGGCGGCGTAGAAGTGCAGGCGCTCGGTGACGGAGCCGGGGCTCATGTAGGCGTCGAGGACGTGGGTGAGCGGGCCGAGCGTGACGCCGAGTTCCTCGGCGCTCTCGCGCCGGACGGCGGCGAGCGGGTCGTCGCCGTCGAGCAGCCCGGCGGCGGCCTCGACGAGCATGCCGTCCGGGTGGTCGTTGACGTAGGCCGGGTAGCGGAACTGGCGGGTGAGCAGCACCAGGCCGCGCTCGGCGTCGTACGGCAGGACGACCGCGCCGTTTCCGCGGTCGTAGGTCTCGCGCTGCTGGGTGACCCAGCGTCCGTCGTGGCGCCGGTAGTCGAAGGTGGTGCGGCGCAGGACGTGCCAGCCCTGCGAGGTGAGCTCCACGTCGCGCACCACGACGTCGGGGTTGCGGGTCAGGTCGCGTCCGGCGCGGTCGAGGCCGGTGCGGCCGCGGTGGTCCGGGATGTCGGTCCCGGGGCGGGGGGTCACGCCGTCCCCTGCGGGACGTGGCGCGGGAGGTCGGCGACGTCGTGGTAGACGGGCAGGCCGCGGCTGCGGGCGGTGGCGACGTCCTGGTCGGCGCCGGCGGAGTCGCCGGGAAGCCGGAGCACGGCGTCGCAGTGGGCGAGCAGGCGGTCGGCGGTCGGGTAGAGGACCTGGTCGGCGAGGGGGTCGGTGGGCCCCGCACCGGCGGAGCGCAGCACGGGCAGAGCGATCCATTCCCCGATCACCGGGACGTGGCCGGCCGCGAAGACCGGCCAGGCCGCTGCTTCGAGGCGGGCGAGGTTCGCGGCCATGGCCTGTGGGTCGCCGTCGGTTCCGGAGCGGTACGGGCCGGCGATGAGGACGAGCATGGGCTTCTCGGTCATGGCGCGCTACGATACACGCAGAAACGTGCAAGAACAGGAGAAAGTACGGATGCTGGCTGCCGAGAGACGTGACCACCTGCTGGGCCTGCTCGCCCGCGAGGGCAAGATCGTGGCCAAGGACGTCGCCGCGGGCCTCGGCATCTCCGAGGACAGCGTGCGCCGCGACCTGCGCGACCTGGCCGCCGAGGGACTCTGCCAGCGCGTCTACGGCGGGGCCCTGCCCGTCTCCCCGGCCGTCGCGGACTACGCGGCCCGGCAATCGGTCACGCCGGACGGCAAACGGCTGGTCGCCGCGGTCGCCGCCGCGCTCGTCCGGCCGGGCGGCGCCCTGATCCTGGACGGCGGCACCACCGCGCTCGCCGTCGCCCACGCCCTCCCGCCGGACCTGGCCTGCACCGTGATCACCCACAGCCCGACGATCGCGGCCGCGCTGCTCGACCATGCCCGGGCCGAGGTCTTCCTGCTCGGCGGCCGCCTCTTCAAGCACTCGGCGGTCACCTGCGGCGCCGCCGCCGTCGAGGCCGCCCAGAACGTCTCGGCCGACCTGTGCCTGCTCGGCGTCACCGGCGTGCACCCCGAAGCCGGACTGACCACCGGCGACGCGGACGAGGCCGCGATGAAACGCGCCCTGGCCGCACGGGCCGCGGACACCTACGTCCTCGCCTCGTCCGAGAAGATCGGCACCGCCTCCCGGTTCCGCGTCCTGCCCTGGGAGGACATCAGCGGACTGATCACCGACGCCGATCCCGGCCACCCGGTCCTCGGGCAACTCGCGACGCGCGGTGTGGAGATCCTGGCGGCCGGCTGACAGCTACGGAGCGAACACCGGATCGCACGCTCGGCCGGGGGCCGGAGGAGTCCGCAGGGGCGTGCACGTTCGTTCGCGTTCGTTCACGTTCGTCAACGCAGCGCGAGGACCTGGCCGGGCAGGAGCAGGTCGGGGTCGTCACCGATGACCTCGCGGTTCAGCTCGTGGAGGGCCGGCCAGTCGTCCGGGACGCCGAGGGTCTGGGCGATACCGCTGAGGGTGTCGCCGGGGCGCACGGTCCAGGTGTCCGAATCGTCGTTCACGTCGTCCGAGGCGTCGTCGTCGGCGCGGAGCAGGGGCGCGGGGGAGTGGGGCCGTGCCTGTGTCGGGCGGTGGTCGCGGGCGGCGTGCTCGACGGTGTGGTCGCCGCCGTTGGCGGCACGCCTTCCGCAGGCCGGCCACGGGGCCAGGCCGCGGCGTGCGGCGAGGTTCTCGGCCACGGCGATCTGCTGCTCGCGGGTGGCCTGGTCGGCGCGGGGCGCGTAGCCGAGGCCTCCGTTGGAGCGCCAGGTCGCCGCGTCGAACTGCAGTCCGCCGTAGTAGCCGTTCCCGGTGGCGATGTTCCAGCGCCCTCCGCTCTCGCACCGGGCGAGGGCGTCCCAGTCCACGCCCGTCCGGACTCCCGTGGCGGCGCCCGCGGCGGACGACGCCGTGGCGCTGCCGACGACTCCGGCGAGAGCGAGCAGGGGAAGCAGGAGGGCGAGGACCAGGCGACGGACCACGGACAGCGGTGACATGAAAGCTCCGCACCTTCGGGAACAGGGACCGGGCATCGGAATGCCCTCTCCACCCATGCACAAGGCGGGGCGCCGACAGGTGCCGACAGGGCGGGATCTCGTCCGGGCGGCGGTTCGACACCACTCGAACGCCACCCCCGGCCGCGTACCTCCACCGGGTGGGCAGTCAGATCGCCCGTACCGGTGGGGAGGTGGGCGAACGTCAGATCTCGGGGAGCCGGCCGACCACCGGGCCACCATCAACGGGCCCGGTGCGAGGCGGCGGTCGTGGGCCGGTTCTTCCGGTCGGGGTGTGCGGGGGGTCGTGAAACGGGCACGAGGGCCTGCGTCCGCGCGGGAGGCGCGGGCGCAGGCCCTCGTGGGTCACTCCGGTGGTCCCTGTCCGGCCCCCGGGGTGAGGGGGGAAGCCGGTGTGTCGGCTTAGTACCAGTGGTGGGACTGCCAGAAGTTCCAGGCGGCGTTCGGGCTGCCGTAGCGGGTGTTCATGTAGTCCAGCGCCCACTTGATCTGGGTGGAGGGGTTGGTCTTCCAGTCCGCGCCGGCCGAGGCCATCTTGGAGGCCGGCAGTGCCTGGCCCAGTCCGTAGGAGCC
>NZ_JBHVRT010000039.1:61714-96165 GCF_042885555.1 Kitasatospora sp. NPDC058048 | reverse complement strand
GGCCGGACGAGGCCGCCGCACCGGGGCGCCCTGCCGTCGGTGCCCGGCCGTCGGCCGTCGATCATCGGCTGTCGGTCGTCGTCGGCGCCGGCAACCCGACCGGCCCGACCCTTCGTGAGCCCCCTGCCGTGCTCGACGCCAGGATGATTCGGCGCCGGCGTGCAACCCTTGCGGCGGCGCGGCGGTGAGTAGGGCAGAGCGACGGTCCGGTCGGGTCGTCGCGTGGACGAAGAGGAATCGGATGACCGCGAGCGCATTGCACATCCCGGTGGAGGACCGGCCCAGGCCCGGCACGGCACCGGCTTCCGCGGGCGGCCCCGGCCCGCGGGAGCTCGACTTCGAGGGGTTCGCCGCCACCCGCTGGCGGCGCCTGGTACGCACCGCCTACCTGCTCACGGGCGACTACCACGAGGCCGAGGACGTGGTGCAGGCGACGTTCGCGAAGGTCTTCAGGAACTGGTCCCGGATCAGCCGCCTGGAGGAGCCGGACGCCTACGTCCACCGGGCCCTGGTGAACAACAACCTGAGCCGCCACCGGCGGCGCCGGGTCAGGCAGCTGCTCGTGCCCGTCCTCCCCGATCGGGCACACACCGCCGGCGGCGGCCACCGCGACGTCGAGGAGCGCTCCGTGCTCCTCCAGGCACTGGCCGAGCTGCCGCAGCGCCAGCGGGCCGTGGTCGTCCTGCGCTACTGGGAGGACATGAGCGAGTACCAGGTCGCCGAAGTGCTCGGCTGCTCGCTCGGCAACGTCAAGAGCCAGGCCAGCCGAGGCCTGGCGAAACTGCGCAGCCACCCGGTGCTGGCCCCGTACGCGGCGGGCACCGCTTCGACGATCGACGGCACGGACGGAGGCAACAGGTGATGGACACCGAGGACATGGTGCGCGGCGCCCTGCGGGACGAGGCGGCCCGGGTCGCGGTGGCGGACTGGTCCGCCGGGCCCGTGCAGGTCCACGTGCGCCGGCAGCGGCGGGGGCGCCGGATGGCGGTGGGCGCGTCGGCCGCGGTGGCCGCGCTCGCGCTGGTGGCCGGTACGGGTGCCGTCCTGTCCGCGCAGGGCGGGAGCCGGGCCGTCGGGCCCGCCTCGCAGGCCCCGCCGGCACCGACGGGGCCGGCTCCCGAGGCCCTGGTGGTGGAACCCGGCCAGCAGCTGGCGCTGGGCCGCCCGGACTGGTGGATGCAGCTGAAGGACCAGGAGATCTGCATCCACGACGCTCCCGCCTACAAGACCGGCCCGGGATGCGCCGGATACTCCTGGGCGGGGGGCACGACCGAGATCACCATGCAGTACTACGGGAACCCCCCGCAGCACCAGGAGGGCCTGTACAACCTCGTCTACCACGGTCCCGGGCAGGTCGCCCGGATGGCCATCGAGGTGGACGGCCAGGCGTACTGGGCCACCGTCGCCTCGCTCCCCGGCGACCCGGGCTACGCCACCGGCTACGTCTGGGGGCCCAGCCAGAAGGCCGCCGACGGCCCGGGGGCACACCCGCTGGAGGGCATCAGGCTCGCCGCGTACGACGCCCAGGGGAAGGTGCTGGCGAGCAAGACGCTGCCGTCCTGACCGGACCGGCAGCGCGGTAGTGGAGCCGGCCGCTCGTCGAGCGGCCGGCTCGGCGCACTTCTGTGTGGTTCAGCACGGTTCCGTACGGTTCCGTACGGTTCCGTACGGTTTCGTACGGTGGAGTCGAGGGCGCCGCCGACCCTCGGCTACCCTCCCCCCTCGTGGACGATCACCCCGCACCCCCGACCCTGCGCGTCTTCGTGGCGCTCGCCCCGCCCGACGACGCCAAGGACGAACTGGCCCGGGCCCTGCGACCCGCGTATGCCGGGTACCCGCGGCTGCGGTGGAACCGGATCGAGGACTGGCACATCACCCTGGCCTTCCTCGGCGAACAGCCGTCCACGGCGGTGCCGCTGCTGCGATCGGCACTGGCCGACGCGGCCGCGTCGCACCCCGCCCTGCACCTGGGCCTGCGCGGCGGCGGCCACTTCGACCAGCGACTCCTGTGGACCGGCATCGACGGGGACCTGGAAGGACTGCACCGGCTCGCCACCGACGTCCGGGACCTGGTCGGGTCCTGCGGAATCGAATTCAGGGACCGGCCGCTGCGCCCCCACCTGACCCTGGCACGCGCCCGCCGTGACGACCCCGTCAGCGTGCCGCAGGCCGCGGCCGGGCTCGCGGGATTCGTGGGCCGGCCGTGGCGGACCGAACGCCTCCACCTCGTCGGCAGCAACATCGGCCGCGGCCCCGGGCCGATCCACTACCGCGACATCGAGGCGTGGCGGTTGGGCGCCGCCGTCCAGGCCCTCGACGGCGGCTCCCTCACCGAGCCGTAGCCCGCGGGCCCGCAGGCCCGCAGGCCCGCGACTCGTGGCGCGGCTGTCGGAGGTGCGCAGTACGGTCCTGTCATGGCAGCCAGAATCGATCTGACCCTCGACTGCGCGAACGCACCGCTCCTCGCCGCGTTCTGGAAGACGGCACTGGGCTATGTCGACGAGCCGCCGCCCGCACCCTTCACAACCCGCGAGGAGTGGCTCGCGCAGTTCGACCTGCCGGAGGACGACTCCGCGGACGACGGGGCGTGGCTCTGCGATCCCGACGGCACCGGCCCCCGCCTCTCCATCCTCAAGGTCCCCGAACCGAAGACGGCGAAGAACCGGCTCCACCTCGACGTCCGGGTGCCCGGACACGGCAGCCCCGGTGAGCGGTGGGCGCGGATCAAGGCGGAGTCCGAGCGGCTGGTGAAGGCGGGCGGGTCCGTCCTGCAGGAGTTCGACGGGCACCACGTCGTGATGGCCGACCCGGAGGGCAACGAGTTCTGCGTCGCCGCGGCCCCGGCCGGCCGGCTCCTGCGATGAGCAGCGGGGGAGTGCGGGTCAGCGGCCTGCCAGGTGGTGGGAGGTGAGATCGACCTCCTCCAGCTGGGCGGTGGTCAGGCGCCGGGCTTCCCAGATGACCGCGGCCACGTCCGCGGCCCGGGAGTGGAGCGGCGGCAGGTCGTCCGGCAGGCGCATGCCGCCGACCGCCGCCAGGTCGGGCGCGGGGATGCCGAGCACTCCCGCGAAGCCGGCCACCAGCTCCGGGGTGGCTTCGACGGCGCCGCGGCCCACCCCGCCGATCGTGGACGCCGCCCGGTAGACCCGCCCGTCGGTCACCGCGTACAGGGCCTTCGCCGTGCACGTCCACCTGAGGTTCCGACTGTGTGCGAGCTCCAGGAGCACTGCCCCGAATCCCGGTTCGTACCGGTGGTGCGGCCGGTCGATCCCGCCCCGTCCCTCCCGCCGCACCAGGGGCTGCGCCCGGATCGCGTCCAGCAGCGGACGCCGGTTCTCGGCGGGCATGACCATCGTGTTGTGGACGACGGGGCTGACCGACCAGTGCGGATTGCGGGTGACCGGCGTCAGGTCGTCGGGCACCGGCTGCCGGGAAAGGACGAACAGGTCGGCGGCGTGCAGCCCGAGCACCGGCGCCAGGCCCCTGAGCAGCTGTCCGGTCGGCACCCGCCCGTCCAGTACGGCCCGCAACTCCGTCGGGTCGGCGCCGGCCGCCGCCGAGAGCGCAGCGCTGTCGAGCACCCGACGGTCCATCAGGTTCGCCAGCAGCGCGCCGAATTCCAGTACTCCGGTCATTCCGCCAGCGTATCCACCCGCGCGGGGCCCGTCCGGCGCGCCCGCTACGGCTGCCCCGGCGCCCCGTCGTGGCCCCCGTCCGGGCCGCCGCCCGCCGGATGTCGGCTGCGCCGGGGCTTGCCGGGACGGCGCGGCTCAGCCCCTCCGCGCCCCACTCGCCTCCCCACGGATCTCACCCGTCAGCGGCCGCGGCCGATGCGAACGAAGGCGGTCCTCGACCCGGCGGGACCCGTCCCGCGCCTACGGCCGGTACCGCTCGGCGAGGTCGCCGTAGCCGCCCGCCGTCCAGACCGCCTTGCGGAACTCCGCGAGGCCGAGCGACCCGCTGCCCTGTCCGGCGGTGGGCGGGAAGTGCGCGGTGCCGCAACGGGCGCAGTACCAGGCCTGGTTCCAGAGCCGTTCGGCCCGGGGCCGGCCCTCCAGGCGCCGCCGCCTGGCGAGGAACAGCGCGGTCGCGCCCGCCAGCAGGGCGATCGCGACGGCCAGGATCAGATACGACCCCCAGAGCGGGACCAGCGCGTCGTCCGCGTCGGCGAGCGGGGCCGCCGCCTGCGCGGCCGGGGAGGCCGGAGCGGCCTTCGGAAGGCCGCCCGGGAGGAGGTCGGTGGGGAAGTCGTTGGGGAACCCCGGGTGCTTGGTCACCCAGTCCGGCGGCGAGAGGTCGAGCTTCCGGCCGACGGGCGCATCGCGCGCCATGGTGCCCTGGACGAGGGTGAAGACCGCCCCGATCAGCGTCACGAAGCCCAGGGCCGCCAGCGTCTGGACCGCCGTGCTGGTCGTGGGCGGCGCGGGTGCCAGGGCCCGGCCGAGGGCGGACACCTCCTCGCGGGTCTCGGTGCGGCCGTCGCCGCCGGAGGAGCGCACGGTGACGTTCCGCCGCTCGCCCAGGTGGACCGCCGGCACACTGCGGACCTGGTCGGTCAGCGCGCAGCCCGGGCAGGGCGTCAGGGAGCCGTGCGGTGGTGGCGCAGGGACGGCGTCGTTGATCGGCATGTGCGGAAATCCCCCCAGGAGTACGGCGGTCGGACGACCGTTCGTATCCGGGTGGACGCCGCCGCGCGGCCTCCGGTTGCGGCCCGCCGCGCGGACCGGGAACCGCGCGCCGAGGCCTCCGGGTTCAGGGCCTCGGCGTCCAGCCGGGTGGGGTGAGGGCGTGATCCAGGGCGTGCCGGGCCACCAGGTCGATCAGGCCGATGTTCGCCCCGCCCGGGACGTCCCGCTCGCGCAGCACGTCGCGCCGCAGCACGTCCTGCGCGACGACGGCGATGCCCCGGCCGTAGGCGGCGCGCAGCCGCGCGGCGACGCTCGACTTCCCGGCGCCGCTGGGCCCCCGCACCACCACCAACACCGTCTCCGCGCTGCCCGCCACGTCGGGGCTGTCCCCGCGGTGCGGCCTCCTCACACCGCCCCCGGCCTGTTCCCGCCCTACGGGTGCTTGACCAGTCGTGCCTCGGCGATCGCCGTCCCGTCCTCCTCCTCGTCGAGCCGGACGGTGCCGTCCCGCACGAACCCGGCCCGCTCGTAGAAGCGGATGGCGGAGGTGTTGGGCACGTAGGCGTACACGCACAGCGGCCGGTGGGCCCGCGCTTCGAGGTCGGCCACGGCACGGCCGAACAGGCTCGCGCCCAGCCCCGTGCCGATGAGGCCCGGCTCGATGTACAGGCCGTAGACCTCCGCCGCGTCGCCGCCGAGGTCCGGGTCCCCGTCGGCGGGCCCGGTACGGCAGAAGCCGATCACGGCGCCGTCCCGCTCCGCGACCCACAGCCGGTGACGGTCCGGGAGATCGGCCAGGTACTCGGCCCACTCCGCGGACTCCTCGACCGGGTCCAGCCCGTCGAGGTGTACGGCGCTCATGAATCCCGCGTACGCCGCCCGCCACGACCTCACCTTCAGATCGCCGAGCGTCGACGCGTCCTCCAGCACTGCAGAACGGATCATGCCGGGAGTGTAGGGGCGGATTCGTTCGGTGTCGCACCGTTTTCCGCCGCGCTCGCGATCACGCAGTGGACGACCCGCCCTGCCGTCCGTACGGGGCAGCGGTACGTGCGGCCGCCGGAGAGCCGGGATCCCGGCGGCGGCATCCGTGCTCGCCGCAGGACCGACGGCGGCCTCCCGCCGGCGGTCCGGCCGGGCGCGCGGGATGGACCCTCCCACAGCGGGAGGGTCCACGATGGGCCCGTGCGAGACCAGGACGACTTTCTCACCATCGGGCGCTTCGCCCGCCTCTGCCGGCTGAGCGTGAAACAGCTCCGCCACTACGACGACACCGGCCTGCTGCCCCCGGCCAGGGTCGACCCCGCCACCGGGTACCGCTACTACGCCCCCGGGCAGGCCCGCGACGCGCTCACCGTCGCGCTGCTGCGCGACCTCGACGTGCCGCTCGCGGTGATCGCCGCGACCCTGGCGGCCGCCGAGCCGGAGCGGGCCGGTCTGCTGCGCGCCGAACGCGACCGGGTCGCGGAGCGGATCACCCGCGACCGGGCCCGCCTGGAGCTGCTGGAGCGACTCGCGGCCGGCGGCGGACTGCCCGGGTACGAGATCGTCCTCGGGTGGGAGCCGGAGCGGCGACTCGTCGTCGTACGGGCGGTGGCCGGGCCGGGCGAGTTGGCGGAGCGGACCGGCGGGTGCGTCCGCCGGCTGCTGGCGGGACTGCAGGGCACGCCCTGGCGGCTCCCGCTGTGGGGGCTGTTCCCGCTGGACCTCGCCGAGGGCATGCGCATCGCGGTCGGCGCCGAGCCGGTCGAGGAGGTCGAGCCGGTGGTGCCGGTGGAGGCGGACGCGGCGGACACGGCGGTCGAGGCGGGCGGGCCCCGCAGGCTGCCCGCCGGTCTGGAGCGCGAGCTGCTGCCCGGCGGCCCGGTGGTGGAGACGGTCCACCACGGCCCGTACTCCCAACTGCCGCTCGCCTACCACGCGTTGCTGGCCGCCGTGCACGAGCGCGGACTGCGGCCGCTGGCCCCGGTGCGGGAGGCGTACCTGGTCGGACCGGAGGAGGCCCCGGAGCAGGAGTGGACGACCCGCCTGGTGGTCCGGGTCGAGGAGCGGACGGAGGAAGCGGCATGACGGAGCCGCTCGGCGGGAAGCACTGCGAGACGACGGCGCTGGACGTGCTGCTGCGCCACGAGGGCGTCGTGCTGTCCGAGCCGATGCTGTTCGGGCTCGGGGCCGGGCTGTCGTTCGTCTACTGGGACGGCAAGGGGATGGACTTCCCGTTCCTCGGCGGCCGGGTCAAGCCCTTCGAGCTGACCCGCGCCCTGGCCGCCCGGCTCGGTCTGGAGCTGGACGTCCGGGAGACCGCCTCCGCCGGCCGGGCCTGGCGCAACGTGGCCGCCGAGCTGGACGCCGGACGCCCGGTCGGGCTCCAACTGGACTGCTACCACCTGGAGTACTTCACCTCGCGGGTGCACTTCGGCGGGCACGTGGTCGCGATGCGCGGCTACGACGCGACCGACGCCCACCTGGTGGACACCGCGCAGCAGGGCGGCGCGGTCACCACCAGCCTGGCCTCGCTGGCGGCGGCGCGCGCCGAACGCGGCCCGATGACCGCCCGCCACCGCTCCTTCACGCTCGCCCTGCACGGCGAACCGCCGGACGTGCGTGACCTGCTGGCTCCGGCGATGGCCGACTGTGCGGCGGCCTTCCTGCACCCGCCGATCGCCAACCTCGGCCACCGCGGCATCGCCAGGGCCGCCGCCCTGGTGCCGGGCTGGCAGGCCAGGGCCGACCGGCCGGAACTCCGACTGCCGCAGGCCGCACGGATGATGGAGCTGGCCGGGACGGGCGGCGCACTGTTCCGCAACCTCTACCGGGACTTCCTCGCCGAGTGCGCCGAACTGCTCGACGACCCCCGGGTGCGCACCGCCCGCGACCGCTACGCCGAGGCCGCGGCGGGCTGGAGCGAGGTGGCCCGACTGGTCGGCGCGGCCGGGGAGTCGGGGGACGCGGCGCCGCTGGAGCGGGCCGGCGGGCTGCTGGGCGAGCTGGCGCGGATCGAGCGCGAGGCGATGGAGGAACTGGCCCGGCTACCGGCCGGCAGCGACGGGCCGGTCATCGCTGGCCGGCCCCGGCGGTGAGCCGCCGCCGGGCGGTGTGCCCGCCGGGCCGCCCGGCCTTCCGGATCACCGGGAGTCGTCGTGCCCGAGACCGCGGTCGGGCGCGCTCATGTCGCCCGTCCGGGGCGTGCCGTCGGCGAGCCCGTAGCGCAGGAACACCGTGCCCTGCGCACCGGCCGCCGGCGGTTCGAGGAGCGTCAGGTTCGTGGGCACCGCGCCACCGTCGAACACCTTCTTCCCGACGCCGAGCACGATCGGGTGCACCCACAGGTCGAGACGGTCGAAGAGCTTCTCGCGCAGGAGGGTCTGCACCAGGTCCAGGCTCCCGACGACCTTCACGTGCCCGTGCCGGTCACGGACCTCGCGCACCGCGCCGGCCAGGTCCGGGCCCAGCAGCGTGGATCCGGCCCACGGGAGGCCGGGCGTGCCGCGGGAGGCCACGTACTTCGGGACGCGGTTGAAGAGTTCGGCGATCTCGCCGTCCTTCTGGTGCGGCCAGTAGGCGGCGAAGATGTCGTACGTCCGCCGGCCGAGCAGCAGGGCGTCCGTGCCCTCGTACGCGGCGAGGATCTGCGCCCCGGTGCCCTCGTCGATCAGCGGCGCCTGCCAGCCGCCGAACGGGAACCCCACCGGGTCCTCGTCGGGGCCGCCGGGCGCCTGCCCGACGAGGTCGAGGGTCGCGAACAGTTCGATGTGGATGAGGCCCATGTCTGCACTCCCGATGAGTTGGTCGTCCCCGTCGAGATGTAGACCTTCCGGGGCCGGAAGACTCATCGCCGCGCCGGTGCCCGATTCCCGCTACCCGGTTTCCGCACCCGCCGTGCCCGGCACTCGGACGTCGCACGTGGGGGCGGGTGTTCACCCCTGGCGCACCACCCGTCCGACGAGGCGGGCCAGCCGGGCGCCGTCCCGCGGGCAGAATGGGCCCGCACCGCAGATGGTGCGGTCGAGCGGGAAGAGAAAGCAGGAGAGACCTTGGCACGGCCCGTCATACGAATGGCATCGCTGATACCGGCGCTGATCGCCCTCATGGCCGGCTGTTCGGCCGCGCCACCCGGTCCGGCAGGCGCCGGCGGCAGCAGTCCCACCGGCGTCCCCGCCGCGCCGCCGTCCACTGCCGCGCCGGCCGGGCCCGCACCCGCGTGGCGTGCCCTCGGGCCGCTGTCCGGGGAGCAGTTGACGGACGTTCTGCTGTCGGCCGCGGACCTGCCGCCCGGCAGTACCACCGAGCCCGCCAAGGACGCGCCCGCCGCCGGGTCGGACCCGACGGCTGTGGCGGCGCAGCGGTATCCGGCGTGCGCACCGGTTCTCACCGTCATGTCCGAGCGGCCCGCGGCCTCCGCCCGGCGCTGGTACGTCACCGGGAACAACGTCCTCGGCAATCGCACGCTGGTGGATGTCGGCAGCTTCACGGACGGACGGTCGAAGGAGCGCTTCGACGCGCTGGAGGCCGCTGTGCACGGGGGCGGCTGCACCGGGTTCCGTCTGGACAACGGCGGCAGTGGGGCGGACCTGAGGGTCGAGCCGGTGCCCTCCGCTGTGCCGGAGGCACCGGCGGTCGGCTTCCGCGTCGTCTCGCCGACCGGAGCGGTGACCTCGCAGGGCGGCTTCACCCGCGTCTACCTCTACGCCGCCGTCGGGGACAACCGCGTCCTGTTCCTCACCGGCGACGACACCGCGCACGATCCCGCCCTGCGCACCGACCTGGTGACCACCCAGATCCACCGACTCGTCACATCTGCGGCGACGGGCTGACGGGCGCCGCGCGGACTCCCCGTGGGCCCGGGGCGGGCGTCCCTCGTCACCCACGACCCGGAGTGCACCCGGGGCCGCGCACGTCCCCGACCACGGCACCGTGATCCGGGAAGGCAACCCCCGGCTCAAAGGGGTCGTGGGGCCGGGGGCGGAAAACCGTTCGCCCCGGCCTTCGGGCGGCGGGCATGATCGGCCGGTGGACCTGCACCCCCTGCTGGCCGCCATCGAGCGCGGCGACGACACCACGGTCTTCGAGTTCCTGGCGGACGTGGCGATCGGCGGACTCGACCGCGACGACGGCACCACCCTGCTGGCCGCCGCCGCGTACGCCGGGATCCGCCGCGGCATCAAGAACCGCAGAAGCCACGGTGCGGGCCGCCTCGACGACCTCCACCACCAGCTCCTCGCCCGTACCCCCGGCATGTGATCCCACCGCCCGGGCTCCCGGGGCCTGTCGCCCTTTCACCGCGTGCGCTCCAGCAGTGGCTGACTGTGCGTGCCGACGGTGTTACTCTCCCGAGAGAAGAGAGAGCTGACTCTCACTTGCCGGCCCGGAAGGCCACTCGTCGGTCCTGGCCCGGCCGTGCGGGAGAGAGCGGCTCCGCCGAGCGTTCCCTGCTCTTGTGGCCCTTCGGCCGGTGAGGAGAGACCATGACCGCGCCCGCACCGCAGTTACCCTTCGAACGCCCCAACGCCCTGGACCTGGCGCCACTGCTCGCACGCCTGCGCGAGGAAGGCCCGATCACCCGGGTGACGACACCCGCCGGCGACCCGGCCTGGCTGGTCACCCGCTACGAGGAGACCCGGGTGATCCTGAGCGACACCCGGTTCTCCCGGCTGCGCCCCGACACCGAGGACGCCCCGAGGATCTCGGCCTCGGCGCTGCACACACGCCCCGCCGTCACGCCCGAGGAGGAGGACCGCGAACACACCCGGATGCGCCGGATGCTGGCGCCCGCGTTCAGCGCGCCGCGGATGCGCCGGATGGGCGAGCGGATCGGGGAACTCGCCGCGTCCTGCCTGGACGCGATGGACGAGGACCGTTCGCGGGATCCGCGACGTGCCGTCAACCTGCACGACCACCTGTCGTTCCCGCTGCCGGTGATGGTGATCTGCGAGCTGCTGGGCGTGCCGGTCGCGGACCGGGACCTGCTGCGCGGCTGGTCGGAACGGATCGCCGCGCTGTACGGCGGCGCCGACGGGGCCGCGGCCATGGCCGAGTTCGAGGCGTACGTGGCCGCCGTCGCCGAGGAGAAGCGCAAGCGGCCGGGACAGGACGTGATCAGCGACATCCTGGCCGTACAGGCGCAGGACCCCTCGTTCACCGAGGAGGAGATGACCCGCCTGGCGGTGGGGCTGCTGTTCGCGGGCCACGAGACGACGTCGACCCGGATCGACCTGGGGGTCCTGTTCCTGCTGAGCGACACCGCCCGGCGCGACCGCTTCACCGCCGACCCCGAGGGGTCCGCCCGCGCCACCGTGGAGGAGGTCCTGCGGATGGCCGCCCCCGGCGCCCTGGGCCTGACCCGCTACGCCCGCGAGGACGTCACCGTCGCCGGGACGGCGATCGCGCGGGGCGAGGCGGTACTGGTGGCCATCAACGCCGCGAACCGGGACGCGCGGGCCTTCGAGGAACCGGACGCCTTCGACCCGTCGCGTTCCCCCAACGCGCACCTGGCCTTCGGACACGGCGGTCACTACTGCATCGGCAACGCGCTCGCCCGCACCGAGATGCGGATCGCGCTGACCGCGCTGTTCCGGCGCTTCCCCGGCCTGCGGCTGGCGGTGGACGCGCGCAGCCTGCGCGACCACTCCGAACGGCTGGCGGGCGGTATCGGCGAGGTCCCGGTCCTGTGGTGAACGGGGACCATCGGCCCGAGCGGCCCACCGTACGGGTGGAGGCGGACACCTCACGGTGCGTGTCGTCGGGGCAGTGCGCGATGACCGCGCCGTCGGTGTTCGACCAGGACGAGGCCGGGCGGGTCGTCGTGCTCGCCGCCGACCCCGGCGGCCCGGCGGCGGAACAGGCCCGCGAGGCGGCCGCCATGTGCCCGGCCTCGGCGATCCGGCTGCGCCCGGCGCGCTGACGGTCGGCGGTGCCGGGGGTGCCGGGGGTGCCGGCCGCCCGGCGTGGCGGCCGGCACCTGCCTCGGCGTCAGGCGTCAGGCATCAGGCATCAGGACGTCAGACGTCAGACGTCAGACGTCAGACGTCAGACGTCAGACGTCAGGGGATCAGGGCGTACGGGTGTGCAGCGCGGGGGCGGGGCAGGGCAGCGGGCGGGCCCCGGCGGGGGACAGGCCGTCGAGGACCAGGGCCAGGTACCGGCGCCAGCCGTCCTCCCGGGCCTCCATCGTCCACAGCACCGAGACCAGCATGACGACGATGCGGTGCAGATCGTCGGGCACGAGGTCGGCGCGGATCACGCCCGCGTCCTGACTGCGCGTCAGGAGAGCGTCGAGCGCGGCGAAGAACTCCTCCCCGGTCGCCGGGGTCAGCACGCCGGCGGCGCGGGCGGCGGCCAGCACGTTGTAGTCGCCGGCCACCGATTCCAGGGCCGCCTCCAGCACACGGACCAGCCCGGACGCGGGATCGGCCTCGTGCGCGGCAGCCTCGATGACGGGACGGACGTGCTCGCCGAAACGCTGGTCCAGTACGGCCCGCAGCAGCGCGGCCTTGTCGGGAAAGCGGCGGAAGAGCGTGGCGGACCCGACGCCGGCCCGGCGCGCCACGTCGTCGAGGTGGGCGTCGGGGCCCTGCTCGGCGAAGACCTCCCGGGCAGCCCGGATGATCTTTTCCGCGTTGCGGGCGGCATCGGCACGCAGCAGCCGGGGGGAGTCGAGGGCCATCCCGGCACCCTATCCAAGGGCCGCGGGCAGCGCGGCGACGTCCGGCGCTCGCCGGTCCAGGGGCGGAACCGGCGAGCGCGAGGACGCCCACGGCGGCGGGGCCGGTGCGGTGCCGACTACTCGACCGCGCGCAGTGCGTTGACGATGCCGAAGCCGTAGAAGCCGTTGATGCGCTTGCCGCCCGCACAGACGGCGTCCCCGGAACCGCCGCCGTTCCCGCCGTTCCCGCCGTGCGGGTCGGCCGGGCCGGCCGGGCACCCCGGGTTGTCCGCCCGGGCCTTGAGCAGTGCCTGCAACTGGGCCGGGGTCGCCTCCGGGTGGGCGGACTTCAGCAGCGCGGCCACACCGGAGGCGTGGGGCGTGGCCATGGACGTGCCCTGCTCGTAGCCGTACTGGTTGTTCGGCAGCGTCGACAGGATGCCGCCTTCCCCGGACGGTGTGTCCGAGGCCTGGTACCGGTCACCGCCCGGCGCCGCGACGTCGATCACGCCGAGGCCGTAGTTGGAGTAGTACGCCTTCGCGTTCCTGGCGCCGGTCGCGCCGACCGTGACGACGCCCGGCAGTTGTGCGGGCAGGTCCCAGCACCTGTGCGGGTCGACCGTCCGGCTCGCCGGGGTGGAGTCGTTGGGGCTGCCACCGTCGGTGAAGCCGTCGGAGGCCAGGTCGTGGTTGGCGTTGCCGGCCCCGGCGACGTTGAGGGTGCCCTTGCGCTGCGCGTAGAGCTGGGCGCGGTCGACCGCGTCGACGATGGCCTTCTGGTCGGGGTCGTCCAGGCAGTTGTACTGCCACGGGTCCACGTAGTAGCTGTTGTTGGTGATCTGCACACCGTGGTCGGCGGCGAACACGAAGGCGCAGACGACGCTTTCGGCGTAGATCAGCTGGCGCGGGGTGGGCTGGGAGACCGTTATGCCGGAGACCTTCACCCCGGGTGCCACGCCCGCGACGCCGACGCCGTTGCGGGCCGCGGCTATCGTGCCCGCCACGTGCGTGCCGTGGAAGTAGTTCGCGTCCACCGGCCGCCAGGAGCCGTACGCGGTGTCGGCCTTGCCACTGGCGCAGTTCGCGGACTGCGAGGGGGAGAAGTTCGCGGCGAGGTCCGGGTGGGTGTCGTCGACGCCGGTGTCGATGACGGCGACCGTGACGTCCCTGCTGCCCGGGTTGATCTCCGCGGCCTTGTCCGCGCCGATCGCCCGCAGGGCCCACTGCTCGGCTTCGAGGGGTTCGGTGCCGCTGCCGGACGCCTTCGCGATCCTCGCCGCCTCGGCCTCGGAGAGGCGCCGCACCCCACCCTCGTCGGTGGTCCCCGCCGCGCTCAGCGGCGCGGTCCGCGTGGCGCCCGCCGACTGCACTCCGCGCACCGCGCGCATCCGCCTGCCGAAGTCGGGGTTCGCCGAGTGGGCGACGATGACGCCGATCCCGTCGTACGTGACGACGACGGTGCCGCCGGCCGCGGCGACGGCCCGCTGCACCTCGGCGATCGTGCGACGGTCGGTCCTGGTGTTGACGACGTACGCCAGGGGGTGCGCGTCCTCGGCCTGCGCGGCGTACTGCGCCCGGGGCGTCGCCGAGGCCGGCGCGGGGAGGAATCCGAGCGAGGCGGTCAGTGACAGCGCGATCGGCACGGCCAGGCCGAGCCGCGGTAAGGAAGGCAGTCGAGCCATGTGGTCTCCACATCATCCGGGTGCAGGACCCGGCCGAGGACAGCGCGCCGGCCGGGCAGGAACAGGACGGGTGGTACAGGACAGGTGGTGCAGGAGTGAAGCTATCCCGCCCCTCGCCAACCATCAATGACTCGGCAAAGACTCGGCATCGACCCGATCGGACCCGAGGCAAGGGCTCCCTCCTCGACGGCCGGCCGCAGGTCCGTCACCGCGCCACGCACCCCGGCCGCCGTCGTGCCGCCGGTGGTGCCCAGGTGGTGAGGGCGGTGTGCAGACTGTGGGACCGAGGGACGGACCGCCGCCCACACACCGTCAGAGGATGTGACATCGGACACATCCACTGCGCCGGGTGCCGGCCGACTGTCGTCCGCAACACCCAAACCCGCAGGTCAACTTCGCAACGCGAAGTCCCCGACGAGCCCGGGAGCCGTTCAAAACGATCTAGCTCCCCACAGAGGAATGGGCCTAGCCTGCCCGCCATGTCCCAGAACACGAACACCCCCGGTTTCCCCGGGCAGCCGGCCGCTCCGGCCGGCGACTCCGCCAAGGTGCAGCGCCAGGTGCAGCAGCAGGCGGGCGTCGGACCGGTCTACGGTGGCGGCGGCACCCTCTTCTCCGAGCCGGTCCTGGTGGTGAACCAGAAGGCCAAGCTGATCGAGCTGACCAACGAGTACTCCGTCTTCGACCAGCAGGGCGCCACGCTGGGCTCGGTGGTCCAGGTCGGCCAGAGCGCTCTGCGCAAGGTGCTGCGGCTGGTCTCCTCCCTCGACCAGTACCTGACCCACAAGCTGGAGATCCGTGACGCGCAGGGCACCCCGGTGCTGCTGCTGACCCGCCCGGCGAAGTTCATCAAGTCGCGGGTGATCGTGCAGCGTCCGGACGGCCAGGAGGTCGGCCAGATCATCCAGCAGAACGCCATCGGGAAGATCAATTTCTCGCTGGAGGTCGGCGGTCAGAAGATCGGCGCCATCAAGGCGGAGAACTGGCGGGCCTGGAACTTCTCCATCGTCGACGCGACGGACACCGAGGTCGCCCGGATCACCAAGACCTGGGAAGGCCTGGCGAAGACGATGTTCACCACGGCCGACAACTACGTGCTCCAGATCCATCGCCCGCTCGCCGACCCGCTGCTCAGCCTGGTCGTGGCGACCGCGCTGACCGTGGACACCGCGCTGAAGCAGGACGCCCGCGGCTTCGGATAACCACGAACCGTACGTTGTTCGGAGCCCCGCCCCCGACCGGGCGACTGCCAGGGGGCGGGGCTCCGGCCGGAGAGCGGAGTCGTGCGTCATCGCCGGCCCGGCGGAGAAGCCCGCCACCCGATCACGGCCGACGAGTGGGCCACCCGGCCGCTGCGGGGCGGCCCACTCGTTCCCGTGTTCCGGCTCGGCCGGTCAGCCGGTCAGCGGGACAGAAGGAACTTGGTGGTCGGCACGTTCCGGACGGTGGCGCAGTCCAGGTTCGAGGTGGTGGCGCTGTAGGTGAAACCGCTCGGGACGCTGCACGCCCACATGCCGCTGACCGGCGTGCGGAGGTGGAAGGTGGTGGACGGGACGCCCTGCGTCAGGCTGCACGTGGTGGACGAGCCGGCGGAGTCGTAGGTGAACCCCGGGGCGGTCGAGCAGGAGGTGAGGCCGTCGACGGGCGTGCGCAGGTGGTACTGCGGCGACTTCCAGCTGCCGCCGCCACTGCACGTCTGGCTGAAGACGACCCCTTCGTAGACGTAGCCGGACGGGACGGAGCAGGCCCAGGTGTCGTCCAGCCCCGTGGCGGTGGCGGAGGCCGGCGTCGCGGTGGCGGCGCCGGTGAGCAGCAGGGTGAGCGCGGCGAAGGCGGCGAGCAGCGCGGTTCGCGCGGTCCGTATGGTTCGTGCGACGGACATGTTTTCTCCTTCGGTGGAAATGCGGCCGGAAGGTGCGCGGTGCGGCGGTGCAGCGGTACGGCAGTGCAGCGGTGCAGCGGTGCAGGGGGCGGTGATCGCGGCTGGGCGTTCACGGCCGTCGATGGTTCTAGCACGCAACGACGGGCCGTCACCCGGCCGCCCCGTCGCGGAGAATCACTTCGGCGCCCGCCGTCCACGCGCCCTGCGCGGATCCTCCGGCCCGCCTCATCCGATCAGCCCCCGGATCCCTCCCGCGCCTGACGCAGCCGATCCGCGTGCCCGCCTCCGCCGGAGGCCGGCCCGGCAGCCCAGCTTCCCGTTCGGACCGATGGTCCGTCAGGACGGCTGTCTTTGAGCGAACTCGGCGCACCGTTCGCGGGGGGCTGCCACAATGCCCGTAAGAGCCATGTGACATGTCACAGTGCTGTCGGCGCCCGCCGAGAGCACCGGACGAAGGAGGGCCCCTTGAAACGCCTTGCTGCCGTTCTCGCCGGTACCGCCGCTCTGGCGGCGCTGACCGGCACCCAGACCGCCTCCGCCGCCACCGCATCCGTCGCCGGCATGACGGGCACCACCGTCTGCGGGGACCCGGGCGCGCCGAACTACCTCACGATCAGGGCCTGCATCAACAACAACGGAGGCCAGGTGTACGTGTTCGGGCGCGCCACTCCGACCAGCCCGACCTGGCAGGACCAGCAGGTCTCCTTCCGGCTGACCAGCATCGGCGTCACCAGCCCACCGCTCGGCACCATCACCCCGACCGTCCTGATCCCGACCGGCGGGAGCGACGTCGGCGGCATCACGGGCACCGTGCCCTGCGGCCGCACCGTGACCGCCCAGTTCAGCGTGGACCAGCCCGGCTGGCCGCAATCGACCGCGACCGTCTCGACCATCGTGAACTGCTGACCTGCGCCCGGTCGCCGGCGTGATGCTGATCAAAGGCCGCCTTCGCGCCGACGACCGGGCGGCCGGGGGCGAGCAACCGGGTTCAGGGCGTCCCCGGCGCGAACTCCCTGACAGGAAGCACCCGCAGAGGCCGTCCGGGAGCCGTGCGCCCCGACTCAGACGAAGGCGACGACGAGCACGGCGGCCGCCAGCAGGAGGACAACCGTCAACGCCGGCGCACCGAGGCGCCCGCCGGGCTCGGAGGTGACGGCGACCAGCGAGACGGCGGGAACCGCCAGCGAGAGGACGACCGCCAACCACCCCACGGTACCGGTGGGAACCCCGGCGACCATGGCCCCCCAGACGGTCGTGAACATCACCGCCAGCCAGGCCGTCGCGGTCAGCACCACCCAGGCCGCGCGCGCGGTCCACCGCTCGACCGGGTCGGCCGCGCGGAAGTTGGTACGGGTCATCGTCCAGATCCGGGTCAAGTTCGCCACCGGAACATCCTGTCGAACAACACCGCCGGGCACCAGAAACGGACGGGCATCGCCGCAGGCGGCTCCCCGCCCCCCGACTCGACCACCGACCGGCCCAGGGCCCCGGACCACCACCATGAGCGGGCCGAGCCGGACCGCGACGGCGGCCGCCGGCTCGGCCGCCGCGCCGTCGTTCCGGTTGGCCGTCGGGTGGCAGCGGGCCGTGCCGTGGTGGGCGGGTCAGGGGGTGGTGTATCCGGGCAGGGGGCCGTAGGCGGTGCAGAAACCGCAGTCGCAGCTGGTCATGGAATTGGCCTCGCAGTGGGCGGTGGGCCAGTACCGGGACGCGCAGGGTCCGGGATCGACAGGGGAGGTGTCGTCGCCGGGCAGGGTGCGTCGGCACCAGCCGCACCGGAGGGCGGTCGGCACGCCGGCCGCTCGCAGGTCCCGCGCCATGGGCGCGGCGATGTCGAACGTGACGTCCGAGACGACGGTGGCGGGCGCGCTGTCCAGCAACTGCCTGCTGCGCCACAGGCTCAGCCCGGTGGCCGCGCGCACGGCTTTGAGGGCCTCCGCACCGCCGCCCTGCCCGCCGGTCAGCACGACGGTGAAATCCGGGACCTCCACAGGCCGCTCCTTCGACGGTCGGTCGGTGTGCCGGTGCCAGTCAACCGCCCGTCGGGCTGCCGGACGACAGGTTTTCCGCACCCTCAGGGCCGATACGCGGCGCCGGTCGTCGGGTGGTCCCGGGGCACCCGGCGGATGTGGGCGGTGCCCCGGCACCGCGGGACTGCGCCCCACCGGCCTCAGCCCGTGGGGCCCTGGTCCGTGACGGTGGGGTGTTCGGTGCACAGGCAGCCGACGCCCTTCTCGATCCACTCCTGTCCGGTCCACTCGGGGTGCCGTTCGATCAGCAGGGCCCGGACCTCGGCGACGATCTCGCTCCCGCCCATGGCGGAGTCGCGTCGCCGCCAGGTCTCGTCCCGCAGTTCGCGCAGGTAGTCGCGGACGTCGCCGAGGACCTGCGGGCCGCCGACGGCGCCGTGGCCGGGGACGACCGTACGGTGCCCGTCGGCCGCCAGCCGCTCCATCACCGCCAGCCAGCCGATCCCGGAGACGTCGGTGTCGTACGGCGGGAACCAGGGAAAGATCGCGAACTGCCCGGTCTCGGCCAGGTCGCCGGTGAACAGGACGCCGGCGTCGGGCACTTCGATCACCTGGTCGCCCTTGGTGTGGCCCCGGCCGGTGGCCCGCAGCCGTACGCGGCGGCCGCCGAGGTCCAGGTCGTACCCGTCGTCGTAGACCACGTCGGGGGCGACCACGCGGACGTCGCCGTCGAGGCGGTCGGCGACCGGCGGGCCGAACCCGCGGAACATCTCCAGGTAGCCCGCTCCCCTCACCTCCAGGTCCTCGGCCTGGGCGCGGTTGGCGAGGTAGGTGGCCCGGCCGTGGAAGACGTGCGCGCCGAAGGCGTGCTCGGGGTGGAAGTGCGTGGTGGTCAGGTACAGGCGGCGCCCCTCGGCCACCTCGGACGCCAGGGAGAGGACCTGCTCGGCGTTGGCGGTGCCCATGCCGGTGTCGACGACGAGGACGGCCTCGGTGCCGCCGATGATGCCGATGTTGGGAACCAGCGGGATCCCGCGGTCCGGGACCACCAGCAGCTCGGGGGCGATCTCCTGGACGCCGGCCACATGGACGGCGGGGTCGGAAAGCGATGCGTCGTTCATGCCTCGATTCCACCGCCCCGGCAACCCGGCCGTCCAAGACCGATTCGCACGTGCCCGATACCGCACGGGTATCGTCGCAGCATGGAGCTGCGGACGTTGCGCTATTTCGTCGCGGTCGCCGAGGAACTCCACTTCGGCAGGGCCGCCGCCCGGCTGCACATGAGCCAGCCCCCGCTCAGCCGGGCGATCAAGCAGCTGGAAACCGACCTCGGCGCCACCCTGCTGCACCGCTCCGCCCAGGGCGTCACCCTCACCCCGGCCGGAACCGTCCTGCTCGACGAGGCCCGCACCCTCCTCGACCGCGCCGACCGGATCCGCGCACGCGTCGCCGCCGAAGCCGGCCCCACGGCCATCACCGTCGGCCTGCTCGGCGACGGCACCGACCTCGGCGCCCTGCGCCTGGCCAACGCCTACCGCAAGCGACACCCGGACATCGAGGTCCGCATCCGCGAGACCGACCTGACCGACCCCACCTGCGGACTGCGCACCGGACGGGTCGACATCGCCCTCACCCGCGCCCCCTTCGACGAGACCGGCCTGACCGTGCACGAGCTGCGCACCGACCCGGTCGGCGCGGTGCTGCGCACCGACGACCCCCTGGCCGGCCGCACGCACCTGGAGCTGGCCGACCTGGCCGACCGGTGCTGGTTCCGGTTCCCGGACGGCACCGACCCGCTGTGGGGGGCGTACTGGACCGGCGGCCGGCCGCGCGGGGGACCGGCGGTGAGGGCCGTCCAGGAATGCCGGCAGGCCGTGCTCTGGAACGGCACGGTCGGCATCACCCCCCTCGGACACGGCATGCCCGAGGGACTGACCGCGGTACCGCTGGCCGACATGGCGCCCAGCCGCGTGGTGGTGGCGTGGAACGAGGGCGACCCGAACCCGCTGATCCCTTCGTTCGTCCGCATCGCGGCAGCCACCCACCGCCGCTGAACCCGCCGCCGCCGCCGACCCCGCCGCCGCCGAGCCTGCCGCGCAGCGGACCGGTCGGGGAGGCTCAGCCGAGGGTGCTGACGACGGTCTTCGTCGCCTGGGCGATCAGGGCGTCGTCGGAGGTGGCGCCCGCCTTGCCGCGATCGGACAGGACGACGATCACGATCGGGCTGCGCCCGCCCGACGGCCACGCCACGGCGACGTCGTTGCGGGTGCCGTAGCCCGCGTTGCCGGTCTTGTCGCCGATCCTCCAGTCGGCGGGCACCCCCGCGCGGACGTACGGGCCGCCGGTCGTGTTGCCGACCAGCCAGTCCGTCAGCAGCCCGCGCCGGCCCTCCGTGAGGACGTCGCCGAGCACGTAGCGGCGCAGGTCGGCGGCGAGGGCGTGCGGCGTGCTGGTGTCACGGGTGTCGCCCGGGGTCGCCTCGTTGAGGGTGGGTTCGGTGCGGTCGACGCTGGTGGTCGAGTCGCCCAGGTCGCGCAGGGACCGCTGGACGGCCGCCGGGCCGCCGAGCTCGGCGATGACCAGGTTGGCCGCGGTGTTGTCGCTGTACTGGATGGAGGCGGCGGCCAGGTCGCGCAGCTTCATGCCGGTCGCCACGTGCTGCGAGGTGATCGGTGCCCACTCCAGCACGTCCTCCTGGCGGTAGGGGACGACCTTGTCCAGGTCCGCGTCGGACGCCTTCCGCAGCAGGGCCCCGGCGGCGAGCGACTTGATCGTGGACGCGAACGCGAACCGCTCGTCGGCCCGGTGGGTGACCTCCCGCCCGCTGCCGGTGTCCACGGCGAACACGCCGAGCCGGGCGCCGAACTGCTGCTCGAGCGCCCTGAAGGAGGCGTCCGCCGCATCGGCCGAGGCCGCCCCCGCCCCCGCCGCCGTCGCGGTCGCGGTCGCGCCAGTGGCCACCGCGCCGGGGGCCGCCGCGCCGGGGGCCGCCGCTGTCGAGGCGCCGCCCGCTTGGCCGCACCCGCCGATCAGCGCGGCCACGAGCAGGGCCACCGCGGGCAGCGCGGTGCGGGGGCGGGTACGGCGGAGGTCGGGCGTCATCGGTGGTCTCCCCAGGTGGTTCGTGCCGTCACGGTCACGGTCACGGTCGCGGTCGCGCCCCGCGGTAGTGGTCCACACCGCCGCGATCCGCGCGATCACACTCAGCTAAACAGGCCGCCGACCACCCAGTCCAAGACCGCAATCATGAAGTGGACGATAAGAAAACACCTATGATTACTGGCCATGGACCTGCTGGGGCACCTCCGCCACTTCCGCGCCGTCGCCGAGGAACGGCACTTCGGCCGCGCCGCCGAGCGCCTGCGGATCGCCCAGCCCTCGCTCTCCCAGCGGATCCAGCGCCTCGAACGCGAACTCGGCGTGACCCTGTTCGACCGCGGCCCGCGCGGCGTCGACCTCACCCCGGCGGGCCGGCTGCTGCTCGCCGAGGCCGAGGAGACGCTGGACAGCGCCGCCCGCCTCCTCGCCACCGCCGCCGACCTGCGCAGCGGACGGGCCGGCACCTTGCGCGCGGCCGTCCCGCCCGAACTCGGGCCGGCCGCCCTGGCCGCGCTGCTCACCGGCTTCGAGACCGCCTCCCCGGGCACCCGGCTCGAACTGCGGGAACTGCCGGTCGCGGCCGTGGTGCGCGAACTCGCCCAGCACACCGTCGACGTCGCCGTGGTCCGTCACCCCTGCCCGGCCGACGGGCTGGCCTTCGGCCCCGTCCTGCACCAGCCGCTCGGCGCCCTGCTCGCCGCCCGCGGTCCGTACGCCGACCGCCCGGAGCTCGCGGTGGCCGAACTGACCGGCCTGCGCCTGGTCCTCTTCCCGCGCGCCACGGCCCCGGCCCTGTACGACGAGGTCCTCACCACGCTGACCAGGCACGGCTGCACCCCCGAGGCCGTCGTCGACCCGCCGGGACCGGACGTCGCGGGCGCGCTCGTGCTCACCGGCAGCGCCATCGCCCTGGTGCCGCGCACCACACCCCCACCGGGTACGGTCTGGCGCCCGCTCACCGGCACCCCGCTGGCCTGGCGGACCTCCACGGCCTGGCCGGCCGGGCGGGGCGGGCCCGCCGTCCGGCTGTTCGCCCGGACCGCCCACGAGGCGCTGACCGGACCCGGCGGCCTGCTGCCCCAGCCGCCCAACCGCCCGCTCCACCCCCGGCCCGCAATGGAGTTCCCGCTGTGACCAGCGACCGCACCACAGCCGACCGGACGGCTGCCGACCGCACCCCGCACAGCCGGGCCGCGCGCACCCGCATCGCCGCGGCCTTCGCCGACGCGGGCGTCACCGGCCGGCTGCACGCGCGCGACCTCGACACCGGCGCCGAGATCGGCCTCGGCGCCGACACCGCCGTCAGCACCGCCAGCGTCCACAAGGTCTGCCTGCTCGTGACGCTGTACCGCGAGGCCGCCGCCGGACGGATCGACCTGACCCGGCAGGTCGAGATCCCCGCCGCCGGCCGCACCCCCGGGCCGACCGGCCTCGCCGCGATGCTCGACACCGCCCGCCTCTCCCTGCGCGACCTCGCCTACCTCACCGCGGCCGTCAGCGACAACACCGCCGCCGACACCCTGTGGGACCAGATCGGCCTCGACACCGTCAACCGCACCATGGCCGACCTCGGCCTGAGCCGCACC
Organism: Kitasatospora sp. NPDC058048; assembly: GCF_042885555.1. Classification (NCBI taxonomy): domain Bacteria; kingdom Bacillati; phylum Actinomycetota; class Actinomycetes; order Kitasatosporales; family Streptomycetaceae; genus Kitasatospora; species Kitasatospora sp. NPDC058048. The sequence goes on along the minus strand of NZ_JBHVRT010000039.1, from coordinate 73,676 downwards.
GTCGCCGTCCACAAGCTCCGCGACCTCATCGCCGCCCTCGCCGAGGACACCGGCCCCGACTTCCCGGTCGACCCCGCCGTCGTCGCCCGCCTCAGGGTCCTCGACCCCGCCTTCACCAACCACAGCACCCCCCGCGACATGACCACCCTGCTCGCCGCCCTCTGGCACGGCGACGCCTGCCCCGGCGACCACGGCGCCGCCCTGCGACGCCTCCTCGGCCTCCAGGTCTGGCCGCACCGCCTGGCCTCCGGCTTCCCCTACGACGACGTCCGCGTCCACGGCAAGACCGGCACCCTCCCCACGCTGCGCCACGAGGTCGGCGTCGTCGAATACCCCGACGGCGGCCGCTACGCCCTCGCCGTCTTCACCCGCGCCGCCGCCACCACCATCACCCTGCCCGCCGCCGACGCCGTCATCGGAACCACCGCCCGCCTCGCCGTCGACGCCCTCCGGGCCCGGGCGGCAGCCGGCGCGACTGGCTGACCGGGGCCGAACCACCCCCGGCCGCCCGGCTGCCCTCCCTCCTGGCCACGACGCCAGGGTGACGGATCGGGTGCACGCTCGTTTGCCCGGGTACCTGCCGGTCGCAGGACGGCGGTGCCCGGCGACCACCCCCTGCCCGGGCACCGCCGCACCGGCCCCGCGACCGGCCAGGACCGGACGGAACCCCCACCGGCAGCCGGGCCACGGCCCCGGACGCCGGTCACCCGCGCAGGTGTCGCCGGGGCCGCTCGGGCAGCCGGCCCCGGCGACACCGCGCGCCGGCGCGAAGCCCGACCCAACGGCACACCGCCGTTCAGGCGTCCTGCATCCCCGTCTCACCGGCCCCCCGCGCGAGGGCGCCTGCGCGCCGTGCTCAGCGGAAGGCGGCGGCATTGCGGGTGGCCCAGTCGGCGAAGGGGCGCGGCGGGCGGCCGCGTACCTGCTCGACGGCCGGACTCACTCGCAGTTCGGCCTCGGTGGGGGCGCCGAGGATGTCGAGGGTGTCGTCGGCCAGTTCCACCGGCATGGTGCGGGCCATCGCCGTCCTGGCCAGTGACCTGGTCGGATGCCGGTTCCTCGCCGGCTCGCGCGGGGTGTTGCGACACGCGAGATTTCTCCTGGCCTCGCTACCTCGAAGTGATCTGATCGGGGTATCTAATTGTGGTTTGTCATGATTTTTTCCGTCAGGTGTCCTGTCATGCCTGTGACTTGTCGCTTGGGGGTGCGGGGCGCTTTGTTGTGAGGAGAGGTGAACCCGCGAATGAGTGCTCGTACGCGTGGACAGGGCGACCTGCCGTGGTACCGGGTCGGCCGTCAGCGGCCCGTGGCCGTGTTCAACAGGACCCCGGCCGGTGGGATGACCCCGGTCGGTGCCGTCGGTGCGTCCGACCCGGTCGGCTCGGGTGGACGGCGTGGGGGGCGCGGTGTGGGGGTGGTGTCGGCGGGGGGCGCGCTGCTGTCCGGTATGGCGCTGCTGGCAGCCACGGCTCCACCGGTTTCCGCCGCGCCGGTCGGGGCCGTGCCGGTGCGCGCGCAGCAGGCTGATCCGTCGCAGACCTTCACCTTCACCGGCGCTTCGCAGACCTTGACGGTTCCGGCGGCGGCGGTGGTGACGATCATCGCGGACGGCGCGGGTGGCGCCGACAACACCGGCACCTCCTGTTCCGTCACGGGGGCCGGCGGGACAGGGGCGCGGGTGGTGACCACGCTGCCGCAGACCGTCGCACCGACGACCTTCACCGTCAACGTCGGCGGCACCGGAGGCAAGGGCTGCAACGGCACCGGGACGTCGGGGGCCGGAGGGTTCAACGGCGGTGCCCCCGGGGGGAGCTTCCCGCTCACTGGCTTCCAGTTCGAAGGCCCGGGCGGGGGCGGGGCCTCCAGCGTCAGCACGGGCGGCTCCCTGCTGCTGGTCGCCGGCGGCGGCGGTGCCTCCGGCGGCACCGGAGCGGGCTCCACGGGAGGCAACGGGGGCAACGGCGGGACAACGCCGGATGCCACCGGCGGTACCGCGGGAACTGCCACCGGCCCCGGGGCTTCGCCGGGGCAGGGCGCGGGCGGTGGCAGCACCAGCACCAGCACCGGGGGCACCGGCGGGAGCGCCGGCACCGCTCCACCCTGTGCGGCCATGAGCGGCGCTCCGGGGAGCGGGTTCCTCGGCGCCGCGGTCGGTACCGGCGGCACCGGGGGCACTTTCGACGGCGGCTGCGCCGCCAGTCGCATCGCCACTGGTGGCGGCGGTGGGGGCGGGTACTTCGGCGGCGGGGGCGGCGGCAGCGGCTCCGTCAACGGCTCGGGCACCTCGGCGGGTGGTGGCGGTGGTGGCGGGGGCAGCAGCTTCGCCACTCCCACGGGTACCGGCACGAGCTATGCGCTGTCGACGATCGGGACGGCGAACCACAACGGCCAGGTGATCATCTCCTACACGGTCCCGTCCTTGACCATCACCAAGACCCACACCGGGCACTTCACCCAGGGGCGGGACGGGACCTACACCATCACCGTGGGCAACGCCGCCGGGGCCGCCCCGACCGACGGCACCACGGTCACCATGCAGGACACCCTCCCCGCGGGGCTCACGGCCGACAGCATCAGCGGTGCGGGCTGGACCTGCGACCAGGGCACGCTCACCTGCACCCGTAGCGACGTCCTTCCCGCCGGGACCAGCTACCCGCCCATCACGCTGCAGGTCGACGTCTCCTGCGGGGCCGACGACAAGGTCACCAACGTCGCGGTTGTCACCGGGGGCGGCGACACCACCCCCCACACCGCCACCGATCCCACCAGGATCAAGCACCACAAGCACGACGCGCACGACAAGTACGACATGCACTGCGACAGCAACGAGTACTGGTAGGCCGAGCAACCCCGGGTTCGCCTCCACCGGCCCGCGACCACCACGCCACCGCGGTGCGCCCCGAACGGGACCTGTGGGTGAAGAGGGCTCGCGGAGGCGGAGCGGTGGGGGTGCCGGTGCTGATGAACGTTGGGTACACCGCCTGCCACTGGTGCCAGTACATCCGGCCGTCTGACGCGTTCAGGGCCCGCCTCCCGCGAACGGGGGGCGGGCCCTTCGAGTGAGTGTCGCGAGAATCGTCGCGGGGAGGCAAGGCGCATATCCCTTGCGGTTCGCCTTCGGTATTTCGTTTTTCACCGCTTCGACCCCCAATTGTCGATCGGATCAGGTACCACCCATCTGCTGGTGCGCGGCTCATTTGTGACCTACAGAACCGTCATGGCGTCATGTAGAGTCTTCGCCGCCATACATGACTGACACTCAGAAAATGGAGGGGGCTCGGCAGACGGGTCGAGGTCGAACCGACGCCGATATCACGTCAATTCATATCGATCACCCACGGACTGTCCCAGTTTGCGCCATCTTTGACGCAAACTTACCCAGGAAAAGGAAATGCGCACAGAGAAACATCGCCGGCCCGTCGCAGGGGGCAGGGCCATCGCCGTCACCGGACCGGGGGCCGCCCTCACCGCCTCGGCCGACGCCGTCCCGACCGCCGACCCCGCGCCACCGGAAGGGTCCACGAAGGCTCCACTGCAGGCGCGCTTCCTCGCGGAGACGCGTCGACGTGCGTCCGGCCTCTCCCGCAGCTCCGGTGGATCCACGACAGGAAGTCCCATGTCCCGCACGTCCCGGTTTCGTTCCCGACGGGCGGGTGTGCTGACTGCCGTTCTCGCCGCCGGTGCACTGTCCACCCTCGGCACGACCCCGGCCGGCGCCGTGGTCGGCGACGCGGCCGCGGCCGGCGCCTCCGCCACCACCGCGCGACTGGTGATCGGTGACAGCCTGCGCGGCTGCACCGGCGCGCTGATCGACCAATTCTGGGTGATCAGCGCCGCGTCCTGCTTCTCCGACGACCCGGCGCAGCCGCAGGCGCTGGCCGCCGGCGCGCCGAAGTGGAAGACCACCGCCACGGTCGGAGCGAAGTCGACCCAGGTCGTCGAGCTGGTGCCGGGTCAGGGCCGCGACCTGGTGATGGCCCGCCTGGCCACGCCCGTCCAGGGTGTCACGCCGCTGACGGTCGGCACCTCGGCGCCGGTCGCCGGGCAGTCGCTGACGGTCACCGGGTTCGGGCGCACCAAGTCCGAGTGGGTCCCGGACAAGGCCCACACCGGCTCGTTCAGCCTCGACACCGTTAACCCGACCGGCATAGGCATCACGGGTACGGGCGGCGCGGCGGTCTGCAAGGGCGACACCGGCGCCCCGGTGGTCCGCGAGGTCAACGGCAAGGCCGAGCTGGTCGCCGTCGCCTCCCGTTCCTGGCGCGGCGGCTGCCTCGACACCCCTGCCACCGAGACCCGCACCGGCGCCTACGCCACCCGCGTCGACGACCTCGCCGCGTGGGTGTCGGAGCGGACGAGCCGGTCGTACGAGATCCTCAACCCCGCCAGCGGACGCTGCCTCAACCTCAAGGGCGCCGGGCCGACCTGGCCGAACAGCACCGAGATCATCGCCTTTGACTGCACCCTCGGCGCCAGCAACGAGAAGTTCCAGCTCACCCCGGACGGGCTGCTGCGCAACCCCGCCAGCGGACGCTGCCTCAACGTCGCCGGTGCCGGGCCGTGGAACAACGGCAACCCGATCATCCTCTTCGACTGCAGCGCCTCCTCCGGCAACGAGAAGTTCGAGTGGACCACCGAGGGCCAGCTGCGCAACCCCGCCAGCAACCGCTGCCTCAACGTCTTCGGCGCCGGCCCGTGGGCCAACGGCACACCGATCGTCCTGTTCGACTGCAACAGCGACCCGAACGAGAAGTTCCAGCTCGTCGCCGACAACGAGATCCCCCACCCGGTCGGTCGGATCAAGAACCCTGCCAGCGACCGTTGCCTCAACATCTCGGGCGCCGGCCCGACCTGGCCGAACAGCACGCCGATCGTCCTGTTCGACTGCAACGGCCAGAACAACGAGCTGTTCCAGCTCACCGCCGACGGGCTGCTCTACAACTACGCCAGCGACCGCTGCCTGAACGTCGCCGGTGCCGGGCCGTGGAACAACGGCAACTCGATCATCCTCTTCGACTGCAGCGCCTCCTCCGGCAACGAGAAGTTCGAGTGGACCGCCGAGGGCCAGCTGCGCAACCCCGCCAGCAACCGCTGCCTGAACGTCGCCGGCGGCGGCCCGGTCTGGAACAACAACACCCCGATCATCCTGTGGGACTGCAACGGCGATCCGAACGAGAAGTTCCAGCTCACCGCCGTACAGGCCTGACCGCAGCTCCGGATCACGAGTGATGGGGTGGCCGTGGCCGGATGCCACGGCCACCTTCCGGTTTCGGCCGGTTCAGCCGTGGGCAGCTCGTGGAACGCGCCGTCGCCCCGCCGTCGGCGGCGAGGTACCGCGCGGACGTGAGGTCCCGGGTGGTCCTGAAGTAGCAGATCCGGAGGGGTACTTCGGCGGGGGAGGCCGGTACCGGCGGTGGACGCGCCCGGCCGTCGCGGGCGCCTACGGTCGCCCCGACGGCCCGCCGAGGCACCCCAGGAGAGACACCGTGATCCGCGCCGCCAAGACGGCCGCCGCTGTGGCGGCGCTGGCCATGACCCTCCTCACCGCGTCGGCCGCACCGGCACTCGGCGCCACTGCGCCGGCCGCCACCGCCGACCCGCTCGCCGCGCTGCGCGGCCAGCAGCCGCTCTGGCACCCCTGCGCGAGCGGCCCGGACGACGCCGCCGGCGCCGACCTGGACGCCGCCGGCGCCCGCTGCACCGAGGTCACCGTCCCCCTCGACTACCACCGCCCCGACGGACGGACGCTCAGCATCGCCCTCTCCCGGCTGCCCGCCACCGACCCCGCCCACCGGCTGGGCACCCTGTTCTACAACCCCGGCGGCCCCGGCGTCCCCGCCCGCGGGCTCGCCCTCGCCCTGCGGCAGGCCGCCCCCGCCCTCGGCGCCCGCTACGACATCGTCGGCATGGACCCGCGCTTCGTCGGCGCCAGCACCCCCCTCGACTGCGGCTGGCCGACGGCCGGCCCCGGCGCGGCCGGCCCCGACCGGCTGGGCTTCGACCGGGCCGCCGAGCTCGCCAAGGACCTCGCGGCCCGCTGCGCCCCGTACCGCGCCCTGCTGCCGCACGCCTCCACCCGCAACACCGCCCGGGACCTGGACCTGGTGCGCGCCGTCCTCGGCGAGCCGACGATCGCCTACCTGGGCTCGTCCTACGGGAGCTACCTCGGCGAGGTCTACCTCCAACTGTTCCCCGACCGGGTGGGGCGGGCGGTGCTCGACGCCGCCATGGACCCGGACCGCTTCGGTCCCGACCTGACCGCCACCCAGGGCCCCGCGATGGGGGCCGCGCTCACCGCCTGGGCCGCCTGGGCGGCCGGCCACGACGACCGCCACCACCTGGGCGCGACCACCGCCGAGGTGCTGGCCTCGGTCGAGCGGGTGCGCCTGGCCGCCGAACGCGCCCCGCTGGCGGTCGGCACCCACCGGGTCGACGCCCGGGCGCTGCCGCAGGTGCTGTGGACGGTGTCGGCCGGCGACGACGACGCTGCCTACGAGGAGTTCTCCGCCCTGGCGCGCGTGCTGCTCGACGCCGCCGAGGGCCGGCCGGCCCGGCCGACCGCGCTGCTGGAGGCGGTGCTGACCGGCCTGGCGTCCCCCGACACCGGAGGGTACGCCGCCGCGCAGACCGCGATCATGTGCGCGGACCGCGCCGCCTCGCGCGACCCGCTCGCCTACTACCGCGACATCCAGGCCCACCGCGCCGACGAGCCGCTGTTCGGCCCGCTCACCCGCAACCTCACCCCCTGCACCTTCTGGCCCGCCGAGCCCGCGGAACCGCCCACCCGGGTGCGCAACGCCGTCCCGGTCCTGCTGGTCGGCGCCGACGGCGACCCGGCCGCCACCTACCCCGGCCAGCTCTCCGCCCACCGCGCCCTGACCGGCTCCCGGCTCGTGACCCTGCGCGGGGCCTTCCGCCACACCGTCTACGCGGGCCTGTTCGCCCCCCGCGACACCTGCGTGGACGCCGCCGTCGACCGCTACCTCCTCGACGGCGTCCTCCCCGCCCACGACGCCGACTGCCCGTCACCCCGCCCGTAGGAAGAACCGGCGGGCGGACCCGGCAGGGTCCGCCCGGCCGGCTCCGCGTGGGCCGGTGCCGCCCGCCCCTCCCGCTACCGGGCCGGGGCTCCGGAGACGACGCCGGGGGCATTCGACCCGCGTACCTTGACCTTGGTCCTGGTCAGCCGCGTGAGCGCGGCCGTGACGTCGGCGGCCTGAGCGTCGGTGAAGGCCGTCTTGAGGATGGTCGCGGCCACGGGCGCTCCGCCCGGCCTCTTCACCAGGATCGACCAGGCCAGGGGAGTGTCCGTGGCTCGGGTGACCGACGTCCACGGGAACCTCAGTTCCCCGGACGCCGTACGGATGACGGCCTCCTGATCGGTCAACGCGACCGATGTGGGACCCGCCTGGCGCTGGGCGGCACGAGAAGCGACCTTCTTGGCGACCACGGTGATGTTCTGGACCTGGAGCAGGCAGGCGATGAGCGCGGCGATCGCGAAGAGGACACCGCCCGCTGCGAGGCAGAGCAGTGAGAGCAGCAACCAGGCGCCGGCGACCGCCCAGCGCACTGCCGGCGCGGGAAGGTTGGCTCTCACCGCGGTGGCGAGCTCCTCAGGTGCTGCGTCGTACTCCACCTGGACGTTCACGTTCGTTCCTTTGTTTGCGAGGGCACATCATGGCCGGGACACCGCGCCCGGCACAAACGCGATGCGCCGGCCCCCGATGGGACGCATACGACCAGCGCCAGGCCGGCTCCGAAACGGCTCTCACCAGGGCCTTCGCGCACTGGGTCCACCTCGGGGTCCCGCTGCGGACCGCGGCAGCGCCCTGTGCCGCGCCGGACGGCAGGTCGTCCGGCGGCCCGGCGACGGCCGGGTTCTCCTCGGCGGCCGGCGGCCGGCAGCCGCGCGGCTCATCGGATCTACGCCGACCGAGCCCGCCGGCCCGGGGAGCCCACCTTCAGGCCGAGCTGTTCGAGGGCGTCGAGTACCTCGATGAGGCCCGTCCGGTCGTCCTGGCCGCGGCGCATGGTGGTCAGGACGGTCGCGGCGGTACCCGACTCCTCGACGCTCTGCCACAGTGCCGGGGCGAGCACCGGGTGAGCGCTGACCTCGACCAGTACGTCATGGCCCGTCAGCAGCTCGGCGGTGGAGTCGGCCAGCAGGACGGGCTGCCGCAGGTTCTGGGCGAAGTAGCCCGCGGTGGCCTGCTGCCAGTCGAGCGCCTGCCCCGTGACCGAGGAGATCATCGGGATCCGGCCGGGCCTGGGGGTGAGCTCGCCCACGGCCCGTTCGAGGTCCGCCAGGATCGGATCGATCGCCGGGCTGTGGGCCGGCAGGTCGACTCGGACCATCGCGCACAGCACGTCCGCGGCCTGGAGCTCGGCGACGACGGCCTCCAGCTCGGACCGGTCACCGGCCAGCACGGTGGTCCGCGGGCCGTTCCGCGCGGCGACGGACACGCGCCCCCCAAGCCCTCGCAGGTGCTTCGAGAGGTCGACGGCCGAGAGCTCCACCACGGCCATGCCGCTGTGGGGGCCGGCCACGCGGCGTTGCTGATCGCTGTAGTGGTGGACGAGCCGGACCGCGTCCGGCAGGTCGAGGATGCCCGCGATGACGGCGGCGGCGATCTCGCCGACGCTGTGACCCGTGACGGCGGCCGGCCGGACGCCCGCCTCCTCCAGCCAGCGGGCGATGCCCAGTTGGACGGCGAAGACGATGGGTTGCATGACGCCGACGTCGTTCGTCCTGGCTTCGGGTTCGTCGAGGAAGAGCTCGTGGACGAGGGACCAGCCGGTGTGCCGGGCCAGCTCGCCGTCGCACTCCTCCAGGGCCGAGCGGAAGGCGGGTTCGGTGCGGAACAGGGTCCGCCCCATGCCGACCCACTGCTGGCCGTAGGGGGAGCAGACGAAGGCGATCCGGGGGCCGTCCGCGGCGGCGAGCTCCGGCCCGGCGGACCGGCCGCCGGTCGGCTCATGGACGGCCGGCCCGCCGAGTTCGCTCAGCCGCAGACCCGGAGCGGCGGCCACGGCGTCGAGCAGCTCGGTGAACTCCCGGGCCAGCCGCTCGGCCTCCGCGGGGACGAACAGGTCGAGGGCGTAGGTGAGGCTGCCGTCGATGCCGTCCGGCCTCCGCTGTTCGGTGAAGCCCTCGAACAGCTCGAAGCGGAGGTCGAAGCGGGTGATCCCCTCCGTCACCGGCTCGGTCCGGACCTCCAGGCCGGGAAGGCGGAGCTCGGCGCTCGCGTTGTTCTGGAACGCGAGCATCACCTGGATGAGCGGGTGCCACGCGGGGGAGCGCGGCGGGTTGATGGTCTGGACCACGTGGTCGAACGGCACCTCCTGGTGGGCGAAGGCCGCCAGGTCCGTGCTGCGCACCCGGAACAGCAGCTCCCGGAAGGTCGGGTCGCCGTCGGTCCTGGTGCGCAGCACCAGCGTATTGACGAAGAATCCGATCAGGTCGTCGAGGCCCTCGTCGGTGCGCCCGGCGGTGGGGATGCCGATGGCGATGTCGGTGCCGGCTCCGCGCCTGGTGAGCAGGGTCGCGAGGGCGGCCTGCACGACCATGAAGACGCTGGTGCCGGTCTCCCGTGCCAGCTGGTGCAGTGTCCGGTGGGTCGCCCGCGTGACGTGGAAGGGGACTCGGCCGCCCCGGTGCGAGGGGGTGTCCGGACGCGGGGCCGCCACGTCGATCCTCAGGCGGTCGGGCATTCCCGCCAACTCGCCCTCCCAGAAGGAGAGCTGGCGATTGGACAGGCTGTTGGGGTCCTCGGGGGCGCCCAGGAGATCGTCCTGCCAGAGCGTGTAGTCGACGTACTGGACCGGTAGTTCGGGTCGGGCCGGCTCCTGCCCGAGGCGGCGAGCGGCGTATGCGAGTGCCAGATCGCGGTTCAGGGGGAGCAGCGACCATCCGTCGCAGGCGATGTGGTGAATGGTCAGGAGCAGGACGTGTTCGTCCGTGGAGAGCCGGAACAGCTGGGCCCGCAGTGCCGTCTCGGCGGTGAGGTCGAAGGCGTGAGCGGCCGCAGCGCTCAGCGCTTCGGACAGGCCTGCCTCGGTGACGCCGTCGACCGGCAGCTCGACCGGAGCCTCGTCCGGGTCCAGGACGACCTGCTGGGGCCGGCCGTCCCAGTCGGGGTAGGCGGTGCGCAGACTCTCGTGCCAGGTGACCAGGTCGTCGAGGGCGAGTCGCAGGGCGGACAGGTCGAGGTCGCCGCGCAGCCGGTAGGCCATCGGCATGTTGTAGTGTCCGGCCGCGCCGTGCAGGCGGTTCAGGAACCAGAGGCGCCGCTGGGTCTGCGAGAGCGGGATCTCCGCCGGACGGCGCCGGGGGCGCAGTGGCGGGCGTCGGCTGCCGGAGCCCTGCTCCAGGTGCTCGGCGAGTTGGGCGACGGTCGGGGCCTCGAAGATCGTCCGGACCGGGACCTCCACGTCCAGGGCGGCCCGGATGCGACCGGCGAGCCGGGTGGCCAGCAGGGAGTGGCCGCCCGACTCGAAGAAGGAGTCGTCGATGGTGATCCGGTCGAGCCCGAGCACCTGGGCGAACACCGCGCAGAGGATCTCCTCCCGTTGGCCTCGCGGGGCGCGGCCCTTCCTCTCGCTCATGGTCGGCTCCCGCCGACGGCGGCGCGGACCCGGGCGGGCCACGCCGCGGTGTCGAGGCCGTACTGGCAGAGGAAGGCGTAGACGAGCCGCTCCAGGCCGAATCCGACGCAGCCGCTCCGGGTCGGGCCGTTCGTACCGTGGTCGATGCCGAAAGCCTTGCCGAAGAGGTCGTCGTGGAAGTTGAAGGAGCCGACGGCGATCGTCTTCCCGGGCGCGACGTGGAGCCGCAGCTCGTACTTGAGCTCCATCAGCCGCTGGGACCAGATCCGCTCGGAGGTGTCCGCGCCGCAGAAGAACGGATCGTTGCCCACCTCGCACAAGCCGCTCAGGCCGAGCTCCTCGACGAAGGCGAAGACCTTCCGCATGAAGCGCTCACGGGAGTCCAGCACGTCTTCCCGGGAGCCCAGGAAGACCATCTCCCGGATGGTGAAGTCCCAGAGCCGCTCCAGGCTGGTGGCGTATGCCGCCTCGAAGCGGAACGACTTGCCGCGCGAGGTGACCACGTGGAGCCGGCCCGTCTCCAGTGTGCGGCCGCTGTACTGGCTGAAGGTGTGGTAGCACATCGTGGGCGGCAGGCAGTAGTCGACGTTGCCGCAGGAGTCCAGCACCGCGGAGTCGATGCCGGTGACGGCCTGCCGCTCCTGGAAGGCGCGGTAGACGTCCAGGTCGTTGCGCAGCCTGGTGACGAACATCAGGTGCTGCGGGAAGGCCTTGAAGTAGCCCGCCGTCTCCAGCGCCTTCGTTCTGATCAGAGTCGGGTAACGGTACTCCCGGACTTCGTGGTCCTCGGCCAGCAGGTCGCAGACGGCCCGGTCGAAGTAGGCGAGGAGAGAGAGCAGCGGCTCGCCGACGGCGACCTGACCCTCACCGACCTCCGTCACCGCGCCGGTCCCGGAGAGGACTTCGAAGACGTCCTGGTGCGGGGTGCGCTGGTGCGGCGAGGTCCAGACGGCCTTGGCCGGCGTCACCCACTGCCTCCGGACGTCGTTGTCCACCATGGAGTTGACCTTCTCGGTCAGGACGTCGTGCGGGAGCGGTTGCGCGGAGCGCAGTGTCACGGAGCGCACCTCGCCGCCCTCCACGGGCACCACGAAGCCGGTGATCTCGGGCGACACGAAGAGGAGTCGGCGCTCGATCTCGGCGGCCAGCGCTTCGGGGATCGGGCTGCGAAGGTCGATCCGGGTGAGGACCTCGTCGGGGTGCGTCATCGTGGTTCTTTCCTCGCCGATGGGAGAACGGTCGAACGGGGCCGGCGCGCGGCGGCGGGGGCGCCGCGCGGCCGCCGGTGGGGCGAAGGCGGGTGCAAGGCCGCCGGGGGCCGGCGCGCCCGGACCCCGCGGACGAGACCGTCGACCCG
>NZ_JBHVRT010000039.1:0-61704 GCF_042885555.1 Kitasatospora sp. NPDC058048 | reverse complement strand
GGGGGGGGGGTCCGGGGGGGCTCTGGGCGCGGGGGTTGCGCCCTGGGGGGGGGGGGGTATTGGGGTTTATCCCCCCCCGTTGGGTCCCCGGGCCCCGGGGGGCCGGGGGGGGGGGGGGGGGCCGCCGCGCGTCCGCAGGTGGGCCTAAGGCGTGTCCTAGGCCGCCGTGGCCGTCCGCGACGTGACCAGGCGGACGAGACCGTCGACCGTGCGGAAGTTGTCGAAGTCCATGTCCGCCGGGCCGAGGGTCAGGGCGAATTCCTTCTCGACGAAGAGCGCGAGCTGCATCGCGAAGAGGGAGTTGACGTAGCCGAGGGCGAAGAAGTCGTCGTTGTCGGCGAGCGGCTGGCCGGCCAGGTGCGGGGCGAGGAACTCGCGGACCCGGGCGCGCACGTCGTCGTTCGTCATATCGGGTTTCTCCTTGGGTAGTTCGAGGATCAGTAGGTGTAGAAGCCCTGGCCGGTCTTGCGGCCCAGGAGTCGTGCGTCGACCATTTTCTGGAGCAGGGGGGCGGGGCGGTACTTGCTGTCCTTGTAGCTCTCGTACATGACCGTGATCGAGTTCAGGATCGTGTCGAGGCCGATCAGGTCGCCGGTCTCCAGGGGCCCCATCTTGTGGCCGAAGCAGCCGCGGAACATCTTGTCGACGTCCTCGGCCGAGGCGATCTGGTCCTGGACGCAGAAGATGGCCTCGTTGATGGTCACCATGAGGACCCGGTTGGTGATGAAGCCGGGGGCGTCCTGGACGACGATGCCCTCCTTGCCCATGTCCGCCAGCAGCCCGAGCGCGGTGTTCAGCGTCTCCTCGCTGGTGAAGTGGCCGCTGACGACCTCGACGGTGTCCATCATCGGGACGGGGTTCATGAAGTGCAGCCCGAGGATCTCGGCCGGTCGCCCGGTGACCGAGCCCACCCGGGTGATCGGCACGGCCGAGGTGTTCACGCCGAAGATCACTCCAGGGCGGCAGACGGTGTCGATCCGCTCGTACACCGTGCGCTTGATGTCCCAGTCCTCGGTGACGTTCTCGACCACGAAGTCGGCGTCGGCCAGCGAGGTGAGCTCGGTGCCGGTGGTGATCCGGGCGAGGACGGTCTTGACGTCCTCCTTCAGCGGCTTGCCGAGCAGCATCGGCTGGACCAGCAGGTCACGGCCGATCTGGGCCACCGCGCTGTCGAGCTGAGCCGGTGAGATGTCCACGAGGATCACCTCGAACCCGGACTCCGCGAAGGACTGGGCGACGCCGCGGCCGATCGTGCCGGCGCCGATCACGCCTACGGTTCGGATGCTCACGGGGATACCACCTTTGCGGGATAGAAGGAGGGGAGTGGGGGTGCCCGGTCAGGCCCGGGCGTCCCTGGTGTCCAGGTGATCGGCGAGATCCGCGATCGTGACATAGCGGAACAGGTCGACCATGGAGACCCGGATGTCCATGGTCTTCTGGATGCTCTGGGCGATCCGGAGCGCGGCCAGCGAGTCCACCCCGAGCGCGAACGAGGTGTCATGCACGTTGAGTTCGGTGAGATCGAGCTCGCGGGCCCAGATCCGGGCGAGCGCGCGCTCGGTGTCGCTGAACTCGCCGCTCTCCTTGCCGAAGAGCTTCGGCTCGCCGTCGGACGGCGTGCCGTCCGGCGGTGCGGCGGATTCGCCGGCACTGCTGCGGGCCGCGGCGACGGCCTGCCGGATCGGGGCGGCCAGCACCAGCGGCGCGCGGCGCAGCAGCTCCGTGAGCTCGTCGGACCCGCCCAGCTTGCGGTAGTTGACCTCGCCGACGATCACCGGGGTGCAGGCCGAGGCGAGGATCTCCTCGAAGCTGCTGAGACCGTCCTCGACCGACACCGACCGGAAGAAGCCCTGGTCCTGCCGGACTCCGTGGTCGAAGGCCATGCCGGTTTCCAGCCAGTCGCTCCAGTCGACCGTCACCGTCCGCCGGCCGCGCGCGGAGCGCTGCTCGGCGAACTGGTCCAGGTAGCTGTTGGCGGCTGTGTAGTCGCCCTGCCCGGCCGCGCCGAAGATCGCCACCGTGGAACCGAAGTTGACCATGCAGTCCGGCGGATCGTCCTGGGTGACGAGGTCCAGCACGGTGGCGCCGAGCACCTTGGGGTTCAGAGTACGACGGAAGGTCTCCGCGTCCTTGCGGAAGAGGAAGCCGTCCCCGGCGACACCGGCCGCGTGGACGACGCAGCCGATCGCGCCGAGATCGGCGCGGATCTTCGCGACGACTCCCGCCATGACCGTCAGGTCGGTGACGTCACCGGAGTAGCTGCGGACTTCGGCACCGTTCCGCTCCAGGTCACGCAGCGCCTCGATCTGCCCGCGCAGCTTGGCGTCGGTGACGTCGTCCCACCGCTCGCGCGGCGGCAGTTCGGTGCGGTTGACCAGGGCCAGCCGCACACCCGGCCCCGAGCGGCTCAGATGGCGGGCGACCGCGAGTCCGAGTCCGCCCAGACCGCCGGTGATGAGGTACACCCCGTCCGGGCGGACCGGCGCGGACCTCGGCTGCTCCCGCAGGTGCAGCGGTGCGAGCTCCGCGACGTACCGGTGCCCGTCGCGCAGCGCGACGGTGGCGGGTGTCCGGGCTCCGAGCAGTTCGGCGCAGACGGCCTCGGCGCCGGTGTCGCCGGCGATGTCGAGGCAGAACACGTCGGTGTTCTCGTACTCCTGGCCGATCACTTTCGCCAGGCCGAAGAGCGTCGCGTGGACCGGGGCCGTCTGCGGCTCGGTGCCGGTCACTCGTGCCACCGAGGGGGCGACCACACTGAACCCGGCCGGGGCCACGCCGCGCTCGGAGAGGCTGCGGGCCAAGTGGAACAGGCTGTGGACGCCGTGGCCGAGCCTGGCCTCCAGGAGCGACAGATCCTGCTGGACGCCGTCGTCGGCAGGGGCCGCGACGTGCACGACCTCGTCCGGGAGTTCCGCACCGAGTGCGTCCAGCAGCCGGCCGAAACCCTCCTGGGTGGGCGGCACTTCGTACCGGTCCGGAAGTGTCTGCTGCCACCGGTCTGCGAGTACCGCCTCGGCGACGCTGACGCCGCGCGCACGCAGTGCGGCACTCAGCTCGGCGCCGATGCTGCCCTGCTCGCCGATCACCAGGACCCGGGTGGGCGGCGCCCGGCGCTCCTCGGGTGCCGGTGCCGGGACCCAGCGGAGGGTGTGATGACGGGTGTGCGGGCGCAGCCGGGCGACCGTGCGCTTGGCGTCGGTGACGCGCTTGACGGTGAAGCCGCGGATCTCGGCGGCGGTGGCCCCCGACTCGTCGCAGATCACCACGTCGACCTTGCGGAACTCGGCGTTGTTCACATAGCCCGGATGCGGTTGGACGAAGCTCAGGCCGCGAGCGGGCAGCGGGCCGTGCAGGAGCAGCGAGTCGTAGCCGACCGGGAGGAAGAAGTCCCGGTCGCCGAGGGCGAGTCGACGGTCGTCGGCGGTCTCCAGGACGGCGAATCCGCTGAAGCCGGTGGCCTGGTCGAGCAGGGTCGGGTGCAGGAGGTGGTCCTGGCACTCGGCCCGGTACTGCTCGGGCAGGTCGAGTATGCCGAGGGCGGCCCGGATGCCGACGTGCACGGTCGGGAGGCTGCTGCGCCAGCGGTCGCCGAACTCCATCACCTTGTGCTCGCTCTGCCGCAGGGCGATGTCCACGCTCTCCAGCGAGCAGAGCGCCCGCAGCGCGGCCGGATCCTGCTGCGGCGCGGGGGCGGTGTGCGGCCTGACGCCGACCGTACCTTGGACATGCACCGTCCAGTGGTCGCTCGCCGGGTCGTGGCTGGCGACGGTGAACTCGGCCTGCTGGTCGTCGAGTTCGCGGACGGTCGTGTGCGCGGTGCGCGGGGTTCCCTCCTGCACCAGCAGCGGCACGAGGAAGGTCACGTCGCGGAGCTCGGTGACCGGCCGGCCGAAGTGCAGCGAGGCGGCGGCGCGGGCCATCTCCAGATAGGTGGTTCCGGGGACGATCGCCTCTCCGAGCAGCTTGTGTTCGGAGAGCACCCAGTGCCGTTCCAGCGAGAACTCGGTGAGGAAGACGGACTGGCCCATCGTCCGGAGCAGGACCTGGTCCAGCAACGGGTGCGGGCCGGGCGTGCGCCGGACCGCCGCCTGCGGGATCCGGGGCTCCAGCCAGTAGCGCTTGCGCTGGAAGGGGTAGGTGGGGAGGGGGATGCGGCGGCGCTGCTGCTGGGCGAAGTAGGCGGCCCAGCTGGGCCGGGCGCCGGTGAGCCAGAGGTTGCCGAGGGTGCGCTGGATGATCTCGGTGGCGGTACGGCGGTCGCGCTTGTGGGGGAGCGAGGCGAGAGCCGTGGCCTCGATGCCCGCACTGGTGAGGATGCGCCGGGCGAGGCTGCTGAACGTCTGGCCGGGGCCGACTTCGAGCAGGGTGACGTGCGGCTCGGTGGCGGCGGTCCGGACGCCAGCGGAGTACTCGACGCAGGCGCGGACGTGGTTGCCCCAGTAACCCGGGTCCACCGCCTGGCTGTCGGTGATCCACGTGCCGGTGAGGTTGGAGACGAACGGCACCTGCGGAGCACGGCGGTCGACGGCGGCGACGGCGGCGACGAACTCTCCGACCATCGGCTCCATCAGATGGGAGTGGAAGGCGTGGGAGGTGGCGACGGGCTGGGTGGCCCAGCCGTGTTCTTCGGCGAGGGTGGTGAAGGCCTGGATGGCGTCGTGGGGGCCGGAGACGACGCAGTCGCGGGGGCCGTTGTGGGCGGCGAGCGAGAGGCCGTGGGGCAGGGCGGCTTCAATGGTGGAGCGGTCGGCCATGACGTTGAGCATGGCGCCGGGGGCCTGGGCCTGCATGAGGCGGCCGCGCAGGGCGACGAGGCGCAGGGCGTCGGGGAGGGTGAAGACGCCCGCGACGCAGGCGGCGACCCACTCGCCGAGGCTGTGGCCGAGCATGGCGGTGGGGGTGATGCCCCAGGAGTGCCAGAGCCGGGTGAGCGCGTACTCGACGACGAAGAGGGCGGGTTGGGCCCACTGAGTCCGGTCGAGTCGGCTGTCCTCGGTGAAGATCACCTCGCGGATGTCCTGGTCGAGCTGCGGCCTGAGCAGCTCGGCGCACTCGTCGACGCAGGCGCGGAAGACGGCTTCCTGCTCGTACAGGTCACGGGCCATGCCGGAGTGCTGGGAGCCCTGGCCGCTGAAGACGAACACCAGCGGTGTGGCGCCGCCCGTGACGTGACCGGTGACGACGTTGGCCGGGTCCCGTGCCTCCAGAGCGGCCGCGACGGCTTCGGCGGAAGAGCCGGTGACGGTGCGGCGGTGCGGGAACGTGCGGCGGCCGGTGGCCAGGGTGTGGGCGGCGTCGGCGAGGTTGGGGTTCTCGCGGCGCAGGTGTGCGGCCAGCCGGTCGGTGGCCGCTTCGAGTGCCTCGGCCGTACGAGCCGAGAGGACCAGCGTCTCGGTCGGGCGCGGGCCGGCCGGAGAGGGATCGGCGAGCGGGGCCTCCTCCAGGATGAGGTGGGCGTTGCTGCCGCCGAAGCCGAAGGCGCTGATCCCGGCGCGGCGGACGCGACCGTCGGTGCGCGGCCAGGAGCCGGGCTCGGCCTGGACCCGGAAGGGGCTGGTGGCGAAGTCGATGTCGGGGTTGCCGCGGGTGTAGTTCAGCGAGGGCGGCAGCAGCTCGTGCTCGAGTGCGAGCGTGGTCTTGAGCAGGCCCGCGATGCCGGCGGCGGCGTCGAGGTGCCCGACGTTCCCCTTGACCGAGCCGAGGGCCCAGGACCCGGTGTCGCCGAACGCCCGTGACAACGCCTGCACCTCGATCGAGTCACCGATCACGGTGCCACTGCCGTGCGCCTCGACGTAGTCGATGTCCTCGGGGTCGACCTCCGCGGCGGCGAGCGCCTCCGTGATCACCTCGGCCTGACCGCCGACGGTAGGGGCGGTGAAACTCGCCTTGACCCCACCGTCGTTGTTGATCGCCGATCCCTTGATCACGGCGTGGACGGTGTCGCCGTCGGCCAGCGCGTCCTCCAGCCGCTTCAGGGCCACCACGCCGACACCGTTGCCGAAGACCGTGCCCCGGGCGTCCGCGTCGAACGGGCGGATGTGTCCGTCCGGGGAGAGGAAGGCCCCCTCCTGGTACGGGTAGCCGGTGTTCTCCTGCACCTTGTAGGAGACCGCACCCGAAAGGGCCATGTCGCACTCGTAGTTGAGCAGGCTCTGGCAGGCGGAGTGCAGCGCCACCAGCGAGCTGGAGCAGGCGGTCTGGACCGGGAAGCTCGGCCCCCGCAGGTCGAGCTTGTACGACACCCGGCTGGTCAGGAAGGCGAGTTCGAAGCCCAGGCCGACGTTCTCGCCCTTGATCGCCTCGCCCTGCTCCAGGTTGCCGAGGATGTTCCCGAGGTAGGCGGTGGTGCTGGCGCCGCCGAAGACGCCGGTTCTGCCGTCGTACTGGGCGGCGTCGTATCCGGCGTGCTCCAGTGCCTCCCAGGCCGTCTCCAGGAAGAGCCGGTGCTGCGGGTCCATGATCTTCGCCTCGCGGGCGGTGTACCCGAAGAACTCCGCGTCGAACAGGCTGATGCCCTCGAACCTGGGTGCGGCCTTGACGTAGTCGGGCCGGCCGAAGACCTCGGCCGGCACCCCGGCCGCCGTCAGCTCCTCGTCGGTCAGGGCGACGATCGACTCGACGCCGTCGCGCAGGTTCGACCAGAACTCGGTCAGGTCCCCCGCGCCGGGGAAACGCCCCGCCATCCCGATGATCGCGACGCCGTCCCGTTCCGGGAGATCCGTGAACTCATTGGTCATCATTCGCCCCTTGCCGTCCGACGCCGTTGCTGGTGCTGACGCCGGCGCTGCTGCATCTTCTCTCTGCGTTCCTCAAGTGCCTTGAGGCTGCCGCCCGTTGGCTGCTGCTCGGGCTTCTCGACCAGGCCGGCCAGGTGGGCCGCCGTCAGTCCCTCGTACAGGTCACCGAGGGCGAGCTTCGTGCCCAGCCGGGTGTTGATGGTGCTCACCAGCTGGATCGCGATCAGGGAGTTGCCGCCCAGATCGAAGAAACTGTCCTGGATGCCGACCTTCTCGATGCCCAGCAGCTCCTGCCACAGCTCGCAGATCGTGCGCTCGGTGTCGCTGCGCGGTGCCACGAACTCGGTGAGGATGTCCGGGCGTTCGTGCGCGGCGCCACGGGGTGCCGCGGTGGCGTCCTGCTCCAGCGAGAAGGCGTTCTCGAACAGCGCCGAGAGCTCGGCGGGCGACACGATGACCTGCGACTCCGAGACCCGGGCCAGGATCGTGTCGAGGGCCCACAGCCCTTCGGCGGGCGACATGGCGCGCTCGTCCACCTGCTCGGTGCCGGACGGCGCGGCGGTACCGACCGCCATGCCGATCTCCCGCCACGGACCCCAGTCGATCGAGATCACCCGCCGGGTGCGCCCCCGGTCCTGGGCGAAGGCGTCGAGGAAGCAGTTGGCGGCGCAGTAGTCGACCTGGCCGACACTGCCGATGTTCGCACCGTTCGAGCCGAACAGGACCAGGAAGTCCAGCTCCTGGTCCGCCAGCACCTCCTCCAGCACCAGGGTGCCGTGCACCTTCGGGCGCAGGACCTCGGCGGCCGCCTGGAGGTCCTTGAGCTGGATCAGGCCGCCACCGGCGACGCCCGCCGTGTGGAAGGCGCCGTGGATGGCCCCCCACCGCTGGGTGGTCCGCCGGACGGCCTCGCTCATCGCCGCCTGGTCGCTCACGTCGGCCCGGAACACCAGGAGCTCCGCACCTGCGTCCCGCAGGCGGACCAACTCCCGTACGGTATCGGCGAGTCGGCCCTTGCCCGGGTTGCCGGCGAGCCAGGAGTCCCACTCCGCGGCGTCGGGCAGCCGGGTACGCGCGGTGAGCGCGATCCTTGCCCCCGCTGCCGCGAGGTGCCCGGCCAGGGCCAGGCCCAGGCCGCCGGTGCCGCCGGTGACCAGGTAGACACCGTCCTTGCGCACCACCGGCGACTCGTCGAGTCGGGGCAGTGGCTGCGGCAGGTAGTGCTGGGACCAGCGGTGCCCTCCTCGGTGCGCCACCGTTTCCGTACCGGGCTCCGGATCGGCTGCCAACTCGGCCATCAGCTTCCCCAGTTGGGCATGGGTGGGAGCTGCCTGGCAGTCGAGGTCGACGCTGCGGCAGGTGGTGCCCGGCAGCTCGCGGGGCAGCACGCGACACGGGCCCAGCAGGGTGGCCTTCAGCGGCGAGAGCGGCTCGGCGCCGGTGACGTTGTGCAGGCCGTTGCTGAGCACCCAGATCCGGCGCGGCTCGCCGTCCGGGTGCTGGACGAGGGCCTGAGTGAGGCGGATCAGACTCTCGAAACCGTGCTGGAGACTGCCCTCCTCGCCCGGCGCGGTGACGCTCCAGCCGTGCACGATGTGGGTGGGCACGCCGGCAGGGCCGTTCCGCAGGGTGCTGATCAGCCGCTCGTAGCCGGAGCTGTCGGCCGGGTCGATGGCGTAGTGGCCGTCTCCCCGGTCGGACCAGGCGTCGGCCGCCGCCACCACGGTGACGGTGGCACCGGCGGCCCGCAGCTGCTCGGTCACCGCCTCGCCCACACCCAGGCCGTCGGCGAAGACCAGCCAGTGCCGGGTGCAGTCCGGCTGCTCCCCGGCCGGGAGAGGCGCCCGCTGCCAGGACGGGGCGTAGAACCACTGCGTGATGTCGTCGCGGCGCGCCGCGGCACGACCGGTGGCCCGGGCCGTCGTGGCCTGTCGGTCGAGCCAGTAGCGCTTGTGTTGGAAGGGGTAGGTGGGGAGGGGGATGCGGCGGCGTTGTTGGTGGGAGTGGTAGGTGGTCCAGTCGGGTGTGGTGCCGGTGAGCCAGAGGTTGGTGAGGGTGCGTTGGACGGTTTCGGAGGGGGTGCGGGGGTCGTGTTTGTGGGGGAGTGAGTTGAGGGTGGTGGCCTGGGTGGCGGTGTTGGTGAGGATGCGGCGGGCGAGGCTGGTGAGGGTTTGGCCGGGGCCGATTTCGAGGAGGGTGGTGCCCGGTTCGGTGGTGGCGGTTCGGATGCCGGTGGCGTATTCGACGGTGGCGCGGATGTGGTGGCCCCAGTAGGCGGGGTCGGTGGCCTGCTGGTCGGTGATCCAGGTGCCGGTGGTGTTGGAGACGAAGGGGGTGTTCGGTGCCTGGCGGGGCACGCCTGCGACGGCGGTGGTGAATTCCGTGATCACCGGTTCCATGAGGGGGGAGTGGAAGGCGTGGGAGGTGGTGACGGGTTGGGTGGCCCAGCCGTGTTCTTCGGCGAGGGTGGTGAAGGCCTGGATGGCGTCGTGGGGGCCGGAGACGACGCAGTCGCGGGGGCCGTTGTGGGCGGCGAGCGAGAGGTCGTGGGGCAGGGCGGCTTCGACGGTGGAGCGGTCGGCCATCACGTTGAGCATGGCGCCGGGGGCCTGGGCCTGCATGAGGCGGCCGCGCAGGGCGACGAGGCGCAGGGCGTCGGGGAGGGTGAAGACGCCCGCGACGCAGGCGGCGGTCCACTCGCCGAGGCTGTGGCCGAGCATGGCGGTGGGGGTGATGCCCCAGGACTGCCAGAGCCGGGTGAGGGCGTACTCGACGACGAAGAGGGCGGGTTGGGCCCACTGGGTCCGGTCGAGTCGGGGGTCCTGGGTGAAGATCACCTCGCGGATGTCGTCGCCGAGGTGTGGTGCGAGGAGTTCGGCGCATTCGTCGACGCAGGCGCGGAAGGCGGGTTCGTGCTGGTAGAGGTCGTGGGCCATGCCGGTGTGCTGGGAGCCCTGGCCGCTGAACAGGAAGACCAGTGGTGCGGTTTCGCGGGTGGTGTGGCTGGTGGTGACGTGGGCGGGGTCGCGGGTTTCCAGGGCGGTGGCGATGGTGTCGGGGGTGGTGCCGGTGACGGTGCGGCGGTGGGGGAAGGCGCGGCGGCCGGTGGCCAGGGTGTGGGCGGCGTCGGCGAGGTTGGGTTGTTCGCGGCGCAGGTGGGCGGCCAGTCGGTCGGTGGCTTCTTCGAGTGCCTGCGGGGTGCGGGCGGAGAGGACGAGTGTTTCGGTGGGGCGTGTGCCGGCGGGGGAGGCTTCGACGGCCGGCGCTTCTTCGAGGATGAGGTGGGCGTTGTTGCCGCCGAAGCCGAAGGCGCTGATCCCGGCGCGGCGGACGCGGCCGTCGGTGCGCGGCCAGGGGCCGGGCTCGGCCTGCACGTGGAAGGGGCTGGTGGCGAAGTCGATGTCGGGGTTGCCGCGGGTGTAGTTCAGCGAGGCGGGGAGGAGTTCGTGCTTGAGCGCGAGCGTGGTCTTGAGCAGGCTCGCGATGCCGGCGGCGGCGTCGAGGTGGCCGATGTTCCCCTTGACCGAGCCGAGGGCCCAGGACCCGGTGTCGCCGAAGGCCCGTGACAGCGCCTGCACCTCGATCGGGTCGCCCAGCGAGGTGCCCGTGCCGTGCGCCTCGATGTAGTCGATGTCCGTGGGTGCGAGGCCCGCGCCGGCGAGCGCGGCGGAGATGACCGCGGCCTGACCGCCGACGGTCGGTGCCGTGAAGCCGACCTTCACCGCGCCGTCATTGTTGATCGCCGAGCCCCTGATCACGGCGTGGACGGTGTCGCCGTCGGCCAGCGCGTCCTCCAGCCGCTTCAGCGCGACCAGACCGACACCCGTCCCGAAGACCGTGCCCCGGGCGTCCGCGTCGAACGGGCGGACGTGCCCGTCGGGGGACACGAAGGACCCGTCCTGGTGCAGGTAGCCGGTGCCCGGGTTCGGGTCGACGTGGACGCCACCCGCCAGGGCGAGGTCGCACTCCCCGGCGAGCAGGCTCCGGCAGGCGGTGTGGGCGGCGACCAGCGCGGTCGAGCAGGCGGCGCGCAGCGAGACCGCGGGGCCCTTCAGGTCCAGCTTGTACGACACCCGGGAGGCCAGGAAGGCGAGTTCGTTGGCCACCAGGATCTGGGTCTGGCCCAGGGTGTCCACGATCTGCTGGTGCGAGTAGACGTGCTGGACGTAGCGGTTGGCCCCCGCGCCGCCGAAGACACCGGTTCTGCCCTCGTACCGGGCGGCGTCGTAGCCGGCGTGCTCCAGCGCCTCCCAGGCCGTCTCCAGGAAGAGCCGGTGCTGCGGGTCCATCACCTCGGCCTCGCGGGCGGTGTACCCGAAGAACTCCGCGTCGAACAGGTCGCTGCCGGCGAAGGCGGGCGCGGCCTTGACGTAGTTCGGCTGTCCGAAGACCTCGGGCGGTACCCCGGCCGCCGTCAGCTCCTCGTCGGTCAGGGCGACGATCGACTCGACGCCGTCGCGCAGGTTCGACCAGTACTCGGTCAGGTCCTCGGCGCCGGGGAAGCGTCCCGCCATCCCGATGATCGCGACACCACCGCGCGCCGCCGTCACCGCGCCGCCCGGAGGCCGTCGACGAGCGCGCCGAGGGTGCGCACGGTGGGGCCCTCGTAGACGATGGTCAGCGGTACGGCCACCGCCAGCTCCTGACGCAGCCGGTGGACGACCTGCAGGCCGAGCAGTGAACTGCCGCCCAGTTCGAAGAAGTTGTCCTGCACGCCGACACTCTCCAGGCCGAGCAGCTCCTGCCAGATCTCCGCCACCCGGTGTTCGGTCTCGCCGTTCGGGGCGACGAACGGGTTGCGCAGGTTGGGGCGCTCGTGCCGGGCGGCCGGGGTCGGCGCCTCGGCCACCGGGTCGGTCCACAGTTCGTGACGCAACGTCAGATCGCCGGTGGAAGTGATGATCTGCGCCTGGGGCACCGCGTCGAGCAGGGCGTCGAACACCTGCCGGCCCTCGGTCGGGGTGAGTGCCAACTCGCGTACTGCCGCGCCGAGTTCGGAATTCGCCCGGTCCTCCTGGGAGAAGTGCCAGGCCTCCCAGTTGACGCTGGTCCAGGGCAGGGCCGCGCTGTGGTTCCGCTGGGCGAAGGCGTCGAGCGCGGCGTTCGCGGCGGCGTACGCACCGAAGCCGAGTCCGCCGAGCAGCGAGGCGATCGAGGAGCAGATGACGGCGAAGTCCACCTGCTGGTCGGCCAGCACCTCGTGCAGCACCTGCGTGCCGTAGAGCTTGGGGCCGAAGTGCCAGGAGGCCTCCTCCGCGCCCAGGACCGCGACCTCCCGGTGGGCCGCCGTGCCGGTCGTGCCGGCACAGTGCAGCACGCCGTCGATCGGGCCGAACTCCCGCAGGACGCGCTCCTTCAGGGCGAGCATGGCCGTGCGGTCGGAGACGTCCGTGGCGGTCGCCAGCACCTCGGAGCCGAGCGCCTCGATCTCCTGGACGGCACGGATCGCGGACCGGACCGCTTCCGGGTGCTGCGGATCGGCCCAGCTCTCCCGGGGCGGCAGGCCCGTCCGTCCGATCAGTACCAGGCGCACCTCGGCCCGGTCGGCGAGGGCACGGGCCAGCAGCAGGCCGATCTTCCCGAGGCCGCCGGTGACCAGGTACACCCCGCCGGGGCGGACCGGGGACCCGCCCCGGGGGCGCGGCGCGCCGGTCACGTACGTCGGCGCCCAGCGGTGCCGTCCGCGCAGCGCGATGGTGCGCTCGCCGGGCGGGGCGGCGAGGTCGGCCAGTAGCTGGTCGACCAGCCCGGGTACGGCCTGCGGGCCTTCGGGGCGGACGTCGAAGTGGACGCAGCTGAGCGAGGGGTACTCCTGCGGCAGCACCCGGCACAGGCCCTGGACGGTCGCCTTCGGCGGGCAGAGCGGCTCGTCCCCGAGGACGGCGTGCACCTCGGAGGACAGCACGTCCCAGCGCTGCCGCTGCGTCATCAGCTCGGCCTCGGTGGCCTGGGCCCAGTGGACCAGGCTGTCGAAGGAGCGGTGCAGCAGGGCCCGGACGTCCTCGGGCGCGGTGGCCCGGTCGGCGTCGTCGCCGACGCTCCAGCAGTGCACCACCCGACCGGGCAGCGGCCCCTCGGCGCGCAGCGCCTCGGCGAGCCGGTCGAAGTGCTCCGGCCGGGCGGGGTCGAGGACGTACTCGCGCTCGCTCCTGCGGTGCCACTCGGCTCCCCGTGAGACCGTGCGCACGGTGGCGCCGAGACCTTCGAGGCGGTCGGCGAGGTGGCGGCCGACACCGGTCTCGTCCGCGAAGACGAGCCAGCGCTCGTCGGCCGGGCCGACCTCGGCGGGCCGCGGTGCGCCGGCCAGCCGCTGCCAGGACGGCGTGTAGAACCACTGGGGCAGGTCGCCGCGCCGCTGCTGGGCCGAGCCGCTGCCGGGCTGGGCGGTGCCGGGTTCGAGCCAGTAGGTGCGCCGCTCGAAGGGGTAGGTGGGGAGCGGTACCCGCCGGGCGCCGGCCGTGGCCGGGAAGGGGCGCTCCCGGCCGGCGAGCCAGAGACGTCCGGCGGCCCGCAGGAGTGCGGTGCGGTCGCTCTGCCCGAGGAAGGCGCCGGGGAGGGACGGGAGGACGACCCGGTCGGTGCCGGCGGCGGCGGGGTGCTGGATGGCCCCGGGGGTCAGGGCCGGCGCGGGGCCGATCTCGACGATCGCGATGTCCGGGACGGACCACAGGGTGGCCAGGCCGTCCGCGAACCGCACGCTCTCCCGTACGTGCCGGGCCCAGTACTCGGGGCTGGTGGCCTCGTCGTCGGTGATCCAGGTGCCGGTCAGGTTGGAGACGAACGGCACGGCCGGGGCGTTCAGCCGGACCGAGCGGACCAGTTCGGCGTAGCGCTCGACGACCGGGTCCATCATCGGGGAGTGGAAGGCGAAGCGGGTGGTCAGCCGGCGGGTGGCGATGCCGGCGGCCAGCAGTTCGCCGGCCACCCGCTCGATGCCCTCGACGGTGCCGGAGAGCACGCAGGTCTGCGGACCGTTGATCGCGGCGAGGCAGACGTCCGCGTCGGTGTACCGTGCGACGGCCTCCTCGGAGAGCGGTACGGCGAGCATCGCGCCCTCGCCCTGCTCCTCGATCAGCCGGGCGCGCTCCGCGACCAGGCGCAGGGCGTCGGGCAGCGAGAAGACCCCGGCCGCACAGGCCGCGACGTACTCGCCCAGGCTGTGACCGATCATCACCTCGGGCTCGACCCCCCGGGCGGCCCAGAGCCTGACCAGGGCGTACTCGAGGGCGAACACCGCGGGGTAGCCGAGGCGCGGCTGGTCCAGCGGGTGCTCGCTGCGCTCCGGCTGGAGCAGCAGCCTGCTGAAGTCGAAGGGCTGCCCGGGGGCGGCGTCCGCGGACTCGTCGACGGTGAAGACGAGTTCGCGGATGTCCGTGCCGAGCAGCGGCTCGAGCAGTCCGGCGCACTCGTCCATCGCTGCCCTGAACTCCGGCTCCTGGGCGTAGAGTTCGCGCGCCATGCCGGGGAACTGGGAGCCGAAGCCGGTGAACATGAAGGCCACCGGCCGGTGCGGGGCCTCGGGCGCGGTCGCGGTGAGCAGCCGACCGTCGTCGCGGGCGTCGAGCGCCGCCAGCGCCTCCTCGGTGCCGCCGGCCACCAGCATCCGTCGGTACGGGAACGCCCGGCGGCCCTGCTGGAGGGTGAACGCGACATCGGCCAGCGGGAGTTCGGGGTGCGCCCGGAGGTGGTCGTGCAGCTGGTCGGTGGCCGCCTCCAGGGCCTCCGGGCTCTTCGCGGAGAGCACCAGCAGCTGCTCGGCGCCGTCGGCCGGCCGGGATTCGCGCGGCAGCTCCGGGGCCTGTTCGAGGATGACGTGGGCGTTGGTGCCGCCGAGGCCGAAGGAGCTGACCCCGGCGCGGCGCGGGCCGTCGCCCTCGGGCCAGGGCAGCAGCTCGGTGTTGACGTAGAACGGGCTGCCGGCCAGGTCGATCCGCGGGTTGGGCCGCTCGAAGTGCAGGGTGGGCGGCAGCTGCCCGTGCTCCACCGCTAGCACGGTCTTGATCAGGCCGGCGACCCCGGCGGCCGAGTCGAGGTGGCCGATGTTGGTCTTGGCGGAGCCGAGGGCGCAACTGCGCTCCCCGACCCCGGAGTAGGCCGAGGCGAGTGCGGAGAACTCGATCGGGTCGCCCAGGACGGTGGCCGTCCCGTGCAGCTCGATGTAGCCGATGCTCTCGGCCGGCACGTCCGCGTTCGCCAGCGCGGTGGAGACGACGGCGGACTGGGTGGCGGCGCCGGGCGCGCTGAAGCCGGCCCGGCGGGAGCCGTCGTTGTTCAGCGCGGAGCCCTTGATGACCGCGTGGATGTGGTCGTTGTCGGTGATCGCGTCCTTGAGGCGCTTGAGCACCACCATCCCGACGCCGTCGCCGCCCACCGTCCCCCGGGCGCGGGCGTCGAAGGTGCGGCAGTAGCCGTCCGGCGAGAAGATGCCGTCCGGGCGGTAGACGTAGCCCTTGCTCCTGGTCCCGTCGACGGCGACGCCGCCGGCCAGTGCGGTGTCGCACTGGTAGGCCAGCAGCGCCTGGCACGCCTCGACCACGGCGACCAGTGACGTGGAGCAGGCGGACTGGATGTTGAGGGCGGGGCCCTCCAGACCGAGCTTGTAGGAGACCCGGCTGGCGAGGAAGTCCGGCCGGTTGCCGATCACCGTCTGCTTGTCGCCGAGGATCTGCGCGGCGCCGGGCTGGGAGGCGATGTTGAAGAGCAGGTAGGTGTTGTTGCCCGCGCCCGCGTAGACGCCGACCAGGCCGTCCTGGCGACCGGCGTCGTATCCGGAGCTCTCCAGGGCGGCCCAGGCGCATTCGAGCAGGACCCGGTGCTGCGGGTCCATGAGTTCGGCCTCGCGCGGGGAGTAGCCGAAGAAGGCGGCGTCGAACTTCTCGCTGTCCGCCAGCGGGTAGCCCGCGCCGACGAAGTTCGGGTCGGCCAGGGTGGCGGCGTCCACGCCCCGGGCGGCGAGCTCCTCGTCCTCGAAGCGGGTGACGGAGCAGACGCCCGCCTTGAGGTTGCTCCAGTACTCCTCGACCGTCCGGGCGCCGGGGAAGCGGCCGGCCATGCCGACGACGGCGATGTCCAGACTGTCGTCGAACTCGGAGAAGCCGTCGGCCTGTTCGGAGTCCGGCTCGGCGTCCACGGTGGGGTCGGGCTCGGGGGAGTGCTCACTCATGGTGACCTCGCTTCGCTTGCAGCTGCTGCTGGCGGCGCTTCAGCAGGGCGTTCTGCTGAGTGCTCCTGCCGCGGGTGGCGGCCGGTGCCGCCCCCTGCCTCTGCTGCGAGAGCAGCTCGGCCTGGGCCCGGACGGTGGTGTGCTGGAACAGGTCGAGCAGGTCGACCTCCCGGCCGGTCGCCGCCCGGAGCCGGTGGTGCAGCCCGACCATGAGCAGGGAGTGCCCGCCGATGTCGAAGAAGTTCTGGTCGGTGCCGACCGCTTCGGTGCGGAGGACCTCCTGCCACACCTGCGCCACCAGTCGCTCCAGTTCGTTCCGCGGTGGCAGTGGCGCGGTGGCGGGCTCGGCGGGCCGGGGCAGCCTGCCGCGGTCGACCTTGCCGTGCCCGGAGAGCGGCAGCCGGTCCAGCGTCACCATCGCCTGCGGCACCATGTGCGGGGAGAGCCGCTCCCGCAGGTGGCGCTCCAGCCCGGCGGTGCTGAACCCGGGGCCGTGCGGCTCGATGTAGGCGACCACCCGCCGGTCGCCGGGGACGTCCTCGCGGACGACGGCGATGGCGTGGCGCACCTCGGGGTGGCTCTTCAGCGCGGCCTCGATCTCGCCCAGGGCGACCCGGAAGCCGCGGATCTTGATCTGGTCGTCGCGCCGGCCGAGGAAGGCGATCGTCCCGTCGGCCAGGCGGCGGACGATGTCGCCGGTGCGGTAGAGGCGGGAGCCCGGCCCGCCGCCGAGGGTGTCCGGGACGAAGGCCGCCGCGGTGAGGTCCTCCCGGCGGTGGTAGCCGCGGGCGAGGTTGCCGCCGCCGATCAGCAGCTCTCCGACGACGCCGACGGGCGTGGGCCGGCCCGCCGCGTCCACCACGTGGGCCCGGGTGCCCGGGAGCGGAACGCCGATCGGCGCGGTCTCCCACTCCGCCTCCGGGTGGTCGGCCACGGCGAGGGTCAGCACACCGACGGTGGTCTCGGTCGGACCGTAGTGGTTGAAGACCCGGCAGTGCGGGACGAGGCGCTGGAGGGCGCGCAGCCAGCGCCAGTCGGAGGCCTCGCCGCCGATGACCAGCAGGCGGCGCGGCAGGAGCTCGGCGAAGCGCGGCGAGGTCTGGAGGGCCCGGAGGTGGGAGGGCGCGATCTTCAGGCAGTCGACCCCCCGGGTCTGCACCCAGTCGGCCAGCCTCTCCGCGTCCAGCGCGACGTCACGGGAGATCAGCTGGACCTCGCCGCCCGTGCACAGCGGCGGGGCGAAGGCCGTGACGCTGGAGTCCACCGTCAGCGGCTGCACCATCGCGTAGCTGAGCGGCCCGTCGATGCCGAGCCGCCGGACGACGGCGCGGGTGTAGCCGACGAGCTGGCGGTGCTCGATCACCACGCCCTTGGGTTTGCCGGTGGAGCCGGAGGTGTAGAGCAGGTACGCGGCGTCCCCCGGGGCCGAGTGCCCGGCCGGCGGGTCCTCGTCCGGCCGGCCGGCCAGCACGGTCAGCCCGGCGTCGAGCTCGACCACCCGGTGTCCGGTGTCGAGCGGGGCGGTCGCCACCACGATCCGCACGGCCGCGTCGGCGAGGATGCCGTTCCGCCGCTCGGCCGGGTCGTTCGGGTCCACCGGTACGTACGCGCCACCGGCCTTGAGGATGCCGAGCACGGCCACCATCAGCCGTACGTCGCGATCGGCGCACAGGCCCACCGTCACCTCGGGGCCGACGCCGCTCTCGCGCAGCAGGTGGGCCAACTGGTTGGCCCGGGAGTTCAGTTCGCGGTAGCTGAGGGCGGCGCCCTCGGAACGGACGGCGATCGCTTCGGGGGTGCGGGCGGCCTGCTCCTCGAAGAGCCGGTGGAAGCACCGGTCCGCCGGCTCGCCCGGGACGCCGTTCAGCGCCTCGATGACGCGCTCCTCCCCGGCGGTGAGCAGGGGCAGCTCGGCCACCGACCGGTCCGGATCGGCCGTCGCGCCTTCGAGCAGCCGGAGCAGGTGGTCCACCGCGCGGCGGGCGGTGGCCGGGTCCAGGACGTCGGTGGCGAACACCAGCTGACCGGTCAGTTCGCCGTCGACGTGGCAGAGTTGGAGATCCAGGTCGCAGGAGGTGGTCTCGGGCACGGGACGCGGTTCCGGCCGGAAGGAGAAACCCGGCCAGAGGTGGACGGCCGCGCCGGTGCGGACCTCTTCGGCCGCCGCCAGCGCGGCGCCCGCCCGCCGGACCAGGTCCCGGAAGCTCCCGCCGGCCTCGACGCGGACCGGCGTGGTCACCCCGGCGCCGTTGGTCACCCCGACCGCGAGCTCGGCCTGTCCGCAGTACCGGTGCAGCAGGGCCAGGTGGAGGGCGAAGGCCGCCGCCGGGAGCCCGCCTCCGCAGGCTTCACCCAGCTGCCGCAGGGCGGCGCTCGCCCCGGCGGGGACGACGAGGGGGACCGAGCCGGCCCGGTGGTCGCGCCGGGCCGGAGGCGTCCGGTCCAACGGGAGCTCCGGGGCGGCGGGCAGCTCGACGGGGCGCCCTTCGGCATCGGGGCCGGGCACGGGAGGTGCGGGGTGGCGCAGTGTCATGAGGGTTGCCTCGAGGAGTCTGGGGGCAGGACGTACGTCACCCGTCTCGCCGGAACGGGCCACGGCTACGCGGATCGCTTGGTGCAGAGGTAGACCTGGTTACGGCGGTGGTCGGCGGGGACGTCGATGATCTCGACCGTCTCCGAGAGCGAGTGCAGCAGCGCCTCGAACGGGCCGGCGGCGTAGCGGTTGAGCCAGATGTAGCCGTCGGCCGTCTCGCGCCGCAGCAGCACCTCGGTCTCCCGCGGCACCTGGAACATGCAGATCACCACGGTGCGGCGGGAGACCCGGAACAGTTCGCGGACGGCGGTCTCGTAGTACGGCAGGCTCTCCAGCACGTGCCGGCAGTTCACCACGTCGAACGAGCCTTCGGGGAAGGTGAGGTCGGTGACGCTCATCTGCTCCCACCGCGCCTCGGGGTGGAGCGCGCGGCAGTCGTCGATGGCGGCCTCGTTGATGTCGATGCCGGTGTAGTCGACCTCCAGGCCCGCCGTCAGCAGGTGGCGGTAGGTGACCCCGGAGATGACACCGCAGTCGAGCAGTTCGAACGGCTCCTCGCCGTGCAGTGCCGCGATCCGCTCGGTCACGACCGCGTGCGAGGGGTGCCCGGCCCGGGACTCCTCGCCCATGTGAGCCATGTCAGAGGTGTGCGCCCAGAGCGATCTCGTATTCACTGCGTTGATCCTCCGTACTGCTGGAGCGGAGCCGGTCATGACGGCACGGCCGTCCGGACGGTGGCTGGTGGGAGAGTGCCGGGCGCGCGGGAGGCCGCCGGACCAGGGCCGTCGGGCGGCGGACGGCCCGGAGGGCGGACGGGGGACGGTCCGGAGGGCCGTTCCAGGGCTTCCGCGGGCGCGGCACCCGGTTCCCTGGCACCGTCCGGACCGGGAGAATCCCGGGAGCCGGCGGTGCGCGCGTGACATCCGTCCCGTCCCGGCGCACGGGAACCGATGTCACATCAGAAAGCCGCGCCTTCCTGGGACTCGGTGTCGAAGACGGCGTCCGGGCCGAACATCCGGGCGTGCTTCGCCGCGGCGAGGGCCAGCGTGCCGCTTGCGTCGCGGGCGCTCGCGACCTCGGCCAGTTGGTTGACCACGGCGGGCTTCGCCAACGTCTGATCGCGCAGCTCGGGGGAGCGGGACATCAGGACCATGGCCGCGGTGGTGTAGCCCGACTCGGCCCAGGACTCCCAGATCGCGTCGCGGTCCTGCTCCTGGCCCGCGAAGAGCTCCTCGCGGCGATCGTGCCGGCGCGTGGGAACCGGGCTCCGGCCGGCGGCCTCCGTGCGCAACCGGACGCGGCGGCCCGCGATGTAGGCGACGGCAGCGCCCTTGCGGATGGCGAAGTTCAGGGCCTGGGCCGCCGTGTCCACCACCGGCTCGCCCTTGTCGTTCAGGGAGGTGTTGCACACCATCGGCACCCCGGTGGCTTGCCGGAACGCTTCGATCGCCCGGTGGAGCAGGGGGTTGGTCTGGGCGGACAGGGTCTGACGCCGGGCCGAATCGTCGAGATGGAGGATGGCCGGGACCAGCCGGCGCTTGGACTCGGTCACGTACGCCGTCTCGAGCATGTAGGGCGAGGGCCAGGGGTCCTCGAACCACTCGCCGCTGTACTCCTCCAGGACGATCGGGGCCACGGGGCGCCACCACTGCCGGCTCTTCCAGTCGTTCAGCAGCTCCTTCGACCGGGGTGAGCGGGGATCGGCGAGGATGCTCCGGTGGCCCAGTGCGCGCGGACCGATCTCGGCCGCTCCGTCCGCCCACACCAGCGGTCCGGTGGAGAGGTCCTCGACGAACCGGGCCTCGGTGAATTCCTCGACGTCCTCGATGAAGTCGTCGAAGTGCTGCAGCGCGCTCTCGACGTCGGTGAGCTCGGAGCCGTGGTAGGCGGACTCGAGCCGGAAGCCACCGCCCGGGAGCAGCCCCTCGCCGAGGAGGCCGAGGAGGCCGATCCCGAGGGACTGGCCGGAGTCGTTCGCGCTCGGCGGCGTGAGCAGGCCCTTGAACCCGTAGCGGCGCAGGAGGAAGGAGTTGGTCGGACAGTTGAGGGCGAAGCCCCCGCTCAGGGAGAGGTACGCCTGGCGCGGGTCCACCCCTGCCGACTCGAGCAGCCGGTCGACGTTGCGCACCATGACGAGCTCGCAGGCCGTCTGGACGATCTTCATGACCGCGGACTGCAGGTGCTCCTGGCGGGTGAAGCGGCTGTCCAGCTCCATGGACGGCAACTGGGACTCGGCCGCACGAATCACGGCCTGGACGAAGGGAAGTGTGTCGACCAGCGGTACGCGCCGGCCTCCGAACAGCTCCAGCTCCCGCACCGCCGCCTCGGTGTCGAAGGCGATTTCGGTGGGGCAGGCCGACGCCAGGGCCATCAGGGTGCCCGGCTCCCTGCCGAACTCCGAGGACGCGGCGTCGTAGATCGGGGCCGGGGATTCGACCGGAGCGAAGTCGACGTCGCCCTTGGCGGACACGCAGCCGGTGTACCAGTACTTCTTGCCCGTCCGGTCGAGGCCGAAGTCGGGCCGGCCGTCCAGGGCCAGTCCGATGATGGTCTCGCTGCGGAACACCTCGGAGTCGAGGAGCAGTCCGCTGTAGAGGTGGGCGAGGCTGTGGACCGGGAAGTCCTCGGTGCCCGCCGGTAGCTTGATGTCGGCGTGGTGCGGCAGGCCGGGCGTGCCCCAGGACAGGCTCACGTCCTCCGGGGAGAGCCCCTCGGCCGCGAGCAGTTCGGTCAGCACCTTGTTGTAGCGGCCGACGGTGAAGAGCGGCCAGAAGTGGTGCTTCTGTCCGCTGACGCGCTCGAGCTCCCAGACTCTGACGAGTTCGACCCGCGAGTCGTGACTGCGCCAGAGCGCGATGTTCTGATCATGGCGCGGTGCGATGACGGATAAGCTGCCGGGCGGGGAGATGTAGCTCGACAGGAAGTACTTCGCGGCTGGGTAGGCGGTCACGATGTCTCTTTCGGCGGTTGGACAGTGGCTGCTGGCTCTTCGGGCCGGACGGTCCTGGAAACGGCCCGCGTAGGCGGTCGCGAGGCTGCCAGGGCCGGCTCGGCCGGGCGTCGGTGTCCACCGGCGACGTCAGGTGCGACAGACTGTCCCGGCCGGGTGCGATCGGGCCTCGAGCCGGAGCTCCGGCGGCGGCCTGCACGGGGACTTCGACCTTCTACGAGGCCTCGGGACGGGGACGGCGGGGACGGACTCCGACCCCGCATCCTCGTGTGGATGCGCCGGCCCCGGGGCGAGCGACGGGATCGCTCGGGTCCGTCCGCGGCGGGACTACTTCGAAGCGGGGATCCGCTCCTCGACGAGCTGGACCAGTTCACCGACGTTGGCCACGGTGAACATGTCGACGACGTCCAGATCGACGTCGAACGTGCTCTGGATCGAGACCATCAGGCGGAGCAGCGACACGGAGGTGGCTCCGAGGTCGTCGAAAGTGCTGTCCAGTGCGACTTCAAGGGGGGCGAATACTTCGGAAATCACCGACATCAAGTCGTCGGACTGTGCGTTCGACATTTTGTGTTCCAGATCTCTTGCATTCGAGGTCTATGCAGGTAATTGACCCTATGGTCTTGCTGAGACATCGTCAAGTCTCTTTTTCCGGTTGGGAGATGGTTGATGTCCAGATTGTGTCGCGTTGGGTCAGGTGGGCGAGATTGGTGTGAAACGGGCGTAGTGAAGCAACAGTTTGTCAAGTCGGCGCGCTTTCCCTGGTCGAAGGCTCGACAGGACGTGGGTACCCTGGGGTAGGGTGACCGACGTTTGATCGCACAGGCACTCACCGCTGGGGGATCTGGTGTCAGAAATGACTTTTCGGCCTCTCACGCCTATCACTGGCGCGGAGGTGGAAGGCGTCGATCTCGCGGCGGAGCTGTCGCCGGCCGTAGTGGCCCGCCTTCGCGAGGCCCTGGTGCGTCACAAAGTTCTCGTTTTCCGGAATCAGCCGATGAGTGACGCGCAACAGGTTGAACTCACCAATGCTCTGGGTGGTGCCACTGCGGCACATCCCATCGTGAACGGTCTGAGCGAAGCCCCCGCCGTATTGCGGACCGCGCTGTCGGAGGAGCGACGGGCGCTGGTCGAGGCCGAGGCCGGCCTCAGTCATCCGTTGAAGGGAACGACACCGCGGCGCCTGCGGACCGAATGGCATGTCGACAGCACCTTCGTGGTCAATCCGAACGCCATCACCATTCTGCGCGGTGTCGAGATTCCACCGGTCGGCGGCGACACTCTCTTCGCCGATCTGGAAGCGCTCTACGAAGGATTGTCGTCCTCCCTGCGGGGGTACGTCGACACCTTGCAGGCGATACACTCCCGACACGTCCCGACGGCGGCGCCCCGCTTCGACGGCAAGCCGGCCGGCCCCTTCGCGGCCGTCCACCCGCTGGTGCGGGTGCACCCCGAGACCGGTGCGCGCAGCCTGCTCGTCAGTGCCGTCTTCCTCCAGGCCATCCGCGGTCTCAAGCCCCGCGAGAGCGCGGCCCTGCTGGACTTCCTCCTCGACGAGCTCGCCGGGCGGGACGAGATCCACGCCCGGGTCCGCTGGGAGCAGGACACCCTCGTCATGTGGGACAACCGCTCCGTGGCCCATGCCGGTCCGGTGGACGGCCTGATGTTCCAGGAGGAGCGGATCGTTCACCGCACCACCGTCGTCGGCGACGTGCCCCGCGGGCCCGACGGCTTCGTGTCGCGTGCCCTCATGGGAGGCCGGTGCGAAGCGCTGGCCTGAGAGGCCGCGCCGTGACGCCACGGCGATCAGGCGGTCCATGCAGGTCAACTCGGTCATATGAAGATGTACTGGCATCGTGGCTCCGGCACAGATTCGGGTCAGTCGGTCCATTCTCCGGTAACTTCTGTGGGGGAAAAGCAAAATGCCGGTCGTCGACCACTGTGCAACAGCCGAAGCGCCACCCAGGTACCGCCTGTTATGCGTCGACTGCGGCTGGGAATCCGATCCGGAATTCCGGCTCCGATGTCCCCGGTGTTCGGGTGCGCTCGATCCCAGGATGAACCTGGAGAACGTCACCGAGCGTGACGGCGACCGGCCTGAGCTGACCTACCTGGACTTCCTTCCGGTCGAATCCGAGCACTTACTCGACGCGAGCATCAGTGTGCGGACCCCCTGCCGTCCGGCCGCGCGCCTCGGAGCGGTCATCGGTCTGCCCCGCCTCTGGGTGAAGGACGAGTCCCAGCAGCCGACCGGGACCACCAAGGACCGGCTGGCCTCCGTGGTCCTGGCCGTGTTCCGGCAGTTCGGGATCAAGGAGTTCGTCGCCTCCAGCACCGGGAACAGCTCCACCGCGCTGGCCCGCGCCGTGCGGAGGGACCCCTCGATGCGGGCACACTTCTTCTGCGGCCGTGACTTCACCGGCGACCACGACATCGAGACCGGCGACCGGGTGTCCCTCACCGTGGTGGACGGCAACTACGCACAAGCCACCCGGGCGGCCCAGGAGTTCGCAGCCCGGAACGGGCTGGTCTGGGAGGGCGGGTTCTTCAACTGGGCCCGTCGCGAGGGCCTGAAGCTCACCTACCTGGAAGCCTTCGACGCCATGGACGACAAGCCCGACGTCGTCGTCCAGGCCATCAGCAGCGGCATGGGGATGATGGCCGTACGCAAGGGCGTGGCAGAGTACCTCGCCTGCGGCCGGCTCACCTCCTCGCCCCGCTTCGTGATGGTCCAGCAGGACACCTGCGCGCCGATGGCCGTGGCCTGGCGGGAGGGACGGGCCGAGCTCACCGAGGACGACGTCATCGAGCACCCGACAGGTCTGGCCCGGGCCATCCTGCTCGGCGACGGCCGGGCCACCTATCCCTACATGCGGGACATCGCCACCGAGAGCGGTGGCTCCATCGTCTCGGTGAGCCAGGACGAACTGGTCCAGGCCCGTACGATGCTCCGCGAGCTGGAGGGGCTGGACGTCTGCCACTCCTCGGCCGCGACCATCGCCGCGCTGCGCAACGAGGCCGCGGCCCGGCGGATCACCCCGGACCAGGTCGTCCTGGTCAACCTGACCGGTCGTGAGCGGTACACCGCCGCCGACGCCGGACCGGCCCTCGCCGCCGCCACCGCCGGCTGAGCCTCCCTCTTCCGAGCCGGATGCCACCGCTCCCACCGGAGTGATGTGCCCGCCCTCACGTTCGCAAGGAATGCGTTGATACTCAGTCACCTCACCCCGCAGCAGGCCGAGCGCCACGCCGAGTTCCGTGCCTTCGCCGACCGCGTCCTGGTCCCGCAGGCGGACCGCTGCGACCGCGAGCAAGCGGTCTCCCGGGAGACCGTCGCCGACCTGGCCGGGCAGGGCTACCTCGGCGCGCCCGTCCCGAAGGAGTTCGG
The DNA here is from genome assembly GCF_042885555.1 of Kitasatospora sp. NPDC058048. Lineage (NCBI taxonomy): Bacteria > Bacillati > Actinomycetota > Actinomycetes > Kitasatosporales > Streptomycetaceae > Kitasatospora > Kitasatospora sp. NPDC058048. The sequence continues at coordinate 36,933 of NZ_JBHVRT010000039.1, read as the reverse complement.
CGGCCTCGGCATGGACTGGGTCGAATACGGACTGCTCACCGAGGAACTGGGCCGAGGCTGCCAGTCGATCCGCAACCTCGTGGCCGTGGAGGACATGGTCGCCCACTCGATCCACAGGTGGGGAACGCAGGAGCAGAAGCAGCGGTGGCTTCCCCGGATCACCTCGGGCCGAACGCTGGCGGCCTTCGCCCTGACCGAGCCGGACGTCGGCAGTGACGCCGCCGCCGTCGGGACCACGGCGACGGCCGACGGCGCCGATGTCGTCCTGCGCGGCACCAAGAAGTGGATCAGCTTCGCGCAGATCGCGGACCTCTTCCTGGTCTTCGCCGCGTTCGACGGGCAGCACACCGCCTTCCTGGTGGAGCGGGACACTCCCGGCCTGTCGGTGGAGCCGATCGAGGGCCTGCTCGGCCTGCGCGGCTCGATGCTCGGCCGAATCACCTTCGACGACTGCCGGATCCCGGCCGCCAACCTGATCGGGCGTCCCGGCCTCGGCCTCACCTTCGTCGCCTCCAGCGCCCTCGACCTCGGCCGCTACAGCACCGCCTGGGGCTCGGTCGGTCTGGCTCAGACCTGCCTGGAGGCCTCGACGCAGTACGCCGGCCGCCGCACCCAGTACGGCACCGAGATCCGCAACCACCAGCTGGTCCAGCAGCTGCTGGCCGACATGCTCACCGACACCGTCACGGCCCGGCTGCTCTGCTACCACGCCGGGGTGAGCAAGGAGCGCGGCGAGACGGAGTCCGTCAACCACACCCTGCTGGCGAAGTACCGGACCTCGACGATCGCCGTCAAGGCGGCCGCCGACGCGGTGCAGATCCACGGTGCCCAGGGCATCGGGGCGGAGGCTTCCGTTCAGCGCCACTACCGGGACGCCAAGGTGATGGAGATCATCGAGGGCACGACGCAGATCCAGCAGACCATGCTCGGTCAGTTCGCCGTCCGGGCGGCCCGGCTGTGAGCGAGCTCCGGACGGGGGCGGTGACATACGGTCAGCTGTCGGTCCTGCGTTCGCTGGAGACACACGGCCCCGACCATCGGGCGGTCGCCAATCTGGTCAGTGTCTGGGAGGTGCCGTTCGGCCTCGGCGCGGCCCAAGTCATGGACGCCTGGCTCCAGTTGGTGGAGAAACACGACTCGCTGCGGACCACCTACGACCTGAGCGGCCCGACGCCGGCCCAGACGGTCCACCCGTACCGCCCGTCCCGGGTGGCCGCGCGGGAGCTGGCCGAGGACAGCTTCGCGGCGGCCCTGCGGCTGGGCGGCGAGGCGGCCGTCGAGCCGATCGACATCGAGACCGAGTTGCCGTGGCGCGCGTTCGTCACCACTCACCAGGGGGATGCGCTCCACCTGGTCACCGTGATCCACCACGTGGCGGCCGACAACGGTGCGCTGCGGGTGCTGGAGGAGCAACTCGGCGTCCTCCTGGAGGGCGGGGCGCTCGGGCCGGTGGTGCAGCCGCTGGACATGGCGCGGGAGCAGCAGGAGGAACCGGGCACCCGGAGCGTCCGGCACTGGACCGAGGCCTGGAGCCGGCTCGTCCCGGCGGACCGGGATCCGGCGGACGCCACCGAGCGACGCCGGGCGTCGCTCTACAGCCCGGAGGGACTGACCGCCGCGCAGGAGCTCTCCGACCGGCTGAAGATCTCGGTCCAGTCGGTGGTGCTCGGCGTCGGCGCGCTCGCGCTGTCCCGGCTCAAGCGCACCGAGCGGATGACCTTCGCGCTGATGGCCGCCAACCGGCTCACCACCCGGTGGGTGCCGCTGGTCGGCTCGCTCAACCAGTTCGCCCCGGTGACCGTCACGGTCGACGAGGAGGCCCACCCGCTGGAGTACCTGCGGGCCTGCTACGTCCAGTCCATGGCGGCGTACATGAACGGCTGCTACGACGTCGACGCACTGAAGGAGAGTCTCCGGGAGGCCGGCCTGCCGGAGACGGACCCCACCGCCTTCGCCAAGCACTACAACTTCCTCGGCGAGGTGGACGCCGAGCCGGCCGCCGGGTCCTCCCTGCGCACCGGGATCGAGTGGCGTTCTTCCACCCAGCGGTCGGGGCCGAACTTCCACCTGGCCGTGGCCACGGGGAAGGGAATCCTCATCGGAGTGGGCGCGAGCCGCGATTATCTCGAAGGAAATCTCCCGGCCGTTCTCGCGGCGTCGATCGAGGCCGGTCTGATCAATATGTCCAAGGGGTTCGAGAACTCCCTGGCAGAAGTTTCACTGGAAAATACTTGGCGAATTCTCTGAAGGCAGAAGAATGCGGGGAGAAACGCTTCTTCTCCCCGCACTTCGGCATCCCTGGGCCTGGTCGAACCAGTTCTAGAAGCCTGCGCAGATTCCCCGAAGCTGCTTCTTCATCATGACCACCTCCCGTCCGTGGCGACTATAGCCACAGGCGGTCGGGAGGTGGAAGGAAAATCTGGATATGGCCCAGGAAAGATGGTTAGGATTTCACTCATGACGGATTCGTACGCCGATCCGGGAACCCCGGACCACCGAAGTGCCGCGCGTTACCTGTGGTGGCTGACCATGAGTCAGCGCCGACGGGTGACGGGCGGCGCGGTGATCGGCACCCTCTGGATGGTCGGCCTGCTGCTGCCGCCGTACCTCATGCAGCGTGCCATCGACGACGGGCTCCAGCAGGGGAAGACCGGCGTCCTGGTCGCCTGGGTGGCCGCACTGGTCGGCGCCGCGCTGCTCAACGCATGGCTCGGCATCATGCGCCACCGCATCATGACCCGGGTCCGGATGGACGCCACCTTCCGGACCATCAAGGTCGTGGTCGCGCACTCCACCCGGCTGGGTGCCGAACTGCCCCGCAAGGTGACGGCCGGCGAGGTGGCCAGCATCGGCGTGGGCGACGTCGCGCAGATGAGCCAGACACTGACGATCACCGGCCCGGGCGTCGGCGCTGTCGTCGCGTACATCGTGGCGGCCGCGCTGCTGCTGTCGGTCTCCGTCACGCTCGCCCTCGTGGTCCTGCTGGGAGTGCCGCTGCTCGCGGTCGTGGTCGGACCGCTGCTGGAACGCCTCCAGGGCGCGGAGTCCAAGTACCGCGCGCAGCAGGGGGCGCTGACCGCCCGGCTCGGGGACATCGTCGGCGGCATGCGCGTACTCAACGGCATCGGCGGCAAGGACATGCTGGCCGGCCGCTACCTGCGCGGATCGCAGGACCTGCAGGCCGAGGGCTACCGGGTCGGCGCCGTCACCAGCTGGATCCAAGCGCTCTCGGTCGGACTGCCCGCCCTCTTCCTCGCGTTGGTGACCTGGCTGGCCGCCCGGATGGCGGCCGAGGGCACCATCACGATCGGCACGCTGGTCGCCGTCTACGGCTACGTCGCCGTCCTGGTCGTACCGGTCTCCAACTTCATCGAGGGCGGATACGACCTCACCAGGGGTCTGGTCGCCGCTCGACGGGTCGTCCGGATGCTCGACCTGAAGCCCGCCTTCGAAGACGCCGCAACACTGCGGCCGGCCCATGACGAGCCGTCGGCACTGCACGACGCCGACACCGGTGTGGAACTGGCCCCGGGCCGGCTGACCGCGATCGTGAGCGCTCGCCCGGCCGAATCCGCGGCCGTGGTCGACCGGCTCGGCCGGTACAGCGCATCCGCCGCGACCTGGGGCGGCGTGCCGCTCGCCGAGATCGCCCTGGCCGAGATCCGCAGGCGGATCGTGGTGGCTGACAACGACGCCGACTTCTTCTCCGGCGCGCTGCGCACCGTGGTCGACGGCCGGTCCGAGCACACCGGCCCGTCCATCGCCCAGGCCGTCGCGGACGCCGCGGCGGAGGACATCGTGCAGGCACTGCCCGACGGCCTGGACACCATGATCCAGGCCCAGGGCAGCAACCTCTCCGGCGGTCAGCGCCAACGGCTGCGGATGGTCCGTGCCCTGCTGGCGGACCCGGAGGTGCTCCTGCTGGTCGAACCCACCTCCGCCGTGGACGCCCACACCGAGGCCGCCATGGCCGCCGGCCTGCGCCGGGCGCGCACCGGGCGCACCACCGCCCTCACCTCGACCTCCCCCGTCCTCCTGGAGCAGGCCGACACCGTCTGCTACCTCGTCGACGGCCGTCTGGCGGCGGCCGGCCCGCACCAGGAACTGCTCGCGACAGAGCCCGGCTACCGCGCGCTGGTGGCTCGCGGCGAAACCGCCACCGAGTCCACGCCCGCCGAGGAGGCCGTCCGATGACCGCTCAGACCCAGACCGACCCCGGACGGCTCCCGATCGCCGGTCCCGCCGAGGTCCGCCGGGCCGCCGTGCGCCTGATGGGGCAGGACGGCCGTGCCGTCGCCGCGATGCTGACCCTCAACGGACTGGCCGCGGCCGCCGGTCTGGGCGGCCCCTGGCTGCTGGGCCGGATCATCGACGACGTCCGGGGCGGCGCCGGCACCGGACACGTCGACCGACTCGCCCTCGGCATCCTCTGCTTCGCGCTCGCGCAGCTGCTCCTCGGACGCTTCGCCCGCTACGCCGCCCACCGCTTCGGCGAGCGGACCCTGGCACGGATCCGAGAGCGGTTCGTCGACCGCTCCCTCGCCCTGCCCGCTTCGGTGGCCGAACGCGCCGGCGTCGGCGACCTGCTGACGCGCGGCACCGCCGACGTCGCCACCGTCGGCTCCACCCTGCGCGACGCCGGGCCGGAGGTCTCCGTGGCGCTCGTCCAGATCCTCCTGATCCTGGTCGCCATGCTCGCGGTCAACCCGCTGCTCGGCATCTGCGGGCTGCTCTGCCTCTCCGGGATCTGGTTCGCCAGCCGCTGGTACCTGCGCCGCGCACACACGGGTTACCTCGCCGAAGGCGCCGCCAACTCCGCGCTGATCGAGATCCTCACCTCCACCGCGACGGGGGCCCGCACCGTCGAGGCCCTGGGTCTCCAGGACCGCCGCATCGCCGCCACGGCCGAGGCGGTCGAGCACTGCCGGGCCACCCGCACCTACACCCTCAGCCTGCGCACCGTGCTCTTCCCCGTGGTCGAGTTCTCGTACATCGCCCCGGTCGCCGGCATCCTGCTGCTCGGCGCCGCCCTGCGCGACACCGGCGCGGTCACCACCGGCGCGGTGGTCGCCTGCGCCCTCTACTTCTGGAAGCTCTCCGAGCCGCTGGACAAGATCCTGCTCTGGCTCGACCAACTCCAGCGCAGCAACGCCTCCTTCGCCCGGGTCGAGGGCCTCGGCCGGATGGACGCCCCGGCCGTGACCGGCGGCGGCCGGCCCGAGGACGACCGGATCGACGTGGTCGACGTCCGGTACGCCTACCAGGGCGAGCGGGACGTCCTGCACGGCGTCGACCTCACCGTCCGTCCGGGCGAGCGGCTGGCGATCGTCGGCCCGTCCGGAGCCGGCAAGTCCACGCTGGGCCGGCTGCTGGCCGGGGCGGAGACGCCCCGCACCGGACGGGTGACCGTGGGGAAGGTGCCCGTCGCCGAGCTCGACCCGGCCCAGCTGCGCCGACACGTCGTCCTGGTCTCCCAGGAGCACCACGTCTTCCTCGGCACCGTCCGGGACAACCTCCTGATCGCCGCGCCCGCCGCGACCGACCAGGACCTGCACGCGGTGCTGGCCGCCGTCGACATCGACTGGGTGGACGAGCTGCCGGACGGGCTGGACACCGAACTCGGTGCCGGCGGGCTCCGCCCGAACGCCCAGCAGGCCCAGCAACTCGCCCTGGCCCGGGTGGTCCTGGCCGATCCGCACACGCTGATCCTGGACGAGGCCACCTCCCTGCTCGACCCGACCACGGCCCGGCACACCGAGCGCTCGCTGGCGGCCGTGCTCAAGGAACGCACCGTGATCGCCATCGCCCACCGCCTGCACACCGCCCGCGACGCGGACCGGATCGCGGTCATGGACGGCGGCCGGGTGACCGAACTGGGCAGTCACGACGAGCTGTTGGCGGCCGGCGGCGGCTACGCCGCGCTCTGGAAGTCCTGGCACGGCGCCTGAGCGCGCCCCGGCCCTCCCGACCCCTCCCGACCCGTAGGAGCGGAACCCCATGCACCCGGCACCACCGCAGACCGCCCAGAACTGGGTCCGGCCGATTCCCGGCCGGACCGAGCCCGGCGCCCTCCGGCTCTTCTGCTTCCCGTACGCCGGGGCAGGCGCCTCGGTCTTCCGGGGGTGGGGCGCCGGACTCCCGGAAGGAGTGGAGGCATTCGCCGTACAGCTCCCGGGTCGGGAGGACCGGTTCTTCGACCGGCCGATCGCGGACCTGGAAGAGCTGCTGGACGTCCTCCTCCCCGCCCTGCTCCCGTACCTGGACCGGCCGTTCGCCTTCTTCGGGCACAGCATGGGCGCCATCGTCAGCTGGGAGCTCGCCCGCAGGCTGCAGCGTGAGCAGGGGCTGGAGCCGGTCCGGATCACCGTGTCCGGCTGCCGGGCGCTACCGGCCCACGAATCCAGGAAGCCGAGTGAACTCGACCTCTCCGACGAGGAGCTGATCAACGAGCTCCGCCGTCTCAACGGCACGCCGGAGGTGTTGCTGCAGAACCCGGACTTCGCCGCCTTCATCCTGCCGACCTTCCGGGCCGACCTCTCGCTGTTCGCCGGCTACGTCTACCGGCCGGGCGAGCTGCTCACCTGCCCCGTCTCGGCCTTCGGCGGTGACGCGGACCCCAGGGTCGCCGAGGAGCACCTCCAGGGCTGGGCCGAGCTGACCACCGGCCGGACCGAGGTGGAGGTCTTCCCCGGCGGCCACCTCTTCCTCAACGACGAACGGGAGGCCGTGCTCCGGAGCGTGTCCCGGGCGCTCCCGGCCGTCGGCCACTGACCAGTACTTCGTTTCGAACCCAGGGGGCTCGCGTGGAGACAGTGTGGAATGTCGTCCAGGCTCAGGTGGAGCGGACGCCCGAGGCCGTGGCCGCGCGGACGGCACGCACCTACACCTACCGTGACGTCGCCGCGCTGGCCGCAGACCTCGGCGAGCGGATAGCGGCGAAGGTCCGGCCGGGCTCCGTCGTGGCGCTCGACGCGTCCAGCCGGTTCAGCGGGGCCGTCGGCATCCTCGCCGCGAACGCCGCGGGCTGCGCCGTGCTGCCGCTCGACCGGCAGAGCCCGCCGGCCAGGCGGGCCCGGGTCCTCGACGACGCCCGCCCCGCCCTGCTGCTGCGCGAGCTGGCCGAGGGCGAGTTCGCCCTGGAGGGGAACGGACTGCCGTCGCCGCCGAGGGAACCGGACCTGGGCGAGATCGCCTACATCCTGTACACCTCCGGCTCGACCGGGCAGCCCAAGGGCGTGATGGTGGGCCACGAGGCCCTGATCGACCGCCTCGCCGCCCTGGCCGAGCGGCCGGGGCTGGCGGCCGGCGAGAGCGTGCTGGCGATGGCCGCGCTGTCCTTCGACATCTCGCTGGTGGAGCTGCTCCTTCCACTGACCGTGGGGGCCTCCTTCACGGTGGTCCCGGAGGAGACCAGGGCGGATCCGCTCGCCTTCGCGGAGCTGGTGGCGGAGGCCGCGCCGGACGTCGTCCAGGCCACCCCCAGCTTCTGGCGGATGCTCACGGCCTCCGCCTGGAAGGGTGCGCCCGGCAGCCGGCTGTGGACCGGCGGAGAGACGCTCACCCCGAGCCTCGCCCGGGAGCTGCTGCCGCGGTGCGGTGAACTCTGGAACGTGTACGGCCCGACCGAGGGAGTCCTCTGGTCCACGGCGGCGCGGGTCCACTCCGCCGAGCGGATCTCGCTCGGCGAGCCGGTGGCCGGGGTGGGCCTGCTCACCGACGAGAGCGGTGAACTCCTGCTCTACGGGGAGGGGCTGGCGCACGGCTACCTCAACCGGGAGGAGCTGACGGCTGAGCGTTTCCTGCACAGCGACACCCCCGACGGCCGCCGCCGCGTCTACCGCACCGGGGACCGGGTCGCACGGGGGCCGGACGGCGCACTGACGTTCCTCGGCCGCCTGGACAGCCAGGTCAAACTGCGCGGACACCGGATCGAGCTGGGCGAGGTGGAGGCCGTCCTGGAGGAGCACCCGGAGGTCTCGCAGGCCGTCGTGCTGGTCCAGGACGCCGACCGGCCCGACACCGCGGCGCTGGTGGCCTTCGTGGTACAGCGCGCCGAGGCGGACCTCCGGGGCTGGTTGAAGGACCGGCTGCCGTCGAGCCACCACCCCGCCAGGATCACCGCCCTGTCCGCGCTGCCCCGCACCACCACGGGAAAGGTGGACCGGATCGGGCTGGCGGCCGGCCCGGCCGCCGGCGATCGGGCGGTGCAGGCCGCCGAAACGCCCGCCGCAGCGCCCCCGGGGGACGTCCGGGCACTCGTGGCCGAGGCGTGGCGGCAGACGCTCGCCGCGGACTCCGTCGACGAGGACACCAACTTCTTCGACGCCGGCGGCAATTCGGTCCTCCTGACGGTGCTCCAGAAGCGGCTCGCCGACGGCCTCGACATCCGGGTGCCGATCAAGGAGATCTTCCGGCACCCGACCGTCGCCTCGCTGACCGACCACATCCTCCGTACGGAGACGCCCGAGTGAACCTCTACTGCATTCCTTACGCCGGGTGCTCGGCACGCGTCTACGACCCGTGGCAGCGGCACCTGCCGGACCGCGTCACCGTCGTGCCGCTGGAGCTCCCCGGCCGGGGCTCACGCTGCGTGGAGGAGCCGATCGACGAGCTGGCAGCCCTGCTCGCGGACCTGTACCAGCAGCTCGACCCGACCTCGCCGTACGTGCTGTTCGGCCACAGCTACGGAGCTGTGATCGCCTTCGAGCTGACCAAGCTGCTCCGCTCCAAGGGCGCTCCGGAGCCGTCGGCGCTGCTGGTCTCGGCCAGCCGCGCACCCCGGCTGCCGGCCGTCGACGCGGACAGCCACCGACTCTCCGACGCCGAACTCGTCGAGCGACTGGCCGCGTTGGGCGGGACTCCGAAGGAGCTGCTGGAGAACGAGGAGCTGATGGAGATCTACCTCCCCGTCATCCGCGCCGACTACCGGATCATCGGCGAGTACGGCACCGGCACCCCGGGCACGGTCGGCTGCCCGGTCGTGGCGTTCTACGGGGACACGGACGACGAGGCGGACCGGTCCTCGGTCGAGGCGTGGGCGGACTACACCGACGGCCCCTTCCGAGTCGAGGAAATCCGCGGCGACCACTTCTTCCTGCACTCCGCCGAGCGTGAGCTCGTGGCCGCCGTCGAGGCGGTCTGTACGAAGGGGGAGCCGTGCTGAGTCCGGCCGCCGCACCGGTGACCCCCGGCCAGTTGTCGGTCGCCCCGTCGCGCCGGGTCGACCAGAACCCGGAGAGTGCCAAGTGACCGTGACACAGGCCCCACGCTGCCCCTACCGCGACGACGACCGTCCGGCGGCCGACCCCTGCGCGGACTACCTCCCGCTGCGGGAGGAGGAGCCGGTCCGCTGGGACGAGGACCTGGAGGTGTGGATCGTCTCCGGGTTCCGCGAGACGACGGCCCTGCTGCGGCACCCCGCTCTGTCGGCCGCCTGGCCGCAGCGGGGCACCACCACCCTGCACCGGGAGGGAGAGGGCGGGGAGCGGGCCGCAGAGGTCGTGCGCAGGTGGTTCATGTTCAACGACGACCCCGAGCACGCGGCGGCCCGCCGGGTCGTCGCGCCGCTCTTCGCGGCCGACCGGCTCGCCGCGATGCGTCCCGTCGTCGAAGAGCTCGTCGACGAGCTCCTGGCGGGGCGCACCGACGGGCTGGAGGTGATGGCGGAACTCGCCGTCCCGCTCTCCAGTCGGGTCATCTGCCGGATCCTGGGCCTGCCCGGGGAGGTCGCGCCCCGGCTGCACGACTGGGCGCCCGACATCGCGGCGCTGCTGATGGCGGACTACCTGCCGGAGGTCAGGACCAGGGGTCATCGCGCCCTGCGGGAAATCGCGGACGTGGTGGACGAGGCCCTGCGCTCGGAGGTCCGCGAGGGCACCGGGCTCCGGCTGCTGCGCGACGCCCGCCAGAGGGGCGTCATCGAGGCCGCCGACGTCTGGGCCACGGCGAGCCTGCTGATCTACGCCGGGTACGAGACCACCTCGACCTTCATCGGCAAGGCCGTTCGGGCCGCGCTGCACGCCGATGCCTGGGCCGACCTGCGAAGCGGTGAACCGGGCCCGGTGGTCGACGAGCTGCTCCGTTTCGACACCTCGGTCCAGCAGGTGGCCCGGGTGGCCACCGCGCCGGTGGAGGCGGCCGGTCACCTGATCGCGGAGGGGGATCTCGTCCTGCTGATGCTCGGCGTGGCCAACCGCGACCCGGCCGTCTTCGCCGACCCGGACCTCCTGGACTACGACCGCGAGATCAGGCGGCACCTCACCTTCGGCTTCGGCGCGCACTACTGCCTGGGGGCGGGGCTGGCGCGGATGGAGTCCGAGATCGTACTGGAGCGCCTCGCCGGCAGGTGGGCGGATCTCGCCCTCGACGGGCCGCCGGTGACGAGGCAGCACTTCGGCGTGACCCTCCTGGAACGCCTGGCCGTGCGCGGCACGGCCTCCTGACGGCCGACCGCACATCCCCGAAAGGAGAGTTGGGATGACACGAGTGACGAGCGGCTCCCCGGAGTCGGCGGACAGCCTCATCGGCGGTGACCGGGTGTCGCGGCACCACCTCCGCCGGTTCCTCGCCCACCAGGACCACCGGGGCGACAGGGACGTGGTGGAGCGCGCCGCCCGGGCGGACCGGGAACTGCTTGCCGGGGACAGGAGTGGTCTGTGATGCGGGGCATCGTGAACGAACCGACGGTGGTCCGGATGCTCGGCGCGATCGTCGACGCGCATCCGGACGCGGTTGCGGTCGAGTGCGGCGAGCAGAAGCTCACCTACCGCCAGTTCTGGGACGCGGCCGCCGCGGTGGCCGGACGCATACGGCAGGCCGAGGGCCACCGGAGCGGTTGCCTCGTCGGCCTGCTCTTCGAGCGCGGCATCGAGGGCATCGTGGCGCAGCTCGGAAGCTGGCTCGCGGGTGCCGCGTACCTGCCGCTCGACCCGGCACTGCCGGACGGCCGGGTCGAGGCGATCCTGCACGACGCCCGGCCGGTGGCCGTGCTCGCGCAGGAGGGGCTCGCCGGACGGGTGCCCGCGGGTGTTCCGGTACTCGACAGCACCGGGGCGGCCCCGGCCCCGGCGCCGGTGCCGCCGGGCCCGCCGGCCTACGTCATCTACACCTCCGGTTCGACCGGTACGCCCAAGGGCGTCGAGGTCGGCCACGCGGGCCTGGCGAACCTGGTGTCCTGGCACCGGGAGACCTACGGCACCCGGCCCGGGGTACGGGTCGCGGCCTTCGCCGGGCTGGGGTTCGACGCCACGGTCTGGGAGGTCTGGGCGGCTCTCGCGAGCGGGGCGACGCTGGTGCTGCCGACCGAGCGGCTGATCGTCGACAGCGCGGTGATCGCCGAGTTCATCGAGCGGAGCGCCATCACGCACTGCTTCCTGAGCACCCCGCTCGCCGAGCAGCTGTTCGCCCTCCCGGCCCCGCCCGTCGGCCTGGCCGTCCTGCTGACCGGCGGGGACCGTCTTCGGGTGAGCCCGCCGGCCGGCTTCCCCGCCGCGGTCTTCAACCACTACGGGCCGACCGAGGCCACCGTGGTGACCACCGCCAGCGCGGACCTGCGCCGCTGCCCCACCGAGGGCGCGCCGGTGATCGGACGCCCCATCGCCGGCGCGAAGGTCCGGCTGGTGGATGCCGACGGGGCCGAGGTCGCCGAGCCCGGTGTGCCCGGGGAACTGCTGATCGGAGGCGACGTCCTGGCCTTCGGCTACCGGGGCGACCCGGAGCTCACCGGCCGCAGGTTCGTCGCCGACCAGGACGGGAACCGCTGGTACTCCTCCGGCGACCTCTGCCGCTGGACGGCCGACGGCGAGCTGGAGTTCGTCGAGCGGCGGGACGCCCAGGTCAGCATCCGCGGCCACCGGGTGGAGCCGGCCGAGGTCGAGCAGGAGATCCTGGCCGTTCCCGGAGTGGACCAGGCGGCCGTCGTCCACGTGCCGGACCAGGACGGCGGATCGCTGCGCGCCTTCTTCTGCGGCGAGGCCGAGCCGGGCGACATCCGCGCCGCGCTGACCGGTCGGCTGCCCGCGTACATGCTCCCCGCCGGGCTGCACCGGCTCGTCGCGATGCCGCTGACACCCAACGGCAAGATCGACCGGAAGGCCCTGCCGGACACTCCGGCCGCAGCCGCGGCCGAGCCCTCGACCCTCGGCGCCACCGAGGCGCGGATCGCCGAGATCTGGTCCGAGCTGACCGGGAACGTCCCCCGCTCCGGGGACAGCTTCTTCGAGATCGGTGGGCACTCGCTGATCGCCGCCCGGGCGGTGTCCCGGACGCGTGAGCAGTTCGGCATCAAGATCGGGCTGCAGGCCATCTTCAACCATCCGGTCCTCGCGGACTTCTCCGCCGAGGTCGACGAAGCCGTCAGGAGTGCAGAGTGATGCAGGACCAACGGCCCCTCGTGATAATGGAGTTCGGGAACGAGGTGCCCCGGAGGACCTTCGGCGCCATCCTGCCCGACGGCTGGCGGGAGCGGACCCTCAGGATCGACCCGTTGCACTACCCCGGCCTCGCCGACGGAGTCGTCGGGACGGCCGAGCAGGCAGCCCACTGGGCCGGGCGGATCACCGCCGCCGGGCCGCTCCCGGTCGCGGTGCTGGCCTACTGTTCGGCCGTCGGCCTGGCCTCGGCGCTCGTGGAGGCGCTGCCCGGGCCGGACGTCCCGCTCATCGTGCTCGACCCGGCACCGGCCGATCCCAAGACTCCTCAGGAACTGCTGGACGACCTCGCCCTGGCCATGGACGAGTCCGCCGAGGTGCCCACGATCACCGGCATGCCGCCCGGTGACGCGCTCACCCTGGCCGGCTCCTTCCTGCTCTCGGTGATCACCGGCTGCTCGCCCGGGCTCGACGAGGAGATCCTGGTCGAACTGACCGAGGGGCAGCGGGCCTGGCTCAGCTTCACCCTGACCGCGGCGGTGCCCCCGCAGGCCCCGCCGGCTCCCACCCACGTCCTGCTGAGCGAGGCGCTCGACTGGCCGGGCCCCGGGGCGGTGCACCGGGTCGACGTGACGGCGGAGGAGCTGTTCCGCGCGCCCGCCGTGAAGGACCTGCTCACCGACCTGCTGGCCACCGGGGAGAAGGAGGAGCCGTGCAGCCCGCCCGCGTAGAGCGTGACGCCGTCGACATACCCGCCACGGAAGCGGTGGACGCCGTGACGGCCGAACCCGACGGGGCCGCCTCGTGATGACCCTCCTGCCGCCCGGCGTGGAGGCCGAGGAGGCGTACGGTGATCTGCCCGACGTCCCGCTGCAGCCGGGGGAGGCCGAGGCGGTCGCCCGGTCACCGGTCGCCAGGCGCCGCGAGTTCGCCACCGTCAGGCACTGCGCCCGAACCGCCCTCGGCCGGCTCGGCATCCCCCCGGCCCCGATCCTCCGGGGCACGGCGGGGGCACCGCGGTGGCCGTGCGGCGTGGTCGGCAGCATGACCCACTGCCCGGGCTACCGGGCGGCCGTGGTCGCCCGGGCCGGGGCATACCGCTCCCTCGGCATCGACGCGGAGGTCCACCGGCCGCTGCCCGACGGGGGCCTGCGCCTGATCACGTCGCACGCCGAACGGCGCCACCTCGCGGAGCTCCTCCGCCGGGACGCGCAGGTGCACTGGGGCACGCTGCTCTTCGCCGTCAAGGAGAGCGTCTACAAGGCGTGGTACCCCCTGGGCGGCACCGTGCTCGACTTCGCCGACGCCGAAGTCGTCCTCGACCCGGAGAACGGGACCTTCACCGCCCGGCTGACGGCTTCGGAGGCGACGGCCGACGGGGCCGGCCCGGTCTTCTTCGAGGGGCGGTGGCGGGTGGCGGACGGGCTGGTCCAGGCCGCGAGCGCCGTTCCGGGTCGGCCGTGCACGTCCTGAACCGGTCGCGTCGGTCCGGGTGTCCCGTAAACCATTGATGTGAGGATTGGCTGGCCAAGTGGAAGACCCCGACGATTTCGAGGGTGACAGGGCCTGGTTCGAACTGTGGAACGGCCAAAGGGGGTTGTGGCTCCAGCATCAGCTGGACGAGGGCCGGGAGGAATCCAACCTTCCGTACTGGCAGCACTTGTACGAGGCGGTGGACATCGTCGCCGTACGCCGTGCCGCCGCCTTCCTGATGGACCGGCACCAAGCGCTGCGGCTGTCCTTCCGGGACACTCCGGAGGGTCCGCGCCAGCGTGTCCTGCCCGGGTTCGACCTGGACGTGCCGCTCGTCGACCTGACCGGCGAGGCCGATCCGACGGCCGAACTGAATCGGCGCGTCCGGGCCGAGAACGCGACCCCCTTCGACGAACTCGCCACCCCGCCGGTGCGGCTCAAGGTGTTCAAGCTGGCCGCCGACCACCACTGCCTCCACGTGAACGTGCACCACATCATCGCGGACGGCACCAGCATGGGCATCCTCATACGCGAACTGCTGCTCTGCTACCGAGCCTTCGCCGCGGACGGAGAGCCGCAGCTGCCCCCGCTCCCGACGACCTACGACGCCTTCGTGCGGGGGCGGCGGGAGTGGCTGGCGAGCGACCGGAGCAAGGCCATGGAGGTGTACTGGCTCGACCAGCTGGCCGCCCCGCTGCCGCGGCTGCGCATCGGGGACTACGACGCTCCCGCCGACGCGGTGGTGAACGAGACGCTGGAGTTCGACGTCGAGGCCGACACGGCCGCAGGGGTGGCGGCACTGGTCAAGAAGCTGCGCGTCACGCCGCACATCCTGCTGCTCAGCGCCTACGCGGTCGCGTTGCGGGACATCAGCGCCGACGACGACATCGTGGTCTGCGTCCCGTTCTCCGGCCGGGACACCATGGAGTTGAACGGCATGTTCGGCAGTTTCGTCAACCCGCTCTCCGTCCGGGTGCGGATGTCGGGTGCGGACCCCTTCGAGGAGGTCGTGCGCCGGACCAGGGCCGTGAGCATCGGCGCCTACGCGCACAGCCGCTATCCGTTCACCCTGCTGCTCGAGAAGCTCGATGCGGAATCCCGACCCGGCCGGAACCCGGTCTTCTCGACCTCCTTCCAGTTCGCGGACTTCCTGCCCCCGGCCCGGCAGACCTCGCAGCTCGACCTCTGCCTGTTCGGCAAGCCGGACGGCGACCGGCTCGGTCTGCGGCTCAACTACAACTCCCGACGGCTGGCGAAGTCCGAGGCCGAGGAGGTCCGGTCGGCCTTCCTGGCCGTCCTGCGGACGGTCGTCGAGGACGCGACGGTCCCGCTGGCCGCCCTGGCGGAGCCGCTGGCGCGGGCCCGGCGGGCGGCGCGGACCGTACCCGCCGGCCGTCGCCGGCTGGGCGCCCTGCGAGCCTCCCGGCCCGGGACACCGAACGCCTGAGCCGGTATCGCGCCATCTCACCGAAAGGAAGGGCCCATGGACGGACAGCGTGACGACGACGGCTATGTCGTCGTGATCAACTCCGAGGAGCAGTACTCCATCTGGCCGCAGGGCCGCGAGCTGCCCGCCGGCTGGCGGGAGACGGGCGAGCGGGGCTCGAAGGAGGCCTGTCTCGCGCACGTCGACGAGGTGTGGACGGACATGCGTCCGCTGACCCTGCGCCGGGAGATGGCGGGCGGGACCGGCCGATGAGGGTGGCGGTCAGGCCGCTCGCCGAGCGGCCGCAGGCGGCCACGCGGCTGTTCTGCTTCCCGTACGCCGGCGGCGGCGCCTCGGTCTTCCGCGGCTGGGCCGCCGCCCTGCCCGCCGACATCGAACCGTGGTCGGTACAACTTCCGGGCAGAGAAGACCAGTTGGGCGCCCAGCCGTTCGACCGGATGGGCTCGGTGCTCAACGCCCTGGTGCCCTCGGTCATCCAGCACCTGGACCGTCCCTTCGCCTTCTTCGGGCACAGCATGGGCGCCCTGGTGGCCTGGAACCTCACCCGCACCCTGCAGCGGATGGAGATCGGCTCACCCACCCGGCTGTTCGTCTCGGGGTGCGTACCGCCCCAGGCCCGGGAGGAGACCGCGCACCACGCCGGCCCGGAGAAGGAACTGATCGGGAAACTGCGCTCCTGGTCCGCGACACCGGAAGCGGTTCTGGCGGACCCGGAACTGATGCGCCTGATGCTCCCGGTGATCCGGGCCGACCTCGCGGTGATCGAGACCTACCGGTTCACCGACGGGCCGCTGCTGACCTGCCCGGTCACGGCGTTCGGCGGGACCGAGGACGATCCCGCGGGCATCGCGGCGATGCCGCGCTGGGGCGAGCTCACGGCCGGCGGCTTCGACCTGCGGATGTTTCCCGGCGGCCACTTCTTCCTGCACTCCGCCCGTCCGGCCGTGCTCGCCGAGATCGCCGGGCGGCTCGCCGCCGTGCCCCGGCAGAGCGGTCACTGACCCGAAGCCCTTCGAAACAAACCCATCCTCTCGATCGACGGATTTAGGTGGAACGACATGTCGCAGCGGTCCGTGATGGACGTCGTCTCGGATGTGTGGACGGCTGTCCTGCACACCGAGATATCCGGTCCTGACGCCAACTTCTTCGCGCTGGGCGGAAACTCACTGCAAGGTGCCAGGGCGATCAGCCGGCTGCGCGAGGAGCTGGGCATCCGGATTCCGCTCAGCGTGCTCTTCGACGCACAGACCCTCGTCGAGCTGACCGCGGCCATCGAGGCGATGCGGGAGACGGAGCCCGGGACGGAACAGACCATCGAGCCGTTCGACGGGCGCTCGGGCGAGGTCTTCCACGCGCCCACCTCGTTCACCCAGCAGCGGCTGTGGGTCGACGAGCACATCCAGGGTCCGAGCTCCCGCTACAACATCCCGATGGCGCACGAGCTCGTGGGCCCGCTCGACATCACGGCCCTGGGGCAGGCCGTCCAGGCGCTGGTCGACCGGCACGAGGTCTTCCGCACCACCATCGAGGCGGTCGACGGCATCCCCGAGCAGGTGATTCAGGCCAAGGCCGAATTGCCGCTGACCGTGGTCGACCTCCGGGACGAGCCGGAGGAGAAGC
Source organism: Kitasatospora sp. NPDC058048 (assembly GCF_042885555.1). Taxonomy (NCBI): domain Bacteria; kingdom Bacillati; phylum Actinomycetota; class Actinomycetes; order Kitasatosporales; family Streptomycetaceae; genus Kitasatospora; species Kitasatospora sp. NPDC058048. The sequence continues at coordinate 20,025 of NZ_JBHVRT010000039.1, read as the reverse complement.
AGGAGCAGGTCCTGGCCGGCCTGCTCCTCGACTCCGCCCAGCGGCCGTTCGACGTGGAGCGGGGGCCGCTGCTCCGGGTCGAGCTGTACCGGCTGGACGAGGACTGGCACGTCCTGCTCATCAACCTGCACCACATCATCACCGACGTGCACTCCTTCGAACTCGCCATGGCCGAGCTGCTGGAGCTCTACGCCGCCGCCGCCGACGGCGGGATCCCGGCGGCCGCGAAGCCGCCGGTGCAGTACGCCGACTACGCCGCCTGGCAGCGGCGCACGGTCACCGGGACCGCGCTCGAACGCCAACTGGACCACTGGAAGGACCGGCTGCGCGGCCCGCTCCCCGTGCTGGACCTTCCGACCGACCTGCCGCCCCGGGAGACCGGCACGAGCCAGGGGGCGTCGGTGGACATCGAGCTGCCCCGAGCGGTGTCGCGCAGGATCCGCGAGCTGTCCAGGGAGCACAACGCCACTCCGTTCATGACCATGTTCACGCTGCTCAACGTGCTGCTCAGCCGGTACAGCGGCCAGACGGACATCGTGGTCGGCATCCCCAGCGCCAACCGTGATCTGCCGGAGCTCGAGTCCATGCTCGGGTGCTTCCTCAACACCCTCGCCGTGCGCAGCGACCTGTCCGGCGACCCGACGCTGGCCGAGCTGCTCGGCCGGGTCCGGGGCAGGGTCCTGGAGGCCTTCGCCCACCAGGACGTCCCCTACGAGCGGGTGGTCAACGCGGTCTCGACCGACCGTTCCTCCCGGCAGGGGCCGTTCCGGGTCATGCTGGCCTACCAGCACGCGGTCCCGGCGCCGGAGCTGGCCGGGATCACCGTCAACGACGTCGAGTTGGGCCTGAACCTGAAGGCGGTCAAGTTCGACCTGGTGTTCCGGGTCGTCGAGACCGAATTCACCTACCGCCTCGCGGTCGACTACAACACCGACCTGTTCCTCGAGGACAAGGCCTGGCGCATCCTCGACCACCTGGCCGTGCTCGCGGCCGACGCGGTGGCCGCTCCCGCCAAGCGCCTCTCCCAGCTCACCATCCTTCCCGAGGAGGAGCGCCGTCAGCTCGAGGAGTGGTCCACCGCCCGCTGCGGTCCTTACCCCACGGACCTCTTCCTGCACCGGCTGTTCGAGGCACAGGCGCTCAGGACCCCGGACGCGGACGCGGTGGAGAGCGGCGACGAGCGGGTCAGCTACCACGAACTCGACCGCAGAGCCTCCCGGTTGGCCGACGAGTTGACGGCGCGCGGCATCGGCACCGACGATCTGGTCGGCCTGTGCGCGGACCCGTCGGTGGACCTCATCGTCGGCATCCTCGGCATCCTGAAGTCCGGTGCCGCCTACGTGCCGATCGACCCGCTCGCCCCCGTCGACCGGATGTCGTACGCCGTCGCGGACAGCGGGATGAGGATCCTGGTCACCACCCCGGAACTGCGGGACCAGCTGCCGACGGCCGTCCTGGAGAGCGTGGACGTGGTGAGCACCGCGCAGGACGGCGCGCAGGACGGCGCCCGGGGCGGCGTCCCGGGGTCCGCGCTGCACCCCTCGCAGCTGGTGTACCTGATGTACACGTCCGGGACCACCGGCCGGCCCAAGGGCGTCGGCCTGCCGCACACCGCGATCACCCCGTGGATCCAGTGGGCCCAGGACATCCGCCCGATCGGGCCCGGCACCCGGGTGGTGCACAACCTCTCCTACCACTTCGACTGGTCCGTCGAGCAGATGTTCCACGCACTGACCGCAGGCGCCTGCCTGGTCATGCTGCCCCGCGAGGTCAAGGCTGACGGCCGGGCCACCGCCCGGTTCATCAACGAGCGGTCGATCCACATGCTGTACCTGACGCCGACCCAGATGCGCGGCATCACCGACGCCGGCCTCGACATGCCGACGCTGCGGCACGTGTCCATGGGCGGCGAGAACCTGGACGCCGACCTGGTCGCGCGGACCCGTGCGGTCGTCTCCGCCGGGTGCGAGATCTGGAACGAGTACGGGCCGACGGAGACCGCGGGCGCGGCCCTGGTCGGCCGGATGGGCGACGAGCCGCTGGAGCGCAGCTCCATGCCGCTGGGTGAGCTGATCGCCAACGCCTCCTGCGCGGTGGTCGACCGCTGGGGGAACCCGCAGCCCATCGGTGTGCCCGGCGAGCTCTGGATCGGCGGTGACGGCGTCGCCCGCGGCTACCGCAACCAGCCCGCCCTGACCGCCGACCGGTTCGCCCCGGACCCGGCCCGGCCCGACCGACGCCTCTACCGCACGGGCGACCTGGTGCGCCGCCTGCCCAACGGGGAGATGGAGTTCCTGGGCCGGGTCGACAACCAGGTCAAGATCCGCGGCGTGCGGGTCGAGCTGGAGGAGATCGAATCGGTGCTGCGCGGTCACCCGGAGGTGGCGAACGCCGTGATGGTCCTGGAGCCCGACCAGCGGCTGGTCGCCCACGTGGTCAGGACACCGGGCAGCGGGCTCGACGAGGCCGCGCTCCGTGCCCACCTCGCCCCGAAGCTGCCCATCGTCATGCAGCCGGCCGTCTTCATGTGGCTCGAAGCCATGCCGCTCTCCCCGACCGGCAAGGTGGACCGCGGGCGGCTGCCCCGACCCGAGCCGATTCCCGTGCTCGCGACGGCCGTGACGCCGCCGAGCACGGAGACGGAGCGCACCGTCGCGGCGGCCTGGGCGGAGGTGCTCGGGTTCGCCGAGGTGGACGTGCGGGCCAACTTCTTCGAGGCCGGCGGGGACTCGTTCTCCCTGCTGGCGGTCGTCAGCCGACTGCGGGCCGAACTCGAGCTGGACATTCCGGTGCGCGCCCTGGTCGACACGCCGACCGTCGAGACGCTGGCCGCGCACATCGAGGCACTGCGCCGGGCGGCCTGACATCCGCCCCTCCGAGCCGTGGCGGTCGCGGAACGGCGAGAGCCGAGTCCCCGGCGAGCCATACGCCCCTGCGCCTGCGCCGCGGGGCGACGAATCCTCCTCGGCCCCGTCGGTGCCTGTCCCGGTCCGGCGGTCAGTTCGACAACGATGGGAAGTGACGTCATGAGCGACACCGCGGCTCACGACATGGCGGCAGAGACTCTGCCCGAGCTGTTCGCGGCCCAGGTGGCCCGCACCCCCGACGCCGTCGCGCTCGTCGGCGCCGATGCATCCCTCACGTACGCCGAGCTGGATGCCAGGGCCGGCCGACTGGCGCGGTCGCTCATGGCCAAGGGGGCGGGGCCCGAAACGGTCGTGGCGGTCGCGGTGCCGCGATCCGTGGAACTGCTGGTCGCCCTCCACGCGGTGCACAGGGCCGGGGCCGCCTACCTTCCGGTCGATCCGCTGCTGCCCGCCGAGCGTGTACGGGAGATGACCGAGGACGCACGGCCCGTGCTGATGCTCGACAGCGAGGACGTCCGGCGGATGTCGGAGGAGGGCGCGCCCGGGGCGGACGAGACCGGATGGCCCTCGCCGCACCCGTCGAGCACCGCCTACGTCATCTTCACCTCCGGATCCACCGGCCGGCCCAAGGGGGTGGCCGTGTCCCACGAGGCCATCGTCAACCGCCTGCGCTGGATGCAGGCGGAGTATCCGCTGGGCCACGACGACCACGTCCTGCAGAAGACCCCCGCCGGATTCGACGTCTCCGTGTGGGAGTTCTTCTGGCCGCTGTGCGTCGGCGCGCGCCTCGTCCTGGCCGGGCCGGACGAGCACCGGGATCCCACCCGGATCGCCGAGCTGATCCGGGCGGAGCGGATCACGACCGTGCATTTCGTCCCGTCCATGCTGCGTCACTTCCTCGAAGGGCCGGCGGCGGCCCAATGTGATTCGCTGCGCCGGGTGTTCGCGAGCGGCGAGGCGCTCTCGGCCGATCTTCGGTCACGGTTCTTCCGCCTCCTGGACGCCGAACTGCACAACCTCTACGGGCCCACCGAGGCCGCGGTGGACGTGTCCCACTGGCGCTGCGGCCCCGGCGACCCACCCGGCCCGGTGCCGATCGGCGCCCCGGTGCGCAACACCCGGCTGTACGTTCTGGACGAGCGGCTGAACCAGGCCGCGCCCGGTGCGGCCGGCGAGCTCTACATCGCGGGTGTCCAGCTGGCCCGGGGGTACGTCAACCGGCCGGGGCTGACGGCGGAGCGGTTCGTCCCCGATCCCTACGGCCCCGAAGGCAGCCGGATGTACCGAACCGGGGATCTCGCCCGGCGGGACCCCGACGGGGTCCTGCACTACCTGGGCCGCGACGACCACCAGGTCAAGGTGGGGGGCGTGCGCGTCGAACTCGGCGAGATCGAAGCGACGTTGGCCCGGCACGCCGCGGTCGCCGACGCGGTGGTGGCCGCGAGGCCCGACGAGGCCGGCGGGACGCGGCTGACCGCCTACCTCGTACCCGACCCCGTCGAGGCCGCCGCGCTGCGGAACCTGTGCCGCCTCGAAGAAGCCGGGCTCCTCGACCGGAAGGACCTGCAGACGCTACCGAACGGCATGGCCGTCGTCGCGCCCAACCGGTCGGAGGCGGACTTCCTGTACCGCGAGATCTTCGAGGAGGGCGAGTATCTGCGGCACGGGATCACGCTGCCCGACACCGGGGCCTGCGTCTTCGACGTGGGCGCGCACATCGGGTTCTTCTCGCTCGCGGTGGCCCGCTCCCGTCCCGGCAGCGTGGTCCACGCGTTCGAGCCGATTCCGCAGCTGTTCCGCATGCTCGAACTCAACACCCGGCTGCACGGGGTCGACGCCAGGCTGTTCCCGTGCGGCCTCGCCGAAGAGGCGGGTACGGCGTCCTTCACCTACTATCCGCAGCTTTCGATAATGTCGGGGCGATTCGGCGACATCGCCGAGGAGCGCGGTGTCCTGGAGGCCTTCGTCCGCAACGAGCAGCCGATGCGGGAAGCCCTTCCGCACAGCGGCGCGGCGGATCTCGACAGTCTGCTCACGGAGCGGCTGCAGCACACCGACGTGACCTGCGAGCTGCGCACGCTGTCGGACGTCATCGACGAGACCGGTGTGGAACGGATCGACCTGCTCAAGATCGATGCGGAGAAGAGCGAACACGCGGTGCTTCTGGGGCTCCGCGAGGAGCACTGGAACCTGGTCCGCCAGCTGGTCATCGAAGCGCACAACACCCCGGGCCGGATCGACTGGATCCGGGGCCAACTGGAGGAGCGGGGGTACCGGGTCACCGTCGACGGGCTGGCGATGCTCGCGGAGACCGGGCTGGTCACCCTCTACGCGGTCCGCGGCGGGCAGCCGGCCCCCGGTGGCGGGGACAGTGCCGCACCGGCGCACCGCGGGTCGGGTTGGTCGTCCCCGGATCCGTACGTCGAGGACGTGCGGCGGGAAGCGGAGCTCCGGCTCCCGCCGCAGATGGTTCCGGACCACTTCGTGATCGTCGACGCGCTTCCCCTGACGGCCAACGGCAAGCTCGACCGGGCGGCACTGCCCGCGCCCCGGCGCCGACCGACCGGGAGAGCGGCCGCTCCGCGCGACACGACCGAGGCGCTGCTCCGCTCCCTGTTCGCCGACGTGCTCGCCGCACCCGACATGGGGATCCATGACGACTTCTTCCGCCTGGGCGGCAACTCGTTCGACGCGATCCGCCTGGTGGCCCGGATCCGTGAGGCGCTGGGTGTCGCAGTGACCGTCCCGAGCCTGTTCAAGGCCCCGACCGTGGCCGCCTTCGCCGAACTGCTGGCCCATGGACCCGACGGAGCCCCGTTCCCGCTCGACGCATGACCCTTCCGCTTCGACCGACACGGCAACCGAGGAGCCGGGCCGCCGCACCGAGGGACTCCGAACACGTCCGCCGGGCCGTCGGATCCGTCACGGTCCCCTTCGGGACCTGCGGCGAGCCCGGCAACGCCCGGGCCGGCGGACAGTCCTGCCCCTGCTGAACCGCCGCTCCCGTCCGGGCACCCGGACGGGAGCGGCTCGCGGCACGGCGGACCCCTGGAAGCTGCCGGGGACGGTGGACCCCGGCTCCCTGACCGGCCTACGGCAGGCGCATCGACGTGATGGTCATGCGGGAGCTTCCGAGGAGAAGGAGCGAGGCGTGGCCGACGTCGTGGCCGGCGGGGCGATCTCGGCGAGACGGCTGTCGAAGGCGCGCAGCAGATCAGGGAGCCGTTGCGGCCAGGAACCGGTCAGCGGAGCCTGGACGACGCATTTCAGGGTCCCGTCGGGCAGTTCGCACACCTGGAGCTGGACCTCGGCGACCGCGCCGACCGGCGGCACCGGAACGCTGTGCATCCTCACCGGACCGGCCGGATGCTCGACGCGCCGCCAGTTCTCGAAGGCGAACAGCGCCTGGTAGACGGGCATCCGACCACCGGGGACCGTCTGCACGGCCCGGACGATCTCGTAGCGGGGCAGCGCGGAGCCCAGGATGCTCTCCCGCACGGCAGCCCAGACCCGCTCGACCACCCCGGGTGCGGACAGCTCGGGCATCCGCACCGGCAGGATGTCGATCAGGCAGCCGAGTTCGTCCGCCTGCCCGGCCGAGCGGGTGGCCACCGGTGTGCCGACGCAGAAGTCGGAGCCGCCGGTGATCTCGGCCAGAGCCCGGCCGTACGCGGCCAGCAGCACCGCGAACGGTGAGCAGGCGCTGCGCCTGGCCTGGTCGCGCACCGCCTGCCAGGTGCTGGGCGGACAGGTGGTTCGGAGCTCGGCCGACCCACCTGCGGCGAGCTCGTGCTGGTTCGGCGCCGGGCTGCCGTCCGGGGTGGGCAGGTCGGCCGCCCCGGTCAGCAGGGCGCGCCAGTGCGTGGTGAGTTCGGCGTGCTGCGCCGGCGTGAGCTCCGCGGCCTCCGCTCGTTCCAGCACGGGCAGATCGGTCGCGACGCCGTCGACGGCCCGTGCGTAGGCGCGCGCCAGATCGGCGGCGAACACCTCCTGGGAGAGGCCGTCGAAAGCGATGTGATGGACCGCCAGGAAGACGGTGGCGCCCTGTGCGTCCGGGGCGACGGCGGCCCTGTGGACGCGGCCCGCGGCGAGATCGAAGGTGTCAGCGTTCAGCAGGGTGGCGGCCGCCTCCTCGAAGCCGGTGCCGGGCCCGAGGCGCAGCAGCGGCTCCGCGACCGGCTCCGCGAGGACCTTGCGGACCACCTGCTCGTGCTCGAAGACGAAGGCGGTGCGCAGCGCCTCCTGGCGGCGCGCCACTGCCGACAGCGCCGCGTCGAGGGCGGGGAGATCGAGCGGGCCGTGGACGCGGACCTGGGCGAGGATCCAGCCGGCGGGGCTCGCCGGGTCGATCTGGTCGGCGAGCCAGAACTGCATCTCCAGGGCGGAGGCCGGCTGAACCCGCACCGTCGCGTGGTCAGTCACAGGAAAGCTCCTTGTCCGTGCCGTCGCAACGCGGCGCTCATGCGTTCCAGGGTCTCTTCCAGGACCTGCGGGGACGTGCCGAAATTGAGCCGTACGAATCCATCGCCGCCGGCTCCGAAGGCCGGACCGGAGAAGAGGAGCACCTTGGCCTCGTCGCGGAAGAAGGGCATGGGGTCCGGGCCGATCCCCAGCTGCCGGCAGTCGAGCCAGGCAAGGAAAGTGGCCTCCGGAGTCCGACATCGGATCCTCTCCGGGAGCCGCTCGGCCAGCAGCCGCCGGTTCCGGTCCAGGATGGCCAGCACTTCGTCCAGCCAGGCATCGCCCGAGGTCCAGGCGGCCTTCAGGGCCTCGACCGCGAGCACTCCCACTTGGCCGAAAAGCAGCCCGCGCCGGGCGTCGACGGCATCCCGTACGGCCCGCGGTCCTATGTGCGCCAGCGCGCAGCGGATCCCGGCGAGGTTGAACGCCTTGCTCCCCGAGGTGAGGGTGACGGTGCGGGCGGCGATTTCCGGGCTGAGCGAGGCGAAGGGAACATGCCGGTGCGGGGCATGGGTCAGATCCGCGTGCACCTCGTCGGAGATCACCAACAGGTCGAACCTGAGCACGAGTTCCGCGAGCGACTCCAGCTCGTCACGGCGGAACACCCGGCCGGTGGGGTTGTGGGGGTTGACGAGGAAGAGCACACGGCAGCGCCCCGAGCCCTCGTCCGCCGCGGTCCGCTCCATGAGCGCGGGATCGAACTCCCACCCGCCCTCGCCCTCCTGGAGCGGAACGGTCAGCGCCCTGCGGCCGATCCTCTCGATGACATCGACGAACGGCGGGCAAGCGGGGGTGTGCAGAAGTACCGCATCGCCGGGGTCGGTGGCGACCTGGAGCGTCGCGAGCATCGCCTGGTTGATGTCCGTGAACAGCCGGACGTGCGTGGGATCGGGCCTGTGGCCGTACCGGTGCCGCGTCCGCTCGGCGAACACCTCGCCGAGCGGGCCGCCGCGGCTCTCGTCGAACCACGGGGGGTAGCCGAGATCGCCGTCGGCGCGGCGCAGCAGGGCCTGGCGTATCGCGGGTGCGGTCGGAAAGTCCATGTCCGCGACCCAGGAGGCCAGCATGCCGTCGCCCGCGGTGGCCCACTTCTCCCCGTCCCGCTGTGACAGACGGCTCAGTTCGAGGGAGTCGAGAGCAGTTGACGAAGTGTCGGCCTTCATAGTCCTGTTCCGTGTTGGTTCGATGGCACAGCGTTGTGCGGACCAATGCCGGTGCGGTGCCGCACGACGGAGAGGAGGCCGGTACGGAAAGCCCGCGACAGGAAACCGATCGCCCGGCAGACCTCCTGCGGGCCCCCGGCCCTCCAGTCGCATCCCCATAACCCTGTTGGTCTACACGGGAGTTCCCCGAGTACGTCATGCTTGCCCTACGGGGGGGAGCACACAAGGTTATGCGCCAGCCTTCGACCGCGAACGTGTGACGTCGGCCACATTGCGGCGTTCGCGACCCGCCGATACTGTCGCCAACAGCGCCTTCCTCAGCCCGGATTGGACGCTGAGGCTGGTCGCTCGCAAAGCTTGGAGCCTCCTGGCCCGGCAGTCGGTGCGCACATGCGCCCATCCGATATTCACAGTCGAATTACATCTGCGATGTCGAGAATCTGTGACAGGAGACAGGAATTGCCCTCCCATGCTGCCCAAATCCCTGCGGACCGGCCGCGTGGCGTCGACGCACCCCGTTGCACGGGGGTAGTACGCCGAGACATTCCCGGTCTTTACGCCGGCGCCGTCAGGGATGTGGCGGCGTCCTGCGCGACCGCCCCGGAGAGTGTGCTGCTCGCCGGCTTCGCCGCGCTGGTGTACCGGTATTCCGGCCAGAACCAGGTCGAGTTCCACGTGCGCCGCGAAGGAGGTGAGGACTCGCTGCTCCGCTTCTCCGTCACCGGGGAGAGCACGCTCCGCGGACTGACCGGTGCGGCCGGTGCCGCGGCGGCCCCCGGGAAGGAGCCCGCGCGCATCGGCGTACGTTTCGGTGCGGATCGGGCCGGCGGGGGAGATCGGCCGTACGAGGTCGAGCTCGTGCTGCCCGCGGCCGGGGCGGCGTCCCGGCCGGCCGCTCTCCACTTCGACGAGCGGCTCTTCGACACGGCGACCGGCGACCGGCTGCTCGCCCACTTCCAGAACCTGCTCGAGGACGGCGCGAACCGGCCGGACCGGGCGCTGGCGGATCTCGTGCTTCTCACCGGGCCCGAGGTGCACCGGATCCTCGTGGAATGGAACGACACCGCTGTCCAGCTGCCCCGCGAGGAGAGCTGTCTGCACGAGGCGTTCGAGGAGCGGGCCGCGCGGTCCCCGGAGGCCGTCGCCGTGATCCAAGGAGCGACCCGGCTGACGTTCCAGGAGATCAACGTCGCGGCGAACCGGCTGGCACATCATCTGAGGGACCTGGGCGTCGGCCCCGACGACCGCGTCGGCCTCTACCTCGAGCACTCGCCCGATCTGCTGATCTCGATGCTCGCGGTACTCAAGGCCGGCGGGGCCTATGTGCCACTCGACCCCGGCTATCCGCAGGCCAGGGTGTCCACCATGATCGCCGGTGCTTCCTGCGTGGCCCTGATCAGCCACAGCGAGCTCGCTGCCGCTCTGACCGGGGAGGACTCCGTACGGCAGGAACTCCTGGTCCTATTGGACCGCGAGACCGCCGCCCTGTCCGCCCGGCCCGATCACGATCCGAAGCCCCAGGCCGGGCCGGACAACCTCTGCTACGTGATCCACACGTCCGGTTCCACCGGAAAGCCGAAGCCGATCGCGCTGCGCCACCGGGGCGTGACGAACAACGTCGAGGATCTCAACTCCCGCTTCGCCGTGGGCATCGGCGACAGTGTCCTCGGCCTGTCGTCCCCGAGTTTCGACATGTCGGTCTACGAATTCCTCGGGATGACGGCGGCAGGCGGCACGCTCGTCCTTCCCGCGCCCGGCCGGGCCAAGGATCCGGCGCACTGGGCCGAGCTGGCGGCGGACCACGGCGTCACGGTGTGGAACACCGCGCCGGCGCTGCTGGAACTGGTACTCGATCATGTCGAGCGCGGCGGGGGTGGCGGGCCCTCACCGGTGAACGCACTGCGGCTGATCATGGTCGCCGGAGACTGGATCCCGCTGAAGCTGCCCGGACGCGCCCGCGGAGCCGCGCCCGATGCCAGGTTCATCTCCCTCGGTGGGGCCACCGAGGCCTCGATCTATTCGACGATATTCGAGGTCGAGGCCACCGACCCCACCTGGAGGAGCATTCCGTACGGGCGCCCGATGGCCAATCAGCGCACCTACATCCTGGACGAGTCGCTTCAACCCGTTCCGCCGGGTGTGACGGGCGAGTTGTACCTTGCCGGCGTCGGCCTCGCGCTCGGCTACCTGGACCAGCCCGCCTTCACCGCCGAGCGGTTCGTCGAGTGGACGTACGGCACGGTGGCCGGCGAGCGGCTGTATCGCACCGGCGACCTGGCGAGGTTCGGTGCCGACGGACTGATCGAACTGATCGGCCGGACCGACCTCCAGGTGAAGATTCACGGGCTGCGGGTGGAGCTGACCGAGATCGAGTCCGTACTCCGCGACCATCCTCAGGTCAAAGAAGCGGCGGTGACCGCACAGCCCGATGCCGTCGGCGTCCCGGTCCTGGTCGGGTATGCCGTGCCGCGCGACGGTGAGGTCCTGGACCCGGAGGACATCCGCAGGACCCTCGCGGCCAGTCTTCCGGCGCACATGGTTCCCGGCACTGTGCTCGTGCTGCCGGCCATGCCGCTGAGCCCCAACGGGAAGCTGGACCGCAAGTCGCTTCCCACGGCCCCCTCGCCGCACGAGGAGCGCCGTGGCGGCACCGTGCCCGTGGGTGCCGAGCCCAGCGGTCCGTGGGAGAAGCGGATCGCCGCGGCATGGCAGGACGTTCTGGGTATCGATGCGATCCGGCGTGACGACGACTTCTTCGCCCTGGGCGGCGACTCGATGACGGCCATGCGCAGCATGGCGCAGGTGCCCGAGCTGACGTTGGTGGCTCTGCACCGCCATCCGACGCTGCAGAGCCTGGCCGCGTATCTTCAGGCCACGGCCGCTCCGCCCGGGGCGGGGAACGCCGACGCCTGCTCGGTCTGACGGACCGGGCAGGAACCGCAGCACACCGGCGGTGGCCGGCCGTGCGGGCCGGATGCCCGGGCGTCCGTCCCGCGGGTACCAGCCCGCGAAGTCCTCGTCGCACCACGGCCCGTCCCGCCGGTCTCCCACCCGCATCGCCGTCGTACCGCCCGGGTTGCCCGCCCGCGGCCGCCTGTGAGTTCTTCGACGCGGGCCCGGAACCGCCCGGCTCGGTCGGCCGGTTCGCGTTCGCGGAAAACCCCGGCCGAAATCCTTGGCCGGCGCGCACGTAAATGACCGAGGACATGAAATTTTGAAGACACGACCCAGTAGGGTCGAGTAAGATCACGGGTGAGTTCGAGGTCGTTCCGGGCGGGCCCTCGATCGAAGAGCCGCTGGACCGCCACAAGAAAAGCGCGGCCAGGCTTTGAGAATGTCCCAATCCATGACGGATCGGGATGTGTGTTTTCGGGAGAACAGAAGGACGGAAATGTCCATCGATGGCCCGCCGGAGTAATTGCGTCATCGATGTCCGTGTTCGGGGACAAGATCCTGGAAGAACCAGAATCCGGAGGACCGATGGCCACGCACGCTATTCAGAAGATAGATTCGGGGCGCGGTGGCATTCAGATGCACCGCCCGGGGGAAGTGTCCGATCCGGACGCGTTCCGGGAACGGCGTCTGACGCGCAGGCGCCGGCTGTTGGACGACCTGGCGAGTGCGAGAACGGACACCCGCTATTTCCCTGTGCTGTCGGTACTGGCGCCCGTCATGACCCAATCCGAGGGTGAAATCACCTATCCGGGCGACCCGATGTGTCTCTACACGGCGCTGAGCGCTGCCGTGCACCGTGCTGTGGCGGACGCCGGCCCGCTGGAGGACGCCGTGCACTACAGCGACCTCGCGCCCGAGTGGACCCGGTTCCCGTCCAAGGAGTACCGGCTCTCCGCCAGTGACGACGGATACCGGGCCTACGGCACGTCACCCAACACCGACCAGACGGTGTTCGACCCCCGGGTCTGGGACGACGCGGCGCGCACGAGATGGCTGCGGCTGCTGCGCGAGGTCCGGCCCAGGGTCGTGCTCATCAGCTCCGTGTCACCCGCGCACCGCTACGCGCTCGACATCGCGAGGCTGGTCAAGCGCGAGGTCCCGGATGCCTTCGTCATCCTCGGAGGCCGTCATGTGGACGAGACCGTCACCTGCACCCCCGACGGCCAGGCCCTCGTGTGCGAACCCAGCAGCACGGTGACAGTCATCCAGGAGGGCAAGGCTCCCCAAGTGGTCGACGCCGTCGTCGGCGGCGAGGCCTACTTCGCCGTGGACCTGCTCATGCGGGCCCTCGCCCTTGCCACCGATCTCGACCGGCGCTGGGTGGACCGTGACCAGGTCCTGCCGTGCCTGCAGGGGCTGCTCGCCGAAGAGGGTCCCGTGCCCGGCACGTCGGTCGTCGTCCTGGCGGCGGGGGAGACCTTCGACGCCGTTCCGCTCCGCGGCCGAACGATCGACCTCGCGTCCTTACCCTCGCCGTACGAGGCATTCGCGATCCGATCCCGATTCCCCATCTTCACTCGCCCCGGGACGGGGGAGGTGATGCGCACCGCGCACTTCATGGTGTCCAACGCCTGTCCGTACCGATGTAACTTCTGCTCCGAGTCGTCGCAACTCGGCACCGGGCTCAAGCGGTTCAAGAACGATGCGACAGGTGCTGCGGCGGAGCGGGTCTGTGAATACGTCGGCTACGGCGCCGAGTCGCTCTTCTTCGACGACTCCGTCTTCTGGAGCGGTCGGTACCGGGACATCGAGAACTTCTGCGAGGAGCTCGGCCGGATCCGCCGGGACGAGAGCGGCTCACTCGAACCGCGGTACCGCAGATTCGTTCGCGAGGAAGACGATGTCCAGCGGCTGCGCGACCTCCAGTGGGGTGCTCAGCTGACCGTCGACACCCTCGTCGCGCTGCATTCGGCCGAAGAATCGTCAAAAATCCTGCGAAAGATGAAGGATGCCGGATGCAGCTACATCTACATCGGCATCGAGAGCATGTCGACGCAAGTCATGAACAACATTCACAAGAATATCCGCCGGGACGAACGGAAGCCCTGGAGGGAAAAGGTCAGGGAAGCTGCGGCCCTTGTCAAGGCGCAGGGCCTGCAACTGGGAACCTCCGTTCTCTTCGGCCTCGACGGTGAGACGCGGGACAGTATCGACGAGACCATCCACGAAGTGGGCCGTCTCATCGACGACAAGCTGATCGATCTGGCCAGCCCGAACATACTCACCTACCACCCCGCGACACCGGTCACGCGCCAGCACGGCATGCAGGACCAACTCGACTACCACTCCCCGCGCATCGACAACCGGAAGCCCTATATTTATTTCGAGGAAGCTTTTCCCGGTGTCGTCTCCGTCCTCCTCACCGAGGACGACATCTGGCACATTCACAGGGAGACCGAGAAACGCTGGGGCGGGGCCCGCAATGACGCCGCCGCAGTTCCTGTCCAGGAAGAGCAGTCCGACAGTCCCCAGCATGTCCCCGCCGGACCATGACGACATCTGACAGGCGCCCAGAGGCTCCGGACATGACTCACAGGACCTGCCCATGGGGATGCACGACTCGATCGCTGCTGTAGGACAACACCGGCGAGGCGGCCCTGCGGACACCGCACCCGCTGGTCCTCGACGACGCGCAGCGCCTGCCGGCACCATGCCTGGAGTGCCTGTGCCGCCGCCTGGTCCAGGACCTCGATGCCCCAACCACCCTGGTCCTGGCCGGAACAGCCGGCACCGAGGCCGTACGACGCGTCCCGGAACTGGCCTCCCGCGTCCTGGCCCGCCGCCACATCCCCCCGCTGACGCCGGCCCAGGCCCTGGCCGTCCTCCCGGCGTTCCACCCCCTGTGGGCACGGATACCGCCACGCGAACTCGCGCGAACCGGCGGCCAGGGCGCCCGAGGGAACTTCCGCACCTACGCCCAGCTCACCGCGCACATCATCGACACCGTACTGACCGACCCGCTCGCCTGCTCCGGCAGCGCCTTGCTCGCCAGGGCCTGGCGCCGCCTCAAGGGCGCATGAGTGGAGCGCCGAAACCCGGGGCGCCCCGCCCCGAGAGCCATCGACCATCAGGGCAGCCCCCGCTGACATCTCCTGCGGAAACCTCACCCGCGGGCACTGGTGAGGCCCGCCGTATCGCCAAGCGTCAATGAGCCGCCCACCCAACCACCCGACCCGGCGACCCCATCCATGCTTAATGGAAAAATTCCATTAAGCATGGATAGAATGCTTGCATGACGCTCAGTACGTTGGAGACTCTGCGGCTCACCGTCGCCGCGCTGCGACAGCGCACGGGGGAGAACCAGCGCGAGCTGGCCGCCGCACTCGGGCTGACCCAGGACAAGGTCAGCCGCCGTCAGTCCGGCGCCCAGCCCTGGTCCCTGGACGAGGTCGACGCCCTTGCCCGCCACTGGGGCATGGGACCACTCGACCTGCTCGCCGGGCCGACCCACGCCGCCCAGTCCCTCACCTGGTCCCCCGGCACCGCCGCCCCGCCCCCGTCAGCGCCGACCACCTTCGCGCCCACCCCGCCCACCCTGGCCGCCGACGTGCCGCCGGCGCCAATCGCCGTCCCTGGCGCGCCCACCCCGCCCACCCAGGTGCCCCCCACCGCTGTTCCGGCCACCTCGGTCGCTTCGGTCGCTGCCCCCGCCCCCGTCCCGGCCGGGGTCACGACGGACTACGACCGGGGCCCGGACGGAGCCCCCGCCCTCCACCCCCCTGCACCGTGCGAGCGGTGCGGCCGGCCGGTGGCCTACCGGATCGGCGGCCGCCCGCTCCACCTCGGCGGCTGGTGCGCCCCCGGGGCCATCCCGGCCTCCGGCCCCGCGACTTCGGCGGCCCTGCCCGACCAAGCCACCGTCCAGCAGCCGCCCTCCACCGCCGTCCCCGGCACCCCGACCGCTGGCGTGGACCAGGCCGTCGCCGTCCCGGCCACCCCCGCCGACGCCGTGCCCACGGCTCCGGCCTCGGCGTCGTCCGCCGCGCCGTCCGCTGCTCCCCGTTCGGGCCCGACGGCCCGCAGCCGTGAGTACGCCGGTACCGGTCGGGAGTTGGGCTTCTACCTCGACATGATCACGACGGCGGTCGAGGAGGCCCTGGAGGAGCACGACGGGGACACCGAGGCGGCGGGCGCGGCGCTGGAGAAGAAGGCCATTCCGAACGGAATGGACCTCTTCGACAAGACCCGCGTGGGCGCGGTGTACGAGCACACTGTCTACCCTGAGCGCCTGGAATTCCTGAGCAAGAAGTCCCGGAACGGCGCCGACGATATCTGGGAGGGCCGCCACAAATGGGAGAACGGCCCGCTGATGGCGCGGCTGAAGGCCGGCGCCGACCCGGTGACGGTGGACGTCCTGGACACCAACGCCGCCTACTGCTCCGCCCTCAAGACGCACCTGCCGATCGGCGCGCTCCAGCACCGCCCGGACGGCGGCTGGGACCCGAAACGCTCCGGCGTCTACCTGCTGCCCAAGCGTCCCACCTGGGAGCACCCGCACCTGCCCGACCCGATCGGCAACCGCCACGAAGCCGGGCCCGTGCTCCTGGACGAGGCCACCGTGCGGCTGCTGATCCGCTGCCACAAGCTCGGCCTCACCGACGCCCCGCACATCACCGAGGCCTGGACCTCCGGAGCCACCGAGGGCCTGCTGGAGAAGTTCCGCCGCGTCCTCACCATCGCCCGCGAAAACGCCATCCGCGACGGTGACACCGTCACCGAAAAGTACATCAAGGCCATCTACGCGAAATTCGCCTCCACCATCGGAGAATCCGCCTACAACCGCGACCTGCGCCGCCCCGACTGGATGCACATCATCCGCTCCCAAGCCTTCGCGAATCTCTGGTACAAATCCCAGCGCGCCCACAAGGCCGGACTGACGATCGTCGCGCTGCGCGGCACCGACGAACTCCATGTCACCGGCGGCGAATGGCGAAAGGGCGCAGGTGGTGTTTTCGAAGAGGGCCGCCTGACGACACAGTTGAAACTCAAGGACCAGTACACCCTGCCCCGCACCCGGAACCGGAGCGCCTGATGTCGACCGACGGCTGGAAGAACTTCGGCCGCTACGGCGCCGACCGCGACCGCGGAAACGTCCACGGGAAAATCGCCCTCGGCCGGGCCCTGGAGGACGCCGTGGAGCGCATGATCATCGACGGCGGCATCAAGTCCCCGCCGTCCACCCGCCGGGGCCTGACCGCCCGCATGCGCTACCTGATGACCCACAAGGGCGGCCACCAGGCCCTCGCCGACGCTCTCGCCGACGCCGGCAGCACCGCCAACCCGGCCACCCTGCGCGCCTGGAAGAACGGCACCCGCACCCCCCGCCGCGTCAACACCGAGGCCATCGACACCGCCTACTGGACCCTCAGGGCCCGCAACGTCCTGGCCAACCCCCAGCTCCTCAAGGACCACCTGAACAACGCCGGCCGCGGCACCCGCATGGAGATCCACCCCATCAACCAGCAGGTGGTTGACGAACCCCGCCGCCGCGACAACATCCGCCTGCGAAGCCTCCAGGTCCGCTACGTCTGGGACGACGCCGTCGACGCCCTCACCACCGGCGACATCGGAAAAATGGAAGAGATCTGGGACGACGTCATCGCCGACCTCGACTCCGACTGGGGCGCCTACACCTACGTCTCCCACATCGGCCTCGGCGCCTGACACCAGGCACCCAATGCAGGTTCCGCGTCTCCATGCGCAACGGTCGCGCCGGATGCGCACTCGATGCGCAATTCTGGGCCTGCGTGCGCAATGGATCTCGTGACCAGCGTCGATGCCGAAGGCAGTCCATCGTCAGACCACGGCGCCCCCGAGGGATTGCGTATCCCCGGCCGACCGGACGACTGCGCATCGAGCCCGGATTCCGGTGTTTCCGCTGGAACCAGTGCGCACGGAGTCGCGGGCCCAGCACCCAGCAGGCCCCGACGCCCGTTCCTGGGCGTGGGGGCCTGCTGGGTGCTGGGCCCGGTCGGCGGGATGGCATGTTCGCGGCCGAAAAATCCCAGCTCACAGCCCTGGCCACCCGCCGACCAGCGGGTCTGGCATTCCCCGCACGGCGGCCCCACCACAGCACCACCGGGCCGCCGAGCAGAGCAGCCGCGCCACGCCACCCGGCGCTGCTGGCCTCCCACCGGCCGGGCCCCGCGGAACACCCCCCTGCTCCCCGGGATCCGGCCGGGCTGCGCTCCGTTCCTGGACGCTCGGACGGAAGGCGCGGGTCTACGGGGCGGTGTGCCTGCGGCGGCGGGCTCGGGCGGCCTGCTGCATTTCGGCCTCGGCCAGGTGCCGACGGCCGGCGGCAAGGTCTCGGCGGACCTGTTCTTCCACGGCGGTGAACGCCTTGTAGTAGGTCTCGTCGTACGTCGTCCACCCCCCGGCGGCCGACGGTGCGCCTCGTCCCGTTCTTCGGTCCCGACGTCATCTGCCACCGATGCCTCCCGACGTGCTCGCGCGACCCCCCTTCACCGTCGTCCGGCCGGGGAGTAAGCGCATACGGGAGAGGGCCGACCGGCGGTCAGGCCGCCGGCTCCTGAGTGGTGTCCGGGCGGGCGGCCTGCTTGAGCTTCATCGCGGCCTTGTGCCGGTTCTCGGCATCGCCCCAGTACGAGTGGGAGTACAGCTCGGCGCCGACCGCGCCCCGCTTCTCGGCCATTCCAACCTCGCCGCCACCTGCTACGTCCTGTCCGCACACCCGGAGAAGAAGAACGGCCCCATCGCCCCGTAGAGCTACGACCGTGGGGACCGACAGGGCAGCGAGGCGGCGGCGGACCGTGAGCGTGAGCAGCAGCCACTACGTCGAGTGGCACCTGCCTGGCTATGACCCGATCCTGGAGCTGGGCGTGGCGCCCGCGTGGCTCCAGGTCAGCGAGCAGATTCCGACTACAGCACAGGGAACGATCATGGCCAACGTCACATGCTTTTCGGTCCACCCAGAACAACAGTCCATCCCACCCGACGGGACGGTCTTTTTCTCGGTAGGCCCGGATGATCGTCTCGGCGGCGCCGCGATCACGGCCACTGTCCAGGCAGGCTCAGGCTCGGGAAGGACCGTGTTTGCCGAGGTGATACAGATGGCCACGCGGAGTCAGATCGACTTTCCTGGACCTGCGACGAGCCACTTCCTCGACATCGTCGTCAGGAACAACGGTCACGTCAGCGACGACGCCGCGACCATCGACTTCTACGACGTTTTCATCACCTCTATCACTCCGTAGCTCGCTCCGGCGGTGGTTTCAGATAGTGGCACCACCGGGCCGCCGGCCAGCGCAGCCACAACTGCGAGCCGCGCTGCGGGCCGGCTACGGCTACCCCGGCGACGCCGAGCGCCTGGACGCCGAACTCGCCGAGCAGCTGCTGCGCCGCGTGTCGGTCGACCAGGTCGACCAGGTCCCCGCCGTCGTGGACCTGGTCGCCGTCGCCGAGATCGTCGCCGCCTACCGCGGCCGCGTGCTGCTCGCCGCCGACCCGGAGACATCCGACGCCGTCGACCAGGCCGTCGCCGACCTGCTGGCGCGGCAGGGCGCCGAGTGACCGACCAGCACCAGCGGCCGGACCCGGCAGTCGCCGTGGGTCACCGACCGCGCCGCCCGGCGCGCCAAGGAGCTCGGCGCCACCACGGCACTGGAAGCGCTGCGCGCCCAACTCGCACACCGGCCGCGGCTCGGCCGCCCGATCCGCACCGTCACCGAGGGCGGCCAGCAGGTCGCGCTGTACTCCACCCGGATCGAGGGCGACCGGGCCGAAGGCCGGCCCGCGCTCAACGTCGTGCACGCCTACGCCCCCGCCCCGCCCTGGCCGCCGACGTGCGGATCGCAGCCGTCGTCCCCGAAGGCCCGCCGCACCCGTAGAGCCGGGCCGGCGGGCCGCGCCCGCTACGCTGCTGCCGGTGCCCGCCGGACCCGAGACGCGCACTCACGGGCCATCACCGGCGGGCGACGTCGCGCCGCCGTCGGCCTGGGACAATGTTGAGACGCACCCTGTCCCAGCCCGCCCGGTATGCCCGATTCGCTAGGACAGTCTCACCCTAAAACCCCAGGTCATGACGCTCTGCGTCCGGACCTGGGACAAGGGTGGGACAGCCGACCGCAACCGGCCGGTGACCCGTCTCACCGAAGTTTGACTGGTCTCAGCGGACTTTGACCGGTGGCGGTTTGTCTCAGCGGAGTTCGGTTGCGGTGCGCGAGGGTGTCGTGGGCATCTCGGCTTCGGTTGAAGAGGAGCTGTCGGAGGCGGTTCGTAGGGTGCCCGCGTGAACATCGATGATCTTTCTTGGCAGGCGCGCCACCACGGTGGCGTCTACCCGCGAATGGTGCGGACCTTTCTCGACCTCGGGCAGGTGGAACTGCTGGTCCGGGCGGCGCAGGAGCGTGGGGACTGGAACTGCGCGGAGGCCGCGGCCCGGGAGTTGTGCGCGGCCGGCGAGTTCGATCGGGCGCTGGCGCTGGTGGGACCGTTTGCGGAGATTGGCTGGCGGTCCGCCGTGTGGGTCACCGCCGAGATCATGATCCACCGGGGCGAGGGTGACGAGGCTCTCGCGATGGTGCGCCCGGACGAGGCCGAGCTGGGAGACGGCCACG
>NZ_JBHVRT010000038.1:11888-103378 GCF_042885555.1 Kitasatospora sp. NPDC058048 | reverse complement strand
GGCCCGCGACCCCCCCCGCGGCCCGGTCTTCGTCGTCATCCCCCCGGCGGCCCGCGCCCGGCCGCCCGCGGTCCGCCGGGGCGTCCTCGGGGAGGCTGCCGACGGCCATCAGGCGGGCCATCAGCGCGGAGGACGGGCCGGGGGTGCCGGTGCGGGTCAGCATGTGCTTGACGGCGCGGCCCTCGTCGGCCTCGGCGAGGCACTGGGGGCAGGTCGCCAGGTGGGCCTGGACGCGGTCGCGCGAGTCGTGGCCGAGTTCGCCGTCCAGGAAGGCGGAGAGGCGCTCGCCCAGGTGGTGCTCCTCGGCGGCGGGCGCGGTGGGGCGGACGGGAAGCGCGTGCAGCGCCGTGTCCGCGGGCAGTGCCACCGCGGGCAGCACGGGCTCACCGGGTTCGTCGCCTCCGCGACGCCCCGGCAGGGCCCAGCCCCGTCGGGTCAGGGACCGGTCGGACGCATCCGAACGATCCGAACCGGACCGGCTGGTTCCGCTCACGATCGCCTCCGTCCGCGCCCACCGGGCGCGACCGCGGCCTCGACCACGCCGACGCCGACCGGCACCGGCTCCTCCGAGCCGCCGCGGCGCTCACGGCCGGGGGCCGAGCCGGGGGCGCGGTGCTTGAGCGCGGCGCGCAGGTGCGAGCGGCCGCGGTGGATGCGGCTGCGGACGGTGCCGAGCTTGACGCCCAGCGTGGCGGCGATCTCCTCGTAGGACAGGCCCTCGATGTCGCAGAGCACCACGGCGGCCCGGAACTCCGGCGCGAGGGTGTCCAGCGCCTGCTGGACGTCGGCGTCGAAGTGGGTGTCGCTGAAGTGCTGGGCCGGGCTGGGCTCGCGGGAGGCGAGCCGCTCCGCCGCGTCCTCGCCGAGCGCGTCGAAGCGGATGCGCTGGCGGCGGCGGACCATGTCCAGGAAGAGGTTGGTGGTGATCCGGTGCAGCCAGCCCTCGAACGTGCCGGGGGTGTAGGTCGACAGCGAACGGAACACCCGGACGAAGACCTCCTGGGTGAGGTCCTCGGCGTCGTGCTGGTTGCCCGTCAGACGGTAGGCGAGCCGGTAGACGCGGGCGCTGTGCGCCTCGACGATCTCCTCCCAGGTGGGCGGAGTCCAGGTCTGCGCGTCGGGACCTTCGGTGAAGGTCGCGAGGGCGGGGGCCTCGGTGGCACCGGCGGTCGGCGTGGCGGCCGCGGGCTGGTCCAGGTCGGAGTGCGCAGGCTGGTTCATCACGGGCTTCGGCGTACGGGCCGACGCGGTGCCGCGGGAGTGCCGCCGCACAGGGACGTCGCCCTCGGCCACACCTCCTCGGTCGGCTCTTCTGCCCAGCAGGGCCACCACCATATCCACCTCACCCGTCAAGCCCGGATAAAAGTGCCCGGGAGGCCTTCCGCACCCGGTCCGTCCTGACAACGGCCCGCCGCCGTACGCGGTTCCCGGTCGGCCAGTAATCTGTGCCAGGAAATATCGACATCCCTCGGCACCGGGCTGCCGCCCGGCGCTCCGAAAGAGGCAGCCATCAGCGAATTCGGGCCCGCACGTGCGGCCCTCGCCGACACCTTCGTGAGCGAGGACGCGGTGCTGACCTACGCCCGGGCCCAGTCCGCGCGGACCGGGATAAAGGCGATCGGGCCGAGCGGCGGGGCGTGCCTGCGGCTGCTGGCCGCCGCGCTGGACGCCAAGGCGGTCGCCGAGATCGGCACCGGCACCGGGGTATCAGGGGTCTACCTGCTGCGCGGGATGCGGCCGGACGGCGTGCTCACCACGGTGGACTCCGAACCGGTGCGCCAGCAGCTGGCGCGCGAGGCGTACCAGGCGGCCGGGTTCGCGGCCAACCGCTCCCGGTTCATACCGGGCCGGGCCCTGGAGGTGCTGCCCCGGCTCGCCGACGGCCAGTACGACCTGGTGTTCTGCGACGGCGACCCGGTCGAGTCCTGCGAGTACCTGCTGGAGGCGCTGCGGCTGCTGCGGCCGGGCGGGATGGTCTGCTTCGAGGGGGTCTTCCAGGAGGGCAGGCTGGCCGAACCGGAGCTCCAGGACCCGCAGACCGGCGCCGTCCGGGACCTGGTCCGGGACGTGCGGGAGAGCGAGGCCCTGCTGCCGGCACTGCTGCCGGTGTCGGACGGGCTGCTCTGCGCCATCAAGCGCTGAGCCCGGCGCCATCGAGCGCCGAGCCCGGCGCCCCGCGAGGACCGGGCCCGGAAAACGTGCGGACCCGGGCCGACATGACGTCGTACCCGGGCCCGGCAGCACATCTCCAGGAGATGGCGAGCACCTGCTGCGGTCAGCCGCAGGCCTTCTTCAGGGCCTCGCCGAGGGCGTCGGCCTCGTCAGGCGTGAGCTCCACCACAAGGCGTCCGCCGCCTTCGAGCGGAACGCGCATGATGATGCCCCGCCCCTCTTTGGTGACTTCGAGCGGGCCGTCACCCGTCCGCGGCTTCATGGCCGCCATGCTCGTTCCCCTTCCTGCAACCGCTCAGCTACGCACCGGCAGTCCGTCCACCGCCGGTATCGAACGCATTGATCGGAAGCCATTATCCCGCATGCCACGGGCTGATGACCAACATCACTCTCGGTGCAACCACGGCCGGACCGCCCCCAACCGCCGCAAACCGCGTCATAAGCCCCGGCGTGGCGGCGGCACGGACAGCACCGGAAGGTGCGATACCTCACACTCCCCAGGCCCCCGTGTGCTCCGGCATCCTGACACACACGACCGACACCGCCACGACCCCGGGAGCCCTCACCCATGTCCGATTCCGTGCTGTACGAGCTGGACGGCGGCCTGGCCGTCCTCACCATCAACCGCCCGGAGGCGATGAACGCGCTCGACGTCGCCACCAAGATCGCGCTGCGCGACGCCGTGACCGCCGCGGCCGCGGACCCGGCGGTGCGGGCCGTCCTGCTGACCGGGGCGGGCGAGCGGGCCTTCTGCGTCGGCCAGGACCTGAACGAGCACCTGACCCTGCTGAAGCGGGCCGAGGAGACCGGCGAGGGCGCGCTGCGCACCGTCGCCGAGCACTACAACCCGCTGGTGCGGGCGCTGGCCGGAATGCGCAAGCCGACCGTCGCCGCGGTCGGCGGGGTGGCGGCCGGAGCCGGCGCCTCGCTCGCCTTCGCCTGCGACTTCCGCTTCCTGTCCGACCGGGCCGGCTTCAACACCGCCTTCGCCGGGATCGGGCTGACCGCCGACTCGGGCGCCTCCTGGACGCTGCCCCGGCTGGTCGGGCACGCCAGGGCCACCGAGCTGCTGATGCTCCCCCGGACGGTCAAGGCCGCCGAGGCGATGGAGCTGGGCCTGGCCACCAAGGTGGTGCCGGCCGAGGAACTCGCCGCCACCGCCCGGGCCTTCGCCCGCGAGCTGGCCGAGGGCCCGACCGTCGCCTACGGCGCCATCAAGGAGTCGCTGGCGTACGGCGCCTCCCACTCGCTGGACGAACTCCTCGACAAGGAGGACGAGTTGCAGACGCTGGCGGGCGAGAGCGAGGACCACCGGATCGCGGTGCGCGCCTTCATCGCCAAGGAGAAGCCGAAGTACCTGGGCCGCTGAGGCGTGCGGGGGCCGACCACCGGGTCCCGCGCCGGCGGTCAGCCCTTGGCGCCGGTGCGGACGTGGCAGTCCGCCAGGTGGTCGTCGACCAGCCCGCAGGCCTGCATCAGGGCGTAGGCGGTGGTCGGGCCGACGAAGCGGAAGCCCTCCTTCTTCAGCGCCTTCGCCAGCGCCGTCGACTCCGGCGTGACGGCCGGCACCTCGCTCAGCGTGCGGGGGGCCGGCCGGTCCGGCTCGGCGGCGAACCGCCAGATCAGTGCGTCCAGGCCGCCCTCCAGATCGCGGGCGACCCGCGCGTTGGCGATCGCCGCCTCGATCTTGGCCCGGTTGCGGATGATGCCGGCGTCGGCGAGCAGGCGCTCCTTGTCCGCCTCGCCGAACTCGGCGACCTCGGCGATCTCGAAGCCCGCGAACGCGGCCCGGAAGCCCTCGCGGCGGCGCAGGATGGTCAGCCAGGACAGGCCGGACTGGAAGGCCTCCAGGCAGACCCGCTCGAACAGCGCGTCGTCGCCGTGCACCGGGCGGCCCCACTCGGTGTCGTGGTAGACCCGGTAGTCGTCGGTGGAATCGCCCCAGGCGCAGCGGCGCAGCCCGTCCGCACCGAGCACCGCGCCCTCGACCTCACCACTCATGCGCACCCGTTCACTTGTCGGCCCCCGGCTTCGCGTCCTCGGGGGCCTGCTCCCCGGCCTGCTCCCCGGCCGGCTGCTTGGCGAGCACCACGACCGGCTCGACCACCTGGGCGAACTCCTCCAGGCCGGGCAGCGGTTCGGCCGCCGGGTCGGGGGCGGTGGTCGCCTCGACCGCGCCGCGCAGGCGGGCGGCGGCCTCCAGCTCGGCGATCCGCGCGTCGCGGTAGGCGAGTTCGGCGCCGAGGCGGTCCAGGACGTCGTCCACCTCGTCCATCCGGTAGCCGCGCAGCGCCATCGGCAGGCGCAGCTCGTCCACGTCCGCCTTGCCCAGCGGGCGGTCCTGCGGCAGTCGCGCGGAGATGCGGTCCGGTACCGCCTCCGGCATCGACCCGCCCCCACCCAGCGCCACCAGGGCGGCACCACCGACCACCACGGCCATGGCGACCACGATCACCCAGAACACGAGCTGTCCTCCCGAACTCCCGGCCGGTCCGCTATGTGGTGGCAGGTAACCACACTGATCATGACAGCATGGTCCCTTAGTGAGGCCGGGGGCCATCATCGCACCCGCAGGAGCTGTGGAGGAGACATCGGTGGCACTGCGCCTGGGACCGCGGGAATTCGGTGACGACGAGCTGGTGATCATGGCGATCGTCAACCGGACGCCGGACTCGTTCTTCGACAAGGGCGCGACCTTCGCCGACCAGGCCGCCTTCGCCGCCGCGGACCGGGCGATGGCCGAGGGCGCGGCGATCCTGGACATCGGCGGGGTGAAGGCCGGGCCGGGCGACGAGGTCACGGTCGAGGAGGAGCTGCGGCGCACCGTGCCCTTCGTGGCCGAGCTGCGCAAGCGCCACCCCGAGGCGGTCATCAGCGTGGACACCTGGCGGCACGAGGTCGGCGAGGCGGTCTGCGAGGTGGGCGCGGACCTGCTGAACGACGCCTGGGGCGGGGTGGACCCGAAGCTCGCCGAGGTGGCCGCCCGGTACGACGCCGGGCTGGTCTGCACCCACGCCGGCGGCGCCGAACCCCGCACCCGGCCGCACCGGGTCGGGTACGAGGACGTGATGGCGGACATCCTGCGGGTGACCGTGGGACTGGCCGAGCGCGCGGTGGAGCTCGGCGTGCGGCGGGACGCGGTGGTCATCGACCCGGGGCACGACTTCGGCAAGAACACCCGGCACTCGCTGGAGGCCACCCGGCGGCTGCCGGAGATGACCGCGACCGGCTTCCCGGTGCTGGTCTCGCTCTCCAACAAGGACTTCGTCGGCGAGACCCTGGACAAGCCGGTGAACGAGCGGCTGCTCGGCACCCTGGCCACCACCGCGGTCTCGGCCTGGCTGGGCGCGCGGATCTACCGGGTGCACCAGGTCGCGGAGACCCGCCAGGTGCTGGACATGGTCGCCTCGATCCGGGGCACCCGCGCCCCGGCGGTCGCCCGCCGGGGGCTGGCCTAGACCCCGGCCGGGCCGGGGCCTGCCCGCTGGTCCGGCCGACGGGGCCGGGCGGCGGGGCTAGATCTCGCCGGCGGGCCGGCGGGCGTCGGCGAGGATCTTCATGACCTCGTCGATCTCGTCGGTGATGTGGAACAGCTCCAGGTCGTGCGGGGCCGCCTTGCCCTGCGCGACCAGGGTGTTCTTCAGCCACTCGTAGAGGCCGCCCCAGTAGGCGCTGCCGTAGAGGATCACCGGGAAGCGGGTGACCTTCTTCGTCTGCACCAGGGTGAGCGCCTCGAACAGCTCGTCCAGCGTGCCGAGGCCGCCGGGCAGGACCACGAAGCCCTGGGCGT
This sequence comes from Kitasatospora sp. NPDC058048, assembly GCF_042885555.1. Classification (NCBI taxonomy): domain Bacteria; kingdom Bacillati; phylum Actinomycetota; class Actinomycetes; order Kitasatosporales; family Streptomycetaceae; genus Kitasatospora; species Kitasatospora sp. NPDC058048. The sequence goes on along the minus strand of NZ_JBHVRT010000038.1, from coordinate 97,416 downwards.
ACTTCACGAACATCGTCTTGCGGACGAAGAAGTAGCGGAAGTTCAGACCGAGGTCGACGAACTCGTTGAGGCCCTGCTCGAAGGGCAGCTCGATGCCGAGCCCGACGCTGAGGCCGCCGGCCTCGGAGGCGCCGCGGTTGGCGGCCTCCATCGCGCCCGGGCCGCCGCCGGTGATCACCGCGTAGCCGGCCTCGACGAGGGCCCGGCCGATCTCCACGCCCGCCTGGTACTCGGGCGAGTCGACCGGGGTCCGGGCGGAGCCGAAGACGCTGATCGCGGGCGGGAGTTCGGCGAGGGCGCCGAAGCCCTCGACGAACTCGGAGGTGATCCGCAGGACCCGCCACGGGTCGGTGTGCAGCCAGTCGGTGGGGCCGGTGGTGTCCAGCAGGCGCTGGTCCGTGGTGCTCGTGCCGACCTGGTCCCGGCGCACCAGCACCGGGCCCTTCTGCTTCTCGGGCCAGGCCTTCTTCTTCCGCGGCACCCCGACCTGCTCGGGACCGTGACCGTAGTGCTTCTCGTCTCCTGTGCCTGTCATGACGAAACCCTACGCCGATCTTCCCCCGTTTTCAGGCAACGGGGGAAGGTCGGTTGAGCAACCGGAAGGTGGCGTTCGGCCGCTGATCGTACGAGCTGAGCCGCGCGCGGCTCAGCTGGTCAGCCAGGCGCGCAGCCGCTCCTCGACCTCGGCGATGGCGCTCAGCGAGCAGTGCTCCTCGCGCTTGTGCGCCAGGTTCGGGTCCCCGGGGCCGTAGTTGACGGCCGGGACGCCGAGCGCGCTGAAGCGGGCGACGTCGGTCCAGCCGAACTTGGCCCGGGCCTGGCCGCCGGTGGCCGCCAGGAAGGCCTGGGCGGCCGGCTGGGCGAGTCCGGGCAGGGCGCCCGCGGCGAAGTCGGTGACGGTGAGCTCGAAGCCGTCGAAGACCTCGCGCACGTGCTTCTCCGCGTCGGCCTCGCTGCGGTCCGGCGCGTAGCGGAAGTTGACCGTGACGACGCACTCGTCCGGGATCACGTTGCCGGCCACGCCGCCGTCGATCCGCACCGCGTTCAGGCCCTCGCGGTACTCCAGGCCGTCGATCTCCACCCGGCGCGGCCGGTAGTCCGCGAGCCGGGTGAGCACCTCGGCGGCGTGGTGGATGGCGTTGTCGCCGAGCCAGCTGCGGGCCGCGTGGGCGCGCACGCCGGTGAGCCGCACCTGCGCCCGCAGGGTGCCCTGGCAGCCGCCCTCGACCATGCCGCCGCTGGGCTCCATCAGCACCGCGAAGTCGCCCGTCAGCCACTGCGGGTGGTCCTTGGCGAGGTGGCCCAGGCCGTTGCGGTGGGCCTCCACCTCCTCGCAGTCGTAGAAGACGAAGGTGAGGTCGCGGTTGGGCTCGGCGAGCGTGGCGGCCAGGCGCAGCTGGACGGCCACGCCGGACTTCATGTCCGAGGTGCCGCAGCCGTAGAGCAGGTCGCCCTCGACGTACGAGGGGAGGTTGTCGGCGATCGGCACGGTGTCCAGGTGGCCGGCCAGGACGACGCGCTCGGCCCGGCCCAGGTTCGTCCGGGCGACCACGTTGTTGCCGTGGCGGTCCACGGTGAGGTGCGGGTAGCCGCGCAGCGCGGCCTCCACGGCGTCGGCGAGCGCCTGCTCGTCGCCGCTCACCGAGGGGAAGTCGACGAGGCGGGCGGTCAGCGCGCCGCCGTCGAGAGTGAGGTCCAGGGGCGTCGGGTTCGGGCTGCTCATAGGCGCCAGCCTAGTCCGCGGCCCGGTGCGGGCCGGTGCGGCCGCCCGGTGACACGGACCGGCCCCCGCCGCCTCCGGCGCCGGTGCCCGGACGGCGAGTGGGCGGGCAAGGGCAACCGGGAGGCGCCGCACATCCGTCCGAGTGGGTACGGTGTCGGATCAAGGAGCAGGCGCGAGAGGGGCGACGGTGGCCAGGAGAAGGAGCAGCGAGGAGCTGGGCGACGAAGAGGAGCCCACTCGCCGCCGCGGGCCGCTGCGCGCCCTGCTGATGGTGATCGTCGGGCTGCTCGGCCTGGCCCTGGTCGCCGGTCTGGCCGTGGTCGGGATCTGGTGGTTCGGCTTCAAGCCGGGCGCGTCCGAGGAGTGCACGGTGAAGACCGCGGCGGGCAACGGCACGCTGGAGCTGCCGCAGGCCGCCAACGCCGCGACGATCGCCGCGGTGGCGCGCTCGCGCGGGCTGCCGGACCGGGCCACCACGATCTCACTGGCGACGGCCATGCAGGAGTCCAAGCTGCGCAACCTGGCGGGCGGCGACCGGGACTCGATCGGCCTCTTCCAGCAGCGGCCGTCGATGGGCTGGGGCACCCCGGCGCAGATCTCGGACCCGGTGTACGCGACCAACAAGTTCCTGGACGGCCTGGTCAAGGTCCCCGGCTACACCCGGATGCCGCTGACCGACGCCGCGCAGACGGTGCAGAAGAGCGGCTACCCGCAGGCCTACGCCAAGCACGAGACCAAGGCGACCCTGCTCACCTCGGCGCTGGCCGGCCGGGAGCCCGCCTCGTTCTCCTGCGTGGTGCACGACTACGCCAAGCCGGACCCGGAGGACTCCGCGTCCGCCTCCCCGGGCGCGACCCCGGGCGCCACCGCGACCCCGGTCGCGGCGCCGGACCGGGCCCAGGTGCTGTCCGACCGGGTGCGCCGGGAGTTCGGCCGCACGGTGACGCCGGCGACCGGCTACACCTCGACCATCAAGGGCGCCGAGAACGCCGTCTCGCTGACCCCGGACCCGGCCACCGCCGCGCTGACCTCCTCCTCGGACGCGGGGGCGGACGGCGGCGTGGTCGCCGAGCGGGCGAGCGGCTGGGAGGTCGCCCACTGGGCGGTCGCCCAGGCCCAGCAGCTGGGCATCGCGACGGTCGCCTACGACGGGAGGATCTGGCGCAAGTCCAAGTCCGAGGACGGCTGGCAGAGCCAGACCTCGGGCACCTCGACCAAGCTCGTCCAGGTCACTCTGGCCCCGGCCGACAAGGGCTGACGCACTGGTGTTCGGGTTGCCGCCGGTCGGGTGATTCCGGTCAACCCCGGTGGACCGACCCCCCGTTCCGGCGAACCGGGATGGAGAACCGTCACTGCCCTTGGCCGGGCCCGGTTCGGCGACGTCCGACCGGGCCCGGCGGGCACCCCTGTCACGGTCGTACGATCCGATGATCGGCCAGGAAGCTTCCTTGCACGGGCCGAAACCTTCTGGCTTCTCAAGCGGTAACAACGTCGTCCGCCCGATCGGCCACACCCGGCCCCCGGGGCGGACGGGACGGACCCAGACCCCTTCGAGGAGCCCCATGTCTCACCCCCTCACGCGCCGGATCGCCCAGGCCGCGCTCGTCGTGGCCGCCGGAGCGACCCCGCTGCTCGCCGCCGGCTCCGCGTCCGCCCTGGGCGGAGACGCCCTGCTGCCCAAGAGCGACCTCGCGGCACCGCTGGGCCAGCTGACCAACACCGACACCGGTTCCACCCTCCAGCACACCACCCACCAGCTCGGCCAGGCCGCCGGCACCACCGGTGCGGCCACCGTCGCCGCGGGCGTACCGGCCTCCGCCGACGCCGCCGGCAACATCGTCGCCCAGCAGCTGCCCGAGGCCAACGAGAAGGCCGGCTCGCTGACCGCCCCGGTCGACGAGACCGCCGCGACGGCCGGCCGGCTCTCCTCGGTCACCCCGAAGGTCACCTCGGCCCTGGCCGGCAAGCTCGGCGAGGCCGTCACCGGCAGGAGCACGGCCACCCGCAGCGCCACCGCCGGCACCGGCCCGCTCGACGGGCTCACGTCGGGCCCGGTCACCCAGACCCTGCCGGCCGCCGGGACCCTCACCGGCGCCGTCCCCGGCGGCACCGCCGTCGCCGACGCCCTGCCCGTCGGCGCGGTGCAGCGCGCGCTGCCGCTCGGCTCCGTCGAGCAGACCCTGCCGGCCGACCTGCCCGCCACCGACGTGCTCGGCCTGGCCGAGCACGGGTCGGCCAACCGCCTCGGCGGTGCCGACCTCGGCTCGAACAGCCCGCTGTCCGGCCTGACCGGGGCGCTCGGCCCGCTCGGCGGCCTGCTGGGCAGCCTCAACGGCGGCGGCCTCAACGGCCTGCCGCTGTAACCCCCGCCTCCGCGGAGAACCCCGAAGGGGGCCGGTGTCCGTGACACCGGCCCCCTTCGCCGTACGGTCGTCCGGGTGCGGTCAGCGCGCCGCGCCCAGCCGCTCCACGGCCGCGGCGACCCGCTCGTCGGTCGCCGTGAACGCGACCCGCACGAAGCGGTCGCCGGCCGGCCCGTAGAAGTCGCCGGGCGCCACCAGGATGCCCAGCCCGGCCAGTTCGGCCACCGTCTCCCAGCACGGGCGGTCCTGGGTCGCCCACAGGTAGAGGCTCGCCTCGGAGTGCTCGATCCGGAAGCCGTACGCCTCCAGCGCCGCCCGCAGGGCCGAGCGCCGGGCCGCGTACCGCTCGCGCTGCTCGGCCACGTGCGCGTCGTCCGCGAGCGCGGCGACCGTCGCCGCCTGGACCGGCGCCGGCACGATCATGCCGCCGTGCTTGCGCACCTCCAGCAGCTCCTTGACCACCACCGGGTCGCCCGCCACGAAGGAGGCGCGGTAGCCGGCCAGGTTGGAGCGCTTGGAGAGCGAGTGCACGGCCAGCAGGCCCTCGTGGCCGTCGCCGCAGACGTCCGGGTGCAGGACCGAGACCGGGTCGGCCTCCCAGCCCAGCTCCAGGTAGCACTCGTCGCTGACCAGCAGTGCCCGGTGCTCCCGGGCCCACTCGACGGCGCGGCGCAGCTCGTCCGCGCCCAGCACCCGGCCGGTCGGGTTGGACGGCGAGTTCACCCAGAGCAGGCGCACCCGGGAGCCGTCCAGCTCGTCCACCGAGTCGTACTCGACCGGCTCGGCGCCGCACAGCCGGGCGCCCACCTCGTAGGTCGGGTAGGCCAGGCGCGGGTAGGCGACCTGGTCGCCGGGGCCGAGGCCGAGCTGGGTCGGCAGCCAGGCCACCAGCTCCTTGGAGCCGACGGTCGGCAGCACGGCCTGCGGGCCGATCCGCGCGCCGAGCCGGCGGTGCAGCCAGCCGGCGATCGCCTCGCGCAGCTCCGGCGGACCCCAGACGGTCGGGTAGCCGGGGGTGTCGGTGTGCGCGGCCAGCGCCTTCTGGACGACCTCGGGGACCGGGTCCACCGGGGTGCCGACGGAGAAGTCGCAGAGCCCGCCCGGGTGGGCCAGGGCGGTCGCCTTGTACGGTTCCAGCTTGTCCCAGGGGAAGACCGGGAGCTTGTCCGAAACGCGACGCGCCGCCCCCGGGTGGCCCGGGAACGGCGCGCGCGTGCTGTTGGTGCTCACAGCTGTTCTGCCACCGATCGTCAGTGGTCGGCGTTCTGCGGCGGCAGAGCGGCGATGAACGGGTGGTCACGCTCGATCAGGCCGAGCTTCGAGGCGCCACCGGGCGAACCCAGATCGTCGAAGAACTCGACGTTCGCCTTGTAGTAGTCCTTCCACTCCTCCGGAGTGTCGTCCTCGTAGAAGATCGCCTCGACCGGGCAGACCGGCTCGCACGCGCCACAGTCGACACACTCATCCGGGTGGATGTAGAGCGATCGCTCGCCCTCGTAGATGCAGTCAACCGGGCACTCTTCGATGCACGCCTTGTCCTTCACGTCGACACAAGGCTGCGCGATGACGTAGGTCACGCTGTCGTTCCTCCTCGGAAGGGCCTGGTGGCCCGTTCTGTTCTGCTGCCGTGCGCGGTGAGCGCGGCGTCGTCGATGCCCGCCCCTAGTATCGCGGGTCGGAGACCGCAAATGCACAGGAGGTGGCCAGATGGCGACGGTCAACCCGGTCGGCGACCGTCCGGAGGTCCGGATAGATCGCTCTGACGTGGGACGACGCGTGTCGGTCCGACGCCTCGCGGAGTTCGTGGACGACCGGCCGGTGTTCCGGGATTCGATCGGCGTGCTCACATCGTGGGACGATCATGGGCTGACGATCGCCCCGCGTTCCGGCGATCCGGTGCAGTTGCCGGAGAAGCTGCTGGTCGCGGGCAAGGTCGTGCCGCCGTTTCCGGTTCGGCGGGCCCCGTTGCCGGTCACCGCGCCGGTCGAGCTGCAGCGGATCGCGGGCCGCGGCTGGCCGGCCGTCGAGCAGGAGCCGCTCGGCGAGTGGACGCTGCGCGCCGCCGCCGGGTTCACCCGGCGGGCCAACTCCGTCCAGGCGCTCGGGGACCCGGGGCTGCCGCTGCCTCAGGCGCTGGCGGCCGTCCGCGCCTGGTACGCGGCGCGCGGGCTGCCCGCGTACGTCGAGGTGATCTCCCCCGGCTCGCCGACCGAGCTGGTCGCCGAGCTCGACCGGCTCGGTGCCGGGTACGCGCCCACCCTGGTCCGCACCGCCCCGCTGGCCGTGCTCGCCCGGGTCGGCACCGGGCACGAGAGGGTCCGGCTGGCGCGGACCGCGGACGACCGGTGGCTGTCGGTGTACCGGCGGGTGAGCGGCGACCCGGCCGTCGAGGAGGCCGCCCGGCAGGTGCTGCACGGCGGACCCTCCGTCTGGTTCGCCACCGTGCCGGGCGCCCCCGGGCAGCCCCCACTGGCGATCGGACGCTGCGTCATCGAAGGGGACTGGGCCTGCTTCGGCGCGATCGAGGTCCAGCCGTACGCCCGGCGGGCCGGGCTGGCGACGGCGGTCATGGCGGTGCTCGCCTCGCGCGCGGCCGAGGAGGGGGCGAGCGGCGGGTACCTCCAGGTCGAGGCGGAGAACGCGGGGGCCATCGCGCTCTATGACGGACTCGGCTTCACGACCAGTCACACTTACCACTACGCCCTTCTTCCCCAGGGGTAGCCGCCAGTCCGTACCGTCCGACCGATCACCCGACCGATCGCCCGACCGTCCGTCCGCCGCCTTGTCCGTCCGCCGTACGAAAGCCGTCGCCGTCACCGTGACCGAGCAGAGCAGAGACCGCTTCCGGACCGCCGCCCGCGCCGAGCAGCCCGACCCGGTGCTGCTGTGCCTGCTCGCCGCCGCCGAGCACGGCATGGTGCCCGACCCCGGCGACCCCGGCGAACCGCCCGGCGTGGACGCACTGCTCGCCGCCTGCGAGGCCGCGCTGGAGCGGCACGCGGCAGCCGTCCGGCAGGCCGTCGCCGAGCGGGCCCCCACCGGGCCGGAGGAGACGGCCGCCCTGCTCGCCGCGGTGCTCGGCGGACGGGAGCGCTTCCACGGACGGCAGTCGGACTACCGGCGCCTGGAGTCCTCGCTGCTGCCCGAGGTGCTGCGGCGGCGGCGCGGACTGCCGATCACGCTCTCCCTGGTGTGGACGGCGGTCGGGCGGCGGGCCGGGCTGACCGTCCACGGCATCGCGCTGCCCGGCCACTTCATCGTCGCGGTGGGCGGCCCGGCGGGCGGCGAGGACTACGTCCTGGCCGACCCGTTCCACGGCGGGCGGCTGCTCGACCCGGAGGACGTCGAACGGCTGGTCGCCGCCGCCGGGCAGGAGTTCACCCCCGCCATGCTCACCCCGGCCCAGCCGCTGGAGATCGTGCTGCGGGTGCTCGGCAACATCCGGGTCTGGGCCGCCGACCGCCCCGAGCACGCCCGCACCCAGCTGTGGGCCACCGAACTCTCCCTGCTGCTGCCCCGGCACCCGGCCCAGCTGCGCCTGGAACGGGCCGAACTCCTCGTCCGCACCGGGGACTTCCTCGGCGGATCGGCGGAGATGGACGCCTACGCGCAGATCCTGGACACCTTCGACCCGGACACCGCCGCCAAGGTCCGCCAGGAGGCCCGGGCGGCCCGGCACCGGCTCAACTGACCCGCCCGCCTACAGCCAGCCCTTCTCGCGGGCGATCCGCACCGCCTCGGTACGGTTGCGGGCCTCGGTCTTCTGGATCGCCATCGACAGGTAGTTGCGCACCGTCCCCTCGGACAGGTGCAGCCGCCGGGCGATGTCCGCGTTCACCGCGCCGTCGGCGGCCGCGCCCAGCACGTCCCGCTCGCGCGGGGTCAGCGGGTTGGCTCCCTCCGCCAGCGCGGCGGCGGCCAGCACCGGGTCGATCACCCGCTCGCCGCGCAGCACCCGGCGGATCGCCTCCGCCAGCTCGGCGGCCGGCGCGTCCTTCACCAGGAAGGCGTCCGCGCCCGACTCCATCGCCCGGCGCAGGTAGCCGGGCCGGCCGAAGGTCGTCGCGATGACCACCTTCGTCCCGGGCGCCCGGCCGCGCAGCTCGGCGGCCGCCTCGATGCCCGTCATCCCCGGCATCTCGATGTCCAGCACGGCGACCTGCACGTCGTTCGCGAGCACCGCCGCCACCACCTCGTCCCCGCGGCCGACCTGCGCGACGACGTCGATGTCCCCCTCCAGCCCGAGCAGCGCGGCCAGCGCCTCCCGGACCATCCCCTGGTCCTCGGCGAGCAGCACGCGGATCGAGGCCCCGTTGTCAGTGTCGTTCATGGCCACGACCTTAGGGCGTGTCCGGCGACGGCGACGGGCTTGTGTCTCCGGTAAGGGGAGGGTCCAGAGTGAGGTCCATGGACGGCAGCGACATGCTCTACTCGATCGGCGAGCTCGCCCGGCGCACCGGACTCACCGTCAAGGCCATCCGGTTCTACGCCGACACCGGCCTGGTGCCGCCCACCGGCCGCACCGCGGCCGGCTACCGGCGGTACGACGTCCACGCGCTCGCCCGGCTGGACCTCGTCCGCACCCTGCGCGAACTCGGGCTCGACCTGCCCGCGATCCGCCGGGTGCTGGAGCGGGAGGCCCCGCTACGGGAGGTCGCCGCCGCGCACGCCGAGGCGCTGGAGGTGCAGATCCGCACCCTCCGGCTGCGCCGGGCGGTGCTGCTCGCCGTCGCCCAACGCGGTTCCACACCCGAGGAGATGAGACTCATGCACAAGCTCGCCGCGCTCTCCGACGCCGAACGCCGGCGTCTGATCCACGACTTCGTCGACGAGGTCTTCGGCGGTCTGGACGCCAACCCGGAGTTCGTCGCCATGATGCGCTCGGCCATGCCCGAACTGCCCGACGAGCCAAGGGCGGAGCAGGTCGAGGCCTGGGTGGAACTGGGCGAACTCGTCCAGGACCCGGACTTCCGCGCGGCGGTGCGCCGGATGGCCGAGCACCAGGCCGCCGAGCGCGCCGACGGGGACCGCACCGGCCTGCACGTCGAGCTCACCGGGACGGTGACCTCCCTGGTCCGGACCGCGCTGGCGGCCGGCGTCGCCCCCGCCTCCCCCGAGGCCGACCCCGTCGTCGCCGCCCTCGCCGCCGCCTACGCCGAGGCCTTCGGCCGCCCGGACGACACCGCGCTGCGGCGGTGGCTGCTAGACCGCCTCGGGACGGCCGACGACCCCCGGGCCGAGCGCTACTGGCAGCTGATGGCGACCGTCAACGGCTGGCCGGTGCCGGAGAACCTGCGGGACGTATTCGAGTGGTTCACCGAGGCCCTCCGGGCCAGACTGTCGGAATGATCACCCTGGAACCGCTGTGCCCCGACCACGCCGAGGAACTGCTCGGCTTCGAACGCGCCAACCGCGCCCACTTCGCCCGCAGCATCCCGGACCGCGGTGACGACTACTTCACCGGGTTCGCGGACCGCCACGCCGCCCTCCTCGCCGAACAGGCCGCGGGCACCTGCCGATTCCACGTCGTCCGCGACGCGGCCGGCGAGCTGGTCGGCCGCGTCAACCTCGTCGACCTCGCCGACGGCGGCGCCGAGATCGGCTACCGGGTGGCCGAGTCCGCCGCCGGCCGCGGCGTCGCCACCGCCGCCGTCGCCGAGGCGTGCCGGCTCGCCGCCACCGGGTACGGACTGCGCTTCCTCACCGCCGTCACCACCCGCGACAACCCCGCCTCGCAGACCGTCCTCGCCCGGAACGGCTTCGCGTTCCGGCACGAGTTCCTCCTCGGCGACCGCCCCGCCCTCGCCTACCGCCGCGACCTGGCCGACCTCGGCTGAGGCATGCCGGCGGGCGTCGAGGAGGGCCCGCACGGCGTCGCCGTCCGTGCCGGGGACGGTGTGCGGGTCGAAGCCGAGCACGAGAACGGTGGGCATGTCCGAAAGGACGCTCACCCCGGCCGCCCGGGTTCCCCGCGCAGGAAGCGGGCCGCGTCGGCGAGGGTGAGCTTGGGATCGCTCCAGGAGCAGACCTCCAGCCAGGAGAGCCGGCCGTCCTCGGCGAAGAGCAGGATCTCGCCGTCGGAGCCGATCGCCGCCTCGGCCACCACGTCCGAACGGGCGCCGTCCGCGACGCCGGCGAAGAGGGCCGTGCTGCAGCCGCACCGGCAGCGGGACTCCACGCGCAGGTGCGGGACCTGGGCGCGCAGGGGGTGGCCCTCCGGGAGGAGGACGTCGAGGACACGGGCGACATCGGTGGGAAGGAGAGTCATGGGCGTCTGCGCAATCGTGTGGTGAGGGCCGACAGTTCGTCGACCCGCAGGAGGCGGGCGAGCAGGAGGTAGCCGACGGCGAGGGTGGCGGCGGCCGGCGCCAGGCCGTACCGCGCGGTCCACCAGGCCGCGGTGGCGGCCGGGAGGGCGGCGAGCAGCAGCCTGGCGTGGTCGCCCAGGACCCGCACCGGGCCGAGGCGTCGCCGCAGCAGCAGGGAGGCGCCCAGGACGGTCAGCAGGAACGAGCCCCCGTAGCAGCCGGCCATCCCGGTGACGGCCCAGCGCAGCGGCAGCAGCCGGTGGCAGAGCACCGCCCCCAGGGCCGTGGCGGCGACCGGCAGCAGGTTGAGCAGGAAGGGCGTGCGGCTGTCGCCCAGCGCGTAGAAGGCGCGGGTCAGCGCGTACGAGGCCGAGTAGAGGACCAGGCCGGGCGCGAAGGCGGTCAGCATTCCGGCGATGGCCCGGACGTCGGCGGGGTCGGTGCTCCCGTGCCCGAAGGCGAGCGCGCACAGCTGCGGCGCGAGGACCGCGAGCCCGCAGGCCGCCGGGACGGTGACCACCGCGATGGTGCGCACGGTCCGGGCGAGCAGCGCCCGCACGGCCCGCGGGGAGCCGGCGGACGCGCTGAGCGCGGGTACCGCCGCCGTCACCAGCGACACCGTGACCACCCCGTGCGGCACGATCCACAGCAGGTACGCGCTGCTGTAGGCGGTGTACCCGACGCCCGGCAGCCCGGCCGCGGCGGCCTGCGCGCCGACCGAGGTCGACAGCCTGGTGACCACCCAGTAGCCCGCCTGGTCGGCGAGGACCAGCAGCAGCGTCCACCCGGCGGCGCGCAGCGGCTCGCCGAGTCCCGCCCGCCGCCAGTCCCAGCGCGGCCGCAGCCGCACCCCGGCCGCCCGCAGGCAGGGCAGCAGCACCAGGCCCTGGGCCACCACGCCGGCCGTCGTTCCCGCCCCGAGCACGGTCAGGTCCCGCTCGTCGAAGGAGCGGTGGCCGACGAAGGCGCCGAACACCCCGATCACCACCAGGTTGTTGAGCACCGGCGCCCACGCCATCGGCGCGAACCGCCGCCGGGCGTTGAGGAGTTGGCCGAGCACCGTGAACAGCCCGTAGAAGAACACCTGCGGCAGGCACAGGTACGCCAGCAGCACCGTCCGGTCCAACTGGGCACCGTCGTACGAGGTGTAGGCCCGCACCAGGTACGGCGCACCGGGCACCACGACCGCCGTCAGTACCAGCAGGGCGACCACCAGCACCGTCACCAGCCGGTCGGTGTGCGCCGCCCCGCCGTCCGCCGACTCCTCGGCGGCGCGCACCAGATGGGGCACCAGCGCGGTGTTCAGCGCACCGCCGATCAGCAGCACGAACAGGATGTTGGGCACCGTGTTGGCCACGTTGTACCCGTCCGCGAGCAGCCCCGAGCCGAGGACCGCCACCAGCAGCGCCGAGCGGACGAAGCCGGTGGCCCGGGAGACCACCGTCCCGGCCGCCATCACCAGGCCGGGCGGGAGCGCACGGCGCGGCCTGCGGTGCCGGACGGGCACCGCGGGGCCTTCCAGAACACTCATCCGCCGGTCCCTCCCGGTCCGAGCAGCGCCGACCCGGACGGATCGGCGAACCCGGCGAGAGCATGCTCCGGTTCCCCTGAAGCGAGGCTGAGAAAGCTGAAGGCGACTTAAGGAACGGATCCGGCGCCGATGGCATCCTGATCCGCATGGAGATTCTGGTGGTGGAGGACGACGCCCAGGTCGCGGCGGCCGTACGGCGCGGCCTGGAGGCGGAGGGCTACACCGTCGACCTCGCCCCCGACGGTCTCACCGGCCTGCGGCTGGCCCAGCGGCACGCCTACCGGGCGATCGTGCTCGACATCATGCTGCCCGGCCTGAACGGCTACAAGGTGTGCGAGGCGCTGCGCGTCGGCGGCGTCACCACCCCGATCCTGATGCTGACCGCGAAGGACGGCGAGTACGACGAGGCCGAGGGCTTGGACACCGGCGCCGACGACTACCTCACCAAGCCGTTCTCCTACCTGGTCTTCCTGGCCCGGCTGCGCGCCCTGCTCCGCCGCAGCCAGACCCCGGGCCCGCTGCTGCGGGTCGGCGACCTCTGGCTGGACCCGGCGGGCCGCCGCTGCGGCCGGGGCGGCGCCGAGATCACCCTCACCGAGCGCGAGTTCGCCGTCCTGCGCTGCCTGGCCGAGCACCCCGGCGAGGTGCTCTCCAAGCGCCGGATCGTCGACGAGGTGTGGGACATCGCCTTCGACGGCGAGGAGTCCATCGTCGAGGTGTACGTCAGCATGCTGCGCCGCAAGGTGGACACCCCGTTCGGCGTCCGCTCGATCACCACGGTGCGCGGCGCCGGCTACCGACTGGAGACCGCACCGTGCTGAGCCGCCTCTCCACCCGCCTGCGCACCTCGCTGGCGGCCGGACTGACCGCGCTGCTGCTGCTCGGCGGCGGCGCCTGGTGGCTGCGCGGCCACCTGTACGACGCCCAGTTGGAGGCCGCCCAGGCGGAGGCCAAGTCGCAGTCCCACGATCTCAGCAACGGCTACAAGCTCGGCCAGCAGCTGGTGGACAACTGGAGGCTGCCGTACGTGGTGCTGGGCGGCGACGGCCAGGTGCTGTTCATGGGCGGCACGCTGACCACCCAGCACCTGGTCGGGCCCCCGCCCGCCTCCGTACCGCACCTGGCCCGGGACGACTGGCAGTCCGTCCAGCGGGTCACCGTCGGCCCCGCGGGCACGGCCGCGGCCAACCGCTACTCGGGACGCACCTTCACCGCGATGGGCAGCTGGAGCCCCCTGCTGCGCAAGGACGGCGACCAGACGAAGCCGATGGCCGGCCCGTTCACGGTGTACGTGCTGGTCACCCCGTTCGCCGCCGAGGCCTCGCTGCACACCATCGACCCGGTGCTGCAGCTGGGCGTGCCGGCCGCCGCGCTGCTGGTCGCGCTGGTGGCCTGGGCGGCGACCAGCCGGGCGCTGCGCCCGGTGGAGGCGATCCGCGCCGGGCTGGCCGAGATCGGCGAGCACCGGCTGGACCGCCGCGTCCCGGTGCCGCGCGCCGGCGACGAGCTCACCCGGATGGCCCGGACCACCAACGCCACCCTGGACCGGCTGGAGCGCTCCGCCGTGCAGCAGCAGCGCTTCGTCGCGGACGCCTCGCACGAGCTGCGCAGCCCGATCGCCGCGCTGCGCACCAATCTGGAGGTGTCGCTGGCGCACCCCGAGCGCACCGACTGGCCGGCCACCACCCGGGAGGCGCTCACCTCGGTCGAGCGGCTCCAGCAGCTCACCGAGGACCTGCTGTTCCTGGCCCGGGACTCGCACCCGGCGTCGGCCGGCCGGCTCACCGACGTCGACCTGTCCGCCGTGCTGCGCGAACTCGCCGACCAGTACCGCCCGGTCGTCGGCGCCCGGCTCGCCCTGCGGGTGGACGCGCCCGAAGCGGTGCTGGTGCGCGGCAGCCGCATCCGGCTGCACCGGCTGGTGCGCAACCTGCTGGACAACGCCCAGCGGCACGCGGCCGCCGAGGTGGTGCTGTCCGTGCGGCACACCGTGCACGGCTGTGTCCTGGAGGTCCGGGACGACGGCCCGGGCGTGCCGCCGGAGGACCGCGAGCGGATCTTCGAGCCGTTCACCCGGCTCGACGAGGCCCGCAGCCGGGACGCCGGCGGCAGCGGCCTGGGCCTGGCCATCTCGGCGGACATCGCGACCCGGCACGGTGGAACCCTGCGGGTCGCCCACGCCCCGCACGGCGCCCGCTTCGTGCTGGAACTGCCGTCGGCCGGACGGGACTCCTAGGGTTCCGGGTGTGCCTGGGCCGTGGCCGCGGACACCGTCCGCAGCGGCACCGAGGCCCGCAGCCGAAAGCCCCTCCCCCGCTCCCCCGGCCCGGTCTCCAGCCGCCCGCCGACCAGGGCCAGCCGCTCCTCCAGCCCGGACAGGCCGTTGCCCGGCTGGGACTTGCCCGGCCCGCGCCCGTTGTCGGTGATCTCCAGGACGGCGTAGCGCTCGCCGCTCGCCTCCCAGCTCTCGTCAGCGGTCACCGTGCAGACGGTGGCGCCCTCGCCGTGCCGGACCACGTTGGTGACGGCCTCGCGCAGCGCCCAGGCCAGCGCCCCGGTCTCCTCGTCGGCCAGCGACGGCCAGGCGTCCACCAGCTCCGGCGCGGCCTCCAGCCGGACCTGCGCGGCGGCCAGCGCGGTACGGGCGGCGGCCAGTTCGACCGGCAGGGTCGGGCGACGGAAGCCGGTCACCGCCTCCCGGACGTCGATCAGCGACTGCCGGGCGACCTGCTCGATGTCGGCGACCTGCGCCCGCGCCGCCTCGTCCTTGCCTGCGTCCATGAACCGCCCGGCCAGCTCGCTCTTCAGGGTGATCAGCGACAGCGAGTGCCCGAGCAGGTCGTGCAGGTCGCGCGCCAGCCGCAGCCGCTCCTCGGAGGCCGCCAGGTGGGCGACCGCGGCCCGGGCCTCGCGCAGCTCCTTCATGGTGGCGACCAGCCGCTGCAGACCGGTCATCGCGACGCCGGAGAGGAAGGCGCCGAGCGCGAAGGTGGAGACGTTGCCGACGCCGGCCCCGATGCCCGTCCCGACGGCGGCGGTGAGCACGGCCATGGCGACCAGGGCGCGCAGCGCGTAGTGGGTCGGCACGATGATCGCGACGCACACCGAGGCGTAGATGAACAGCGTCAGGAACGCGGCTCCGAGGCCGACCGGGGCGGCGACGGCGAGCCCGACCATCGTCGTGACGATCACCAGGCAGGCCCGCGGCCGCATCCCGGCCTGTGAGCGGAAGACCACCAGCAGCACGTAGGCGACCACGAACCCGGCCAGGCAGCACCAGCCGAGCACCGTCCCGGCCGTGGTGTGGCCGCCGTTCAGCAGGTCGCCCGCCGGGTAGGCCAGGTAGAGCATCCACAGCATCATCCAGGCGACCTTGACCAGCAGCTGGCGCCTGCTCTCCACCGGGGAACCGGGCACGTTCATGAAGGACGCGCGCGCCACGCCCACCTCCGGCGGTTCGTCGGGGCGGTGGGCCTGGCGCGCGTCACTCATGTCGATCATCATGCCTGGCGGCTGTCGCGGCGGTACAGGGCCGCCGCGGCGGCGCCGAACACCACGAGGAAGGCGGCCAGCCCGGCGACCGCGCCGGTGTCCAGGGAGTGCCCGGGCCGGGTGAAGTCGGCCAGCTGGTTGTACAGGTACACCGGGTTGAAGCGGGCGAACCTCTCCAGCGAGCCGCTCACCGGGAACCAGGTGCCGCCGAGCAGGGCCATCGCCATGTAGGTGATCATCACGATCGGCTGCACCGCGTCCGGTGCCGCCGCGTACCCGAGCGCCACCCCGAGCGCGGCGAAGACGAAGCTGCCCAGCCAGAGCGCGGCCGCCAGCCCGAGCCACTGCGGCGCGCTCAGCGAGACGCCCTGGCTCGCGCCGACCGCGAAGACCACCAGGATCGCCGGCAGCGTGGTGACGGCGGTCGCCGCGATCTTGCCGACGGTGTACGCCCGGCCGGGCAGCGCGGTCAGCCGCAGCTGGCGCACCCAGCCGCTCTTGCGCTCCAGCGAGATCCGCTGCGCGCTGCCGGTCAGCACCGCGCCGACCGCGCCGAAGGTGGCCATCGAGACCATGAAGTAGGTCTTCACCGGCAGGCCACCGGCGAGCTGGGTGGAGCCGTAGGCGTTGATGAAGAAGAAGTACATCAGCGCCGGGTAGGCGACGGTGAAGAGCAGGTAGCGCCGGTTGCGGAGGGTCCGCAGGATCTCCAGCCGGATCAGGGTGGTCATCGCACGGTCTCCTTCTCGGTGCTCTCGCGGCCGGCGCCGTCCTCGCGGTCCAGCTCGCCGGTGATGGTCAGGAAGGCCTGCTCCAGGCCCACGCCGGCGACCTCCAGCCCGCGCGGGTACAGCCCCGCCCGGTAGATCCCGGCCACGGCGGCGTCGGCGTCCGCGGTCCGGATCCGTACCGTCCGCACCCCCGGGACCCTCGCGGTGACGTCCAGCGACTGCACGCCCGGCAGGGTGCGCAGCACGGACTCCTCGAACCCGCCGTCCGCGTCGTGGAGTTCGAAGGCGACCCGGCGGGCGCCGGCCCGCGCCTTGATCTCCGCCGAGCTGCCGTCGGCGATCAGCCGGCCCCGGTGCAGCACCAGGACGCGGTCGGCGATCGAGTCGGCCTCCTCCAGGTAGTGGGTGGCGAACAGCACCGTGCGCCCGGCGTCGGCCTGCGCGCGCATGCTCGCCCAGAACGACTGCCGCACGCTGACGTCCATGCCGGTGGTCGGCTCGTCCAGCACGATCAGGTCGTTGTCGCCGGCGATGGCCAGGGCGAAGCGGACCCGCTGCTCCTGGCCGCCGGACAGCTTGTCGACCCGCCGCTCCGCCAGCTCGGTGATCCCGGCGTCGGTCAGCACCTCCGTGACCGACCGGCCGCGCGGGTGCACGTCGCAGGCGAGCCGCACCAGCTCGCGCACCTTGACGTCGGTCATCAGCCCGCCGCTCTGCAGCATCGCGCCGACCCGGCCGGCCTCGATCGCCGCCCGCGGGGTGCCGCCGAACAGGGTCACGCTGCCCCGGTCGGGCTCGCGCAGGCCGAGCAGCAGGTCCAGGCTGGTGGACTTCCCGGCGCCGTTCGGTCCGAGCAGGGCGACGGTCTCTCCCGGCCTCAGCACGAGGTCGAGTCCGTCCACGGCGCGCACCCGCCCGTAGCTCTTGCCCACGCCGCGGAAGGCGGCCACCTCGGTACCCATCGCCCGGCTCCTGTCCTCTGATGGTGTCACGCCCGTGGTGTCACGGTCGGGTGCTGTTCGCACCTCCTCAGAGTCCCGCGCGGGCGGGTGGCGGCGGCAGTGTCCGCCGTCGTGCCTCCGGCATGACGGATGTCATGCCGGCGGCCGGTACCCCCGTCAGGGGCACCGGCCGCCGAAAGCGCTGGTCGGACGGGTGTCACATCCCCAGCGAGCGCTTCACGAAGTCGACCTGGAGCAGCAGCAGGTTCTCCGCGACCTCCTCCTGCGGGGTCATGTGGGTGACGCCGGACAGCGGCAGCACGGTGTGCGGGCGCCCGGCGGCGAGCAGCGCCGAGGACAGCCGCAGGGTGTGCGCGGCTACCACGTTGTCGTCCGCCAGCCCGTGGATGATCATCAGCGGGCGCTCCAGGCCCGCCGCGTACCCGCTCAGCGAGTTGGCGGCGTACACCTCGGGCCGCTCGGCCGGGTCGCCGAGGTAGCGCTCGGTGTAGTGGGTGTCGTACAGCTCCCAGTCGGTCACCGGCGCCCCGGCCACCGCCGCGTGGAAGACGTCCGGGCGGCGCAGCACGGCGAGCGCGGAGAGGTAGCCGCCGTACGACCAGCCGCGGACGGCGACCCGGTCGAGGTCCAGCGGGAACTCCCCGGCGAGCGCCCGCAGCGCCTCCACCTGGTCGTCCAGGGTGGCCCCGGCGAAGTCGAAGGCGATCGACTTCTCCCAGGCCGGCCCGCGCCCGGGCGTGCCGCGCCCGTCGGCGACGACCACCGCGAAGCCCTGGTCGGCGAACCACTGCGAGTTGAGGTGCGGGTTGTGCGCCTGGACGACGCGCTGGCCGTGCGGGCCGCCGTACGGGTCCATCAGGACGGGCAGCAGGCCGTCCCGCTCCCGGTCGTAGCCGGTGGGCAGGAAGACGGCGGCCGGGATGCGGCGCTCGCCGGCGAAGCGGAAGACCGGGCGGGCGGTGATGACCGGGGTCTCGGCGTACGAGGCGATGGTGGCGACGTCGTCGACCGCCAGGCCCTCGGGCAGGTCCCGGGCGACCTGGACCAGGGTGCCGGGCAGGTCCGGCTCGGCGGTGGCCCGGACGGTGATCCCGCCGCCGTGCACCGCGCTGGTGACGGAGGTGAACGGCCGCCCGTTGGCGGACTCCCAGCCCAGTCGCGTGCCGTCGTGGCTGATCCGGCCGACGCCGATCCAGCCCGGCTCGGGGTCGGTCTCCTCGGCGCCGCCGGCGGCGCCGAAGAACACCTCCCGCTCGGTGACCGCGACGACCGAGCGGACGTGCAGGTCGGCCCCGGTCACGGCGCGGTCGCCGATCACCAGCGCCCGCACGCCTCCCTCGTCGGAGATCCGGACCAGCTTGCCGTCCGGGGTCCAGGCCGGCGCGCCCGGGAACAGCTCCAGCCAGACGCCGTCCTTCTCCTCGTGCAGCACCTCGGTGGCGCCGGTGGCGGCGTCCAGGCCGAGGATCCGCTGGCCGCGCTGGTCGCGGGTCTGGACCAGGAGCAGCGGCACGCCGCCCTTCGACCAGTGCACCCGGCCCAGGTACGGGTAGGCCTCGCGGTCCCAGACCACCTCGGTGCGCCCGCCGTGCAGGTCGAGCAGCCAGAGCCCGACCTCGGCGTTGGCGCCGCCGGCCGCCGGGTAGGCGACCTCGGCGGGCTCGCGGTCCGGGTTCGCCGGGTCGGCGATCCACCAGCGGCGCACCGGGCTGTCGTCGGCGCGCTCGACCAGCAGCCGGTCGCCCGCCGGGGACCACCAGAAGCCGCGGTCGCGGTCCATCTCCTCCTGCGCGATGAACTCGGCCTGGCCCCAGGTGACGTTCGGGCCGTCCGGCTCGGCGAGCACCCGGTCGCCGCCGCCGTCGGTGCGGGTCAGCCGCAGCTCGCCGGCGGTGTTGGCGTACGCGACGTAGGCGCCGTCCGGGGACGGGCGCGGGTCCAGCAGCGGCCCCTCGGCGGGCAGTTCGGCGGTCGCGCCGGTGGCCAGGTCGGCGGTGAACAGGCGGCCGGAGAGGGCGAAGGCGGCCAGCTTCCCGGCCGCGTCCAGGGCGTAGCCGACGATGCCGGCCGAGCCCTCGCGGCTGCGCTCGCGGCGGGCCCGCTCGGCCGGCGAGAGGTCCTCCTCGCCGCCGCCGAGCAGCGCGGCCGGGTCGGCGGCGACCCGCTCCTCGCCGGTGGCGGTGTCGAGGGTCCAGAGCAGGTTGGCCCGGTCGCGGCCGGATCGCGAGCGGAGGAAGACGACCCGCGAGCCGTCCGGCGCGACGGAGAAGGAGCGGGGCGCGCCGACGGTGTAGCGCAGGGTCCGCGCGTACTGCCTCGGGAAGGTGTCGGCAGAGGTGTGGGAGGTCATGGCACCAGACCTTATGACGACGGACCACCACCCCCGGGCGTGCGCTGATCACTCGTTCGGAGCATCGTCGACAAGTACGCCCCAAAGAGGTCCAAACCGCCTCCGACCGGCCCACGCGCCCCTCGGATGCCACGATGCCCCGGCGCGCGCGGACTCACCGAGGGTAATGACACCCTCACTCATCGGGTATGACTTGTCGCGCGAGTGAACGCCCGGCCCCGTCCCGGACCGCGGTCACCCGCAGCCCCCAGTCCCGCACCGTCCCTCGCCGCTCTCCCCCGGGCGGCGTGCCCGAGAAGGGGTGTGAGCCGACATGGCCATGAACATCTCCGCCGCCGTGCTGATGCTGGTCATCGTGGTGATCCTGATCCGCCGGTCCGGCCTGAAGCTGGCGCACGCGATCGTCTGCGCGCTGCTGGGCTTCTACCTGGCGTCCAGCTCGATCGCCCCGTCGATCAGCCAGGTCACCAGCAACCTCGCCGGAATGATCAACGGCCTGAGGCTCTGACCCCGCCACCGCGGCCCGCGAGGGCCTGTCGTCGCACGCGCGCCCGCCCCGCCCGCCGTCCGGGCGGACGACGGGAGCGCGACGACAGGCCCTAGGCTTCCTCCCATGACCGCGACTACCGGCCGCCGCCTCCTCCTGGTGCACGCGCACCCCGACGACGAGTCGATCGGCAACGGCGCCACCATGGCCCGGTACGCCGCCGAGGGCGCCCGGGTCACGCTGGTGACCTGCACCCTCGGCGAGGGCGGCGAGGTGATCCCCGCGCGGCTGGCCCACCTGACGGCCGATCGGGACGACACCCTCGGCGCGCACCGGATCGGCGAGCTCACCGAGGCGATGCGCGCCCTCGGCGTGACCGACTTCCGCTTCCTCGGCGGCCCGGGGCGCTACCGCGACTCCGGGATGATGGGCGTGCCCGAGAACGACGTGCCCGGCTGCTTCTGGCGGGCGGACGTCGAGGAGGCGGCCGGCCACCTGGTCGCGGTGATCCGCGAGACGCGCCCGCAGGTGCTGGTCACGTACGACCCGGACGGCGGCTACGGGCACCCGGACCACATCCAGGCGCACCGGGTCGCGACGCGCGCCCACGAGCTGGCCGCCGACCCGGCGCACCGGCCGGAGCTCGGCCCGGCCTGGCGGATCGCCAAGGTGTACTGGAACCGGATGCCCCGCTCGGTGATCGAGGCCGGGCTCGCCGAGGCCGCCGCCAAGGCGTCCTTCCCGGGCGTGGCGCAGCCCTCCGACGTCCCCGGCGTGGTCGACGACGAGGTGGTCACCACCGTCCTGGACGGCGCGGCGTACGCGGGGCGCAAGGCCGCCGCGCTGACCGCCCACGCCACCCAGATCACCGTGGACGGCGCCTTCTTCGCGCTCTCCAACGACCTCGCCCAGCCGCTGTTCACCACCGAGTACTACCAATTGGTGCACGGCCAGGCCGGGCCGGGCGGGCCGGAGGACGACCTGTTCGCCGGCCTTCCGCTCGACGCCGCCCACGCCGAGGAGGGCACCCGATGAGCAAGTCCGACGCCACACCGCCGCGCCGCACGCTCGCCGCCGCCGTCCTCGGCACCCGCGAGGAGCGGCTGGCGGAGCCCCAGCCCCCGCGCGCCGCCCGGATCGGGGCCTACGTCCTGTTCTTCCTGCTGGGTGCCGCGGTGTCGGTCTGCGGATCCTTTGTGCAGGCCCTGTGGCCGCCGGTGGGGGTCCTGTTGGCGCTCGCCGCGACCGGCGCCACCTTCTACGCCGGCCTGCGGGTCACCGGCACCCGGCTCGGCGCGGGCGCGCCCGCGGCCGGCTGGTTCCTGGCGATGCTGCTGCTGATCGTGCCCCGGCCCGAGGGCGACAACGTGCTGTGGTCCAACGCCACCTCGCTGGCCTGGCTGTTCGCCGGGTCGGTGCTGGGCGTGATCTGCGCCACCCTGCCCACCCGCACCAGCTGGTTCCCCGGGGTGCCCGGCCCCCCGCGCTGACCCGGGTCGTGCACGGCGTACCGTACCGCGTACGACGAGCAGTCAGGAGCGTACGGCCTTACTCTCATACCGGAGGAACCGGACGTATCAGGATCTGTCCGAAGCCGTTCGCCGCTCAGTTCTTCCCAGTATGGTGGTCCCGCAGAACGCCGTACCCGACCGCCGCCCGCCCCAGCCAAGGCCCGGCGACCACGAACCGCGGTCGCGCCGCACGGCCCGCCCGCGAACCCGGAGCAGAGCAGCATTGAGCAGCCGCGAATCTGACAACGCCCACCCGACGCCCCGGCGCACGGGCCCGGACGCCTACCCGTCGGGCACACCGCCCTACGGCACGCCGGGGCTCCCCGGCGGCGACCGGGCCGACGCCGGACCGGGCACCGCGTCGGGCGGCGAGGACGACGGTCCGAAGACCGAGACCACCCTGACCACCCGGGTCCGGATCAACATCCCCGGCTCGCGTCCGATCCCGCCGGTCGTCGTCCGCAGCACCGTCAAGAACGAGGACGGCCCGGGCGATGACGCCCCGGCCGCCGCCGCCGAACCGGGCGGCCCGCGGCACCGCTCCGCGCCGACCTCGCCCGTCCTCGGTGTGATGGACGACGGCGGCCGCCAGGCCGCCCCGCCGAACCTGCCGCCGGAGTGGCAGATCCCGCCGATCCCGCCGGCGACCTCGGAGTCGGAGTCCACCGGCGCCTGGTTCCGTCCGCGCCAGAAGAAGGCCGCGACCGCCGAGTCCGCGCCGGCCGCGGCTCCGGCGACCGTTCCGGCCGGTGCCGTGGGCACCACGGAGGCCCCGGTCGCCCCTGGCGGCGCCGAGCCGCGCCCGCAGGGTGCCGGTCCGGCCGCGGGCCGGCCCGCCCGTGCCGACGGCGCCCGCAACGGCGCCCCGAACGGCCGGCCGGTGCCCTCCCAGGGCAAGCAGCCGAACCCGGCAGCCGCGCCCGCCGCGCCGTTCCACGCCGAGGCCCCGGTGGAGGAGCCCGGCGTGTACGAGGCCGCCGACCCGTTCGCGCCGGTCACCGACCCGTTCGGCACCTCCGTTCCCGACGCCGGCCCGCAGGGCCTGCCCCGGCGCAACGGCGGGCAGCAGAACCCCGGACAGCAGAACGGGCAGCAGAACGGGCAGCCGCAGAACCGTCAGCAGCGCAAGAACCGGCCGGGCGGGCCGCAGCAGCCCGGCCCGCAGAACGGCTTCCAGCCGAACGGCCACCAGGCGCCCGCGCCGCACCCGCAGGCCGGGCCGGTCACCGAGCCGAACCCGGAGGACACCTCCGTCGACGGCTTCGCGCCGATCCGCGACAACACCCCGCCGCCCGCCGCGATACCTGGGCTGCCCCGGAACGGCGCCCCGAACGGCGCCGACGGCCGTCCGCAGCCGGGCCTGTTCGCCTCGGCCCCGACCGGCACCGACCCGTTCGCCGCCCAGCGCCCGGCCGCCCCCGGCCACGGCCAGGAGGTCCCCGCCGCTCCGGCGGGCCCCGGCGCCCTCTTCCCGGGCGCGCCCGGCACCGCCGCGCAGCCCGGCGACCCGGAGGCCACCGCGGTCACCCCGCTGCCGGCCCCGGCCCCCGGCCCCCGGCCCGAGGGCTCCGAGGAGACCAGGAACGCCAAGGGCGGCAAGGGCGGCAAGGGCTCCAAGGCCGCCCCGGCCCCCGCTCCGGCCCCCGCCAAGGCGAAGGCCGAGCCCGCCGCCCCGGCCAGGGCCAAGCGCGGCGGGGCCGGCAAGAAGCTGGTCAAGCTGGGCGTCTACGGCGTCGTCGCGGTGCTGTTCCTCGGCGCCGCCGCGTACGGCACCGGCCTGATGCTCAACCAGTCCGACGTCCCCAAGGGCACCGTGGTGCTCGGCGCCGAGATCGGCGGCAGCAGCCGCGACCAGGCGATCCACCAGCTGGACGAGTCGGTCGGCAAGGCCGGCCAGCAGCCGCTCAAGCTGAAGATCGGCGACCAGGCCGTGGACCTCGACCCGGCGGTCGCCGGCCTGAGCTTCGACACCACCGCCACCGTGGACGGCCTGGCCCAGCACAGCTACAACCCGCTGGACGTCTTCAAGTCGCTCAAGGGCGGCACCAAGACCGTCGCCCCCGAGGTCAAGGTCGACAAGGCCAAGCTGAAGGCCGCTCTCGACACCCTCGCGGCCGGCTCCGGCCAGGGCCTCCAGGAGGGCTACGTCAAGTTCGGCGACGTCAACGGCGAGCCGATCGTCGTGCCCGGCCGGGCCGGCCAGGCGGTGGACTCGGCGAGCGCCCTGGACGTGATCGCGCAGGCCTACCGCGACCGCGCCGACGGCAAGCCCGAGCAGCCGATCGCCCTGGCCGTCACGGCCGCCCAGCCGAAGATCTCCACCCAGGCCCTCCAGGGTGCCGCCGACACCCTCGGCAAGCAGATCGCCGCGGGCAAGGTGCACGTCGTGGCCGGCGCCAAGTCCTGGGACTTCGGCCCGAAGACCGCCGCCAAGGCGCTCACCCTCGTTCCGGACGCCTCCGGCAAGATCGTGCCCAAGTGGGATCTCGACGCGCTCGCCGCCCAGCTGGGCACCGCGTTCGACAAGGTGAAGGTCAAGAAGAACGGCCAGGTCGCCGCGATCACCCCGCAGGACGTCGCGGACGGCATCACCTCGGTGCTCGACAAGACCGGCGACAAGGACCGCACCTTCAAGTTCGTGGTCTGACGCGGTCGGGGGCGGCGCGTCCGCGTCCGCCGCACCCGCACCGCACGAGGGGCGGGCCCGCATCCGGGCCCGCCCCTCGACAACACCCGTCCCGGTCAGCAAGATGTGACGCCACACCATCCGCCACATCCACCCCGGGGAGCACGCCGATGCGCCGCCGCCTCCAGCACCACGGGACGGCCCTGCTCGCCGGTCTCACCGCCCTCACCCTCTCGCTGGCCCTCTGCTCCTGCACCTCCGGTCAGGACGCCGCCGAGGCGCCGACGGCCGCCCTCGCGTCGCCCAAGCTCACCTCGGTCGACATCAACCCGCACGACCGGGCCCGGCTGCGCCAGGGCGGCACCCTGAACCTGGCGATCGCCCAGTTCTCCCGCCAGTGGTCGCCGATCCACACCGACGGCAGCGAGTCCTCGACCGTCATGGTCAGCAAGCCGCTGCTGCCGACCTTCTTCCGCTCGGACGCGGCCGGCACCCAGACCCCCAACCCGGCCTACCTGCAGGAGGCGCACGCCGAGCTCAGGGACGGCCGGCAGGTGGTCACCTGGACGCTCAACCCGAAGGCCCACTGGTCCGACGGCACCCCGATCACCTGGCGCGACATCGAGGCCAACTGGCGCGCCCTGAACGGGAAGGACCCGGCCTACAAGTCCTCCAGCAGCACCGGCTTCGAGCTGGTCTCCGCGGTGGAGCGCGGCAAGGACGACTTCCAGGCCGTGATGACCTTCGACCACCCGTTCTCCGAGTGGCAGTCGATGTTCAACAGCGCCGGCAACGCCCCGCTGCTGCCCGCCGGCCGGATCTCCACGCCGGAGCTGTTCAACTCCTCCTACCTGGACGCGTTCCCGGTCACCGCCGGCCCGTTCAAGGTCGAGCAGCTGGACCGCGCCGCCCAGACCGTCACCCTGGTCGCCGACCCCTCCTGGTGGGGCGACAAGCCGGTGCTGGACCGGATCGTCTTCCACGCGATGCTGCCCGACGCGATGCCCGCCGCCTTCGCCAAGGGACAGCTCGACCTCGTCAACATCGGCCCGGACGTGGCCGGCTACCAGGTGGTCAGGAACACCAAGGGCGCCGCGGTGCGCCGGGCCGGCGGACCGGACTTCCGCCAGCTCACCCTGAACGCCCGCACTCCCGCGCTCGGTGACGCGACCGTGCGCCAGGCCGTCTTCCAGGCGATCAACCGGGACGTGGTGATCCGCTCCGACCTCAGCGGCCTGGACTGGCCCGCCGTCCCGCTCAACAACCACCTGCTGGTCACCAACCAGAACGGCTACCGCGACAACTCCCTGGGCCTGGCCCGCTACGACCCCGCAGAGGCCGCCCGCAAGCTGGACGCGGCCGGGTGGAAGCTGGACGGCGACGTGCGGAGGAAGGACGGCCGCGAGCTGAACCTGCGGATGGTCGTCCCGGCCGGCGTCAACCCGGCCCAGGCCGAGGCCGCCAACGCCACCAGAATGCTCAAGGACGTCGGCATCAAGGTCACCACCGTGACCGCCCCCGCCAACGAGTTCTTCGACAAGTACGTCAACCGCAACGACTTCGACATCGCCGCCTACTCGCTGATCGGCACCCCCTTCCCGGCCAGCGGCAACCGCGCCAACTTCGTCCAGAGCGGCGGCACCAACCACGTCGGGGCGGGCAGCCCGGCGGTGGACGCCGCGCTCGACCGGGCGGCGGCCGCGGGCGACGCCGCCACCGCCACCGAGGCGATCAACCAGGCCGACGGGGAGCTCTGGAAGGTGGCCGGCGTCCTGCCGCTCTACCAGCGCCCGCAGCTGTACGGGGCCCGCGCCGACCTCGCCAACATCGGCGCGCAGGGCCTGTCCGACATCGTCTGGGAGAACGTCGGCTTCGCGAAGTAGCCGCCGGCCGGGCCGGGCGCGGCCTCAGCCGTGCAGCGTCTCGCGCCAGTAGTGGCAGGCGCTGCGGCGGCCCGCCAGCTCCGTCCCGTGCTCGCCGGTCACCGGTGTCAGCGCGGGGAGTTCGGTCCGGCAGCGGTCCTGGGCGCGCGGGCAGCGGGGGTTGAAGGCGCAGCCCTCCGGGGGGTTCAGCAGGCTCGGCGGCAGGCCCTTGATGGCGTGCAGGTTCCGGCCCTTCTGGTCGAGCCGGGGGATGGAGTCCAGCAGTCCCCGGGTGTACGGGTGCGCGGGCCGGGCGTACAGCTCGTGCACCGGGGCCGTCTCGACGATCCGGCCCGCGTACATCACCGCGATCTTGTCCGCGACGTCGGCGACCACGCCGAGGTCGTGGGTGATCAGGATCAATCCCATGTTGTACTCCGCCTGCAGCTCGGCCAGCAGGTCCATCACCTGCGCCTGCACCGTCACGTCCAGCGCGGTGGTCGGCTCGTCCGCGATGATCAGGTCCGGCTCCAGCGCCAGCGCCATCGCGATCATGATGCGCTGGCGCATACCGCCGGAGAACTGGTGCGGATAGTCGTTCACCCGCTGCCCGGCGGCCGGGATACGCACCCGGTCCATCAGCTCCACAGCCCGCTCCCGGGCCTCCTTGCGGGAGACCTTCCGGTGCGCCCGGAACATCTCCCCCAACTGGTAGCCGACGCTGAGCACCGGATTCAGCGCCGAGAGCGCGTCCTGGAAGATCATCGCGATGTGCCCGCCGCGGACGGACCGCCGGGCGTTGGCACCCATGGTCAGCAGGTCCTCGCCGCGGAACAGGATCCGCCCCGCGGTGATCCGCCCCGGCGGCATGTCCAGGATGCCCATGATCGCCTGCGCCGTCACCGACTTGCCCGAGCCGGACTCCCCCAGCACCGCCAGCGTCTCCCCCGCCGCGACGGAGTAGCTCACCCCGTTGACGGCCCTGGCGACGCCGTCCCGGGTACGGAACTCCACGTGCAGGTCGTCGACCTCCAGCAGCGGCGTCCCGGGTTCCGCGCTCCCCCGACCGCCGCCGATCAGCTCCACCGCGTCCATCAGAGCAGCCTCCCCGGCGCCGCGGCACCCACTGCTGGGCGCAGAGCAACTATCAAGGACCGGACCGCACTTGGCGAGCCTGCGGCAGATCTCTTTTCCGTCACGGGAAAGGGCGCGTCCCCGCCGGCGGGGACGCGCCCTGGTCATCGACCGGTCTCAGCCGGCGCCCTGCCCGGCCTCCCTCTCCGCCGCGAAGTGACACGCCGAGTCGTGCCGCGCCGCGCCGTCCAGCCAGGACGGCGCGGCCAGCAGCGGCTCCTCGGCCTCGCACCGCTGCTGCGCCTTCCAGCAGCGGGTGCGGAAGCGGCAGCCGGACGGCGGGTTGGCCGGCGAGGGCACGTCGCCGGTGAGCACGATCCGGTCCCGGATCTCCCGCGCCCTCGGGTCCGGCACCGGCACCGCGGAGAGCAGCGCCTGGGTGTACGGGTGGGTGGCGTGGTCGTAGATCTCCGCGTCGCTGCCGATCTCGACCATCTTCCCCAGGTACATCACGCCGACCCGGTCGGAGATGTGCCGGACGATGGAGAGGTCGTGCGCGATGAACATGTACGACAGGTTGAACTCGCCCTGCAGCTGCTCCAGCAGGTTGATCACCTGCGCCTGGACGGACACGTCCAGCGCCGAGACCGGCTCGTCGCAGATGATGATCTCCGGCTTGAGCGCGAGACCGCGGGCGATGCCGATGCGCTGGCGCTGACCGCCGGAGAACTGGTGCGGGTACCGGTTGATGTACTCCGGGTTGAGCCCGACCACGTCCAGCAGGTCCTGGACGGCCTTGCGGCGGTCGCCCCTGGGCGCCACCTCGGGGTGGATCTCGAACGGCTCACCGATGATGTCGCCGACCGTCATGCGCGGGTTGAGCGAGGTGTACGGGTCCTGGAACACCATCTGGATGTTCCGGCGGACGGCCTTCAGCCCGGCCCCGGAGAGCCGGGAGATCTCCTCCCCCTTGTAGCGGACCGATCCCGAGGTGGCCGGCTCCAGGTTCATCAGCACCTTGGCCAGCGTGGACTTGCCGCAGCCGGACTCGCCGACGATCCCGAGCGTCTCGCCCTGCATCAGGTCGAAGGTGACCCCGTCGACCGCTTTCACCGCGCCGACCTGCTTCTTGAACAGGACGCCCTTGGTGAGCGGGAAGTGCTTGACCAGGTCCCGGACTTCGAGGATCGGCCGGCCGCGCGGCACCTCCTGCTCGAAGGCGACCTCCTCCGGCATCGCCGCGCCCAGTGCGCTGGACCCGTTAACGGTCATGGAGGGTCTCCTTCCAGAAGAAGCAGGCACTGCCGCGCCCCTCCAGCGGCGTCCCGTCCTCCTCGCTCACCGGGAACAGCTCCGGCACCTCGGTCCGGCAGCGGTCCTGGGCACGCGGGCAGCGGGGGTTGAAGGCGCAGCCCTCGGGGATGCGCAGGAGGTTGGGCGGCAGGCCCTTGATCGCGTAGAGCTCCTGGCCCTTCTGGTCGAGCCGGGGGATGGAGTCCAGCAGTCCCCGGGTGTACGGGTGCGCGGGCCGGGCGTACAGCTCGTGCACCGGGGCCGTCTCGACGATCCGGCCCGCGTACATCACGGCGATCTTGTCCGCGACGTCCGCGACCACACCGAGGTCGTGGGTGATCAGGATCAATCCCATGTTGTACTCGGCCTGCAGCTCGGCCAGCAGGTCCATCACCTGCGCCTGCACCGTCACGTCCAGCGCGGTGGTCGGCTCGTCCGCGATGATCAGGTCCGGCTCCAGCGCCAGCGCCATCGCGATCATGATGCGCTGGCGCATACCGCCGGAGAACTGGTGCGGATAGTCGTTCACCCGCTGCCCGGCGGCCGGGATGCGCACCCGGTCCATCAGCTCCACGGCCCGGTCCCGGGCCTCCTTGCGGGAGACCTTCCGGTGCGCCCGGAACATCTCCCCCAGCTGGTAGCCGACGCTGAGCACCGGATTCAGCGCCGAGAGCGCGTCCTGGAAGATCATCGCGATCTTCTGGCCGCGGATCCGCCGCCGCTCCTCCTTGCTCATCCTGAGCATGTCCTGGCCCCGGTAGAGGATCTCGCCGCGCGGGATCCTGGCCGGCGGCATGTCCAGGATGCCCATGATCGCCTGCGCCGTCACCGACTTGCCCGAGCCGGACTCCCCCAGCACCGCCAGCGTCTCCCCCGCCGCGACGGAGTAGTTGACGCCGTTGACGGCCCTGGCGACGCCGTCCCGGGTGACGAACTCGACGTGCAGGTCCCGCACGTCGAGCAGCGGCCCCTGGTACGGCGCCTCCTGCTCGCGCCCGGTGGTGTCCACCGCTGTACTCACGATGCGCTCCCTCGCTCAGCGAAGCTTCGGATCGAGGGCGTCGCGGACCGCGTCGCCCATCATGATGAAGGCCAGCACGGTGATGGAGAGCGCCGCGGCCGGGAAGAACATCACGTACGGCGCGGTCCGGATCACCTTCTGGGCGGAGGAGATGTCGATGCCCCAGGAGATGGTCGGCTCCTGCAGGCCGATGCCGAGGAAGCTCAGCGTCGCCTCGGTCGCGATGTAGCCGCCGAGCGCGATGGTCGCCACCACGATCACCGGCGCGACCGCGTTCGGCAGGATGTGCCGGAGCATCAGCCGTCCGGTCCCGGCCCCGAGGGCCCGGCCCGCCGTCACGAAGTCGGACTGCTTGACGGTCAGCACCGCGCCGCGCATGACGCGGGCGATCTGGGTCCAGCCGAGGACGGCCAGGGCGACCACCACGGTCCACACCGTGCGGACGGTGAACGCGTTCAGCAGCACCAGGGCGCCGAGCAGCAGCGGGATCCCGAAGAAGATGTCGACGATCCGGGAGACCACCGCGTCGACGACCCCGCCGTAGTACCCGGCGACCATGCCGGTCAGCCCGCCGAGCAGGGTGACCGCGGCGGTCACGAAGATGCCGACGGTGATCGAGGCCCGGGCGCCGTAGACCACCCGGGCGTAGATGGACCGGCCCTGGGCGTCGTAGCCGAACCAGCCGGCGCCGAAGAAGTCCGTCCAGTCCGGCCGCCGGAGGTAGTCGTGCACCAGGTCGGCCCTGCGCGGGTTGGCGTCGGTGAAGGCCCAGGGGAAGATCGCGACGAGCACCAGCAGCACGATCAGCACGACCGAGAGCAGGAAGATCGGCCGTCGGCGCAGGTCCCGCCAGGCGTCGCCCCAGAGACTGCGGGCCTCCTCCCGCTTCTCCACGTCGGATTCGACCAGGGTCTCCTGCTCAACCGCCATGCCCTGCTCCCCCGCGTAGTCGAGACGGGAGACACCAGGCTTGGGGTGCGGTTCGTAGGAGTCCTCGTCGTGGATGTCAGACATAGCGGATCCTCGGGTCCAGGACCGCGTAGAGCAGGTCGACGAGCAGGCTGGCGACCAGATAGATGATCACCAGGACGGTCACGATGCCGACCACGGTCGGGCCTTCCTTCTGGTTGATCGCCCGGTACAGGACGTTGCCGATGCCCTGCACGTTGAAGATGCCCTCGGTGACGATCGCCCCGCCCATCAGCGCGCCGAGGTCGGTGCCGAGGAAGGTGACCACCGGGATGAGCGAGTTGCGCAGCAGGTGGCGGGAGATGATGGTCCGCCGGGGCAGGCCCTTCGCGGTCGCGGTCCGGATGTAGTCGGCCCGCAGGTTCTCGCCGATGGAGGTCCGCGTGAGCCGGGCGACGAACGCGAGCGAGAGCGAGCCGAGGACGACCGCCGGCAGGATCAGCTGGGAGAGGTCGTAGCTGTCCTGCACCGTCGGCGTGACCCAGCCCAGGTTGGTGGCGAACACGGTCTGCGCGATGTAGGCCAGCACGAAGACCGGGATCGAGATCACCACCAGGGTCAGGATGAGCACCAGGGTGTCCGCGACGCTGCCGCGCTTCAGCCCGGAGAGCACGCCGAGGGCGAGGCCCACGATCATCTCGAAGAGAAAGGCCATCAGCGCCAGCCGGATGGTGACCGGGAAGGCGTCCGCCATGATGTCGGAGACCGGGCGGCCGGTGAAGCTGGTTCCGAAGTCCCCCTGGAAGAGGTTCCCCATGTAGTGCAGGTACTGCTTCCAGAGCGGCTGGTCCAGGTAGTACGTGTGCTTGATGCTCGCGACCACCGACGGGTCCGCGGCCTTCTCGCCGAACAGCGCGACCACCGGGTCGCCCGGCAGCGTGTAGACCATCACGAAGATCAGCAGCGTG
Source organism: Kitasatospora sp. NPDC058048 (assembly GCF_042885555.1). Taxonomy (NCBI): domain Bacteria; kingdom Bacillati; phylum Actinomycetota; class Actinomycetes; order Kitasatosporales; family Streptomycetaceae; genus Kitasatospora; species Kitasatospora sp. NPDC058048. The sequence continues at coordinate 66,205 of NZ_JBHVRT010000038.1, read as the reverse complement.
GTGCCGAAGAACACCGGGATCATCTGCAGCACCCGCCGCAGCACGTAACTGCCCATCCGAGCCTCCTTCCTGTGTGGCCGACCGGGCCGGGCCGGTCGGCCGGGAGACCGCGCCCCGCCCTCCGTGCGGGGAGGGCGGGGCCGGTGCGCGGGGATCAGGGTCCGGGGACCAGGGCCCGGGGATCAGCCCTTGACCTCGACCTGCGTCCAGGCCGGGTTGCCGAAGGAGTCGAACTTCACGTTCTGCACCTTGGTCGAGTAGCCCGAGTTGGTGCGGTAGTACCAGAGCGGGACGGCCGGCATGCCGCTCTGCAGCACCGCCTCGGCCTGCTGGTAGCCGGTCACCGTGTCGGCGACGCTGGCGGCCTCGTCGGCCTGGGTCGCCGCCTGGTCGAACTGCGGGCTGCTGTACCCGGTGTCGTTGGACGCGGCACCGGTGCGGTACACGTCGGCCAGGAAGTTGGCGTTCAGCGGGTAGTCCTGCACCCAGCCGGTGCGGAAGGCGCCGTTGAGCTGGTGCGCGGTGATGGCCTGGCGGGCGGTCTTGAAGTCGGGCTTCGGGTCGCCGAGGCAGTCGACGCCGGTGTTCTGCCGGATCGAGTTGCAGACCGCGTCGACCCACTCCTTGTGGCCGCCGTCCGCGTTGTAGGTGATCAGCACCTTGTTGCCGGGGACGCCGCCGCCCTGCTGGATCAGCTGCTTGGCCTTGGCGGGGTCGAAGTTGCAGAAGTCCCCGCAGGTGCCGGCCTTGTAGCCCTGGACGCCCTCCGCCACCCAGGCGCTGGCCGGCGCGCGGGAGCCCTGCAGCACCGTCTTGGTGATGGTCGCGCGGTCGATCGCCATCGACAGGCCCTGGCGCACCTGGGCCTTCTCCGGGGCGGCCCAGTCGGCCTGGTAGAGGGTGAAGCCGATGTTCTGGATGGCGCCCTGCGGCGCGTCCACCGCGCGGTCGCCGAGGTCGCTCTTGTACGTGGCCAGCGCGGACGGCGGCACCTGGTCCATCACGTCCAGGTTGTTGGACTGGAGGTCGGCGTAGGCGGCCTCGGACGTGGTGTACATCTTGAAGACGACGCCGCCGTTCTTCGGCTTGTCCACGCCCTGGTAGTCCGGGAAGTTCTTGGTGACCACCTGGCTGTTGTGCGCCCAGCTGACGAACTGGTACGGGCCGTTGCCCACCGGCTTCTGCCCGTACCCGGCCGGGTCCTTGAAGAAGCCCTCGGGCAGCGGCGAGAAGGCGATGTAGCCGAGCTTGTACTCGAAGTACGAGACCTTGTGGTTCAGCTTGACGGTGAAGTGCAGGTCGTCGGTGACGGTCAGTCCGGACATCTTGTCCGCGGTCGGCTGGCCGGAGGCCGGGTGGACGTCCTGGTAGCCCTCGATGTCGGAGAACCAGGAGCTGTTGATCTGGTTGTTGGCGGGGTTGGCGCCCCAGTTCCAGGCGTCGACGAAGTTCTGGGCGTGCACCGGGGTGCCGTCGTGGAACTTCCAGCCGTCCTTCAGGGTGACGGTGAAGGTCAGCGAGTCACTGGTGTCGATCGTGTCGGCGACCTGCATCCGGATCTTGGCGTTGGTGGGGTCGTAGTCGACCAGCCCCTTGAAGAGGTTCTGGATGATGCGACCTCCGCCGACCTCGTTCGCGTTGGCGGGCTGCAAAGGGTTCTGCGGCTCGTTGCTCTGGTAGCTGAAGGTCTTGCTGGCGTCCGACGAGCCGCTGCCTCCTCCGCCGTTGCTGCCACTGCACCCGGTGGCCACCAGGACCACGGACGTCGCAACGGCGAGGACCCAACGAGCACGGGCGGCTTCGGGCATGGAGGTCCCTCCTCAGGGTGTGTGTCGCATCACACCCCATGAGAAGCGCGCCCCGGCGACGGCGCGAGTCAGGTGCACCCGGACGGGTGCCGTGACCCCCTGCCGAGTTGACGCGGCGCCGGATCGCCGCAGCACCGGCTCCACGCGGTGCCCGATCGCCGCGGCGCCGGGTCCACAGATGCCGGAAGGGCCCGCGGCGCGAACGCCACGGGCCCTTCCTGGGACCAACGGGGGAATCAGGCCGCGGCCTGCTCCCGGACCTCGGGGAAGTGGCAGGCCGACTCGTGCGCGGCCGGGCCCTTCAGCAGCGAGGGGACCGCGAGCAGCGGGACCTCCTCGGAGCACCGCTCCTCCGCCTTCCAGCAGCGGGTGCGGAAGCGGCAGCCGGACGGCGGGTTGGCCGGCGAGGGGATGTCCCCGCTGAGCACGATCCGGTCGCGGGTCTCGCGCGCCGCCGGGTCCGGCACCGGCACCGCGGAGAGCAGCGCCTGGGTGTACGGGTGGGTGGCGTTCTCGTAGATCTCCTCGTCCGAGCCGATCTCGACCATCTTGCCCAGGTACATCACGCCGACGCGGTCGGAGATGTGCCGGACGATGGAGAGGTCGTGCGCGATGAACATGTAGGAGAGGCCGAACTCGCCCTGCAGCTGCTCCAGCAGGTTGATCACCTGCGCCTGGACGGACACGTCCAGCGCGGAGACCGGCTCGTCGCAGATGATGATCTCGGGCTTGAGCGCGAGACCGCGGGCGATGCCGATGCGCTGGCGCTGGCCGCCGGAGAACTGGTGCGGGTACCGGTTGATGTACTCCGGGTTCAGACCCACGACGTCCAGCAGGTCCTGGACGGCCTTGCGGCGGTCGCCCTTGGGCGCCACCTCGGGGTGGATCTCGAACGGCTCACCGATGATGTCGCCGACCGTCATGCGCGGGTTGAGCGAGGTGTACGGGTCCTGGAACACCATCTGGATGTTCCGGCGGACGGCCTTGAGGGCCGCCCCCTGGAGCGTGGAGATGTCCTCGCCCTTGAAGAGCACCTGGCCGGAGGTGGCCCGCTCCAGGTTCATCAGCACCTTGGCCAGCGTGGACTTGCCACAGCCGGACTCGCCGACGATCCCGAGCGTCTCGCCCTTCTTCAGCTCGAAGGAGATGCCGTCGACCGCCTTGACCGCGCCGACCTGCTTCTTCAAGAGGATGCCCTGGGTCAGCGGGTAGTGCTTGACCAGGTCCTTGACCTCCAGGATGTTCTCAGCCATGGAGGGTCTCCTTCCAGAGGTGGCACGCGCTGCGGCGGCCGGTGAGCTCCTTGCCGTCCTTGTCCGTCACGTGGTGCAGCGCCGGGATCTCGGTGCGGCACTGGTCGGTGGCGACGTCGCAGCGGGGGTTGAACGCGCAGCCGGCCGGAACCTTGAGCAGGTTCGGGGGCAGGCCCTTGATCGCGTACAGCTCCTGGCCCTTCTGGTCCAGGCGCGGGATGGAGCGGAGCAGGCCCTTGGTGTACGGGTGCGCGGGGTTCGCGTACAGGTCGTGCACCGGGGCGGTCTCCACGATCCGGCCCGCGTACATCACGGCGATCTTGTCCGCGACGTCGGCGACCACGCCGAGGTCGTGGGTGATCAGGATCAGGCCCATGTTGTACTCGGCCTGGAGCTCGGCCAGCAGGTCCATCACCTGGGCCTGGACGGTGACGTCCAGGGCGGTGGTGGGCTCGTCCGCGATGATCAGGTCCGGCTCCAGGGAGAGCGCCATCGCGATCATGATGCGCTGGCGCATACCGCCGGAGAACTGGTGCGGGTAGTCGTTCACCCGCTGGCGGGCGGCCGGAATGCGCACCCGGTCCATCAGCTCGATGGCCTTCTCCTTCGCCTCCTTCTTGGAGGCGCCCTGGTGCACGCGGAACATCTCGCCGAGCTGGTAGCCGACGCTGAGCACCGGGTTCAGCGAGGAGAGCGCGTCCTGGAAGATCATCGCGATCTTCCGGCCGCGGATCCGCCGCCGCTCCTCGCCGCTCATCGTGAGCATGTCCTGGCCGCGGTACAGGATCTGGCCCTGGGTCACCTTGCCCGGAGGCATGTCCAGGATGCCCATGATGGTCTGCGCCGTCACGGACTTGCCGGAGCCGGACTCGCCGAGGACGGCGAGGGTCTCGCCGGCCGCGACGGAGTAGTTGACGCCGTTCACTGCCTTGGCCACGCCGTCCCGGGTGTGGAACTCCACGTGGAGGTCCTTCACCTCCAGGAGAGGGGTGCCAACTTCAAGACGTTCGTTCTTCTGGTTGTTCTCGATCACGGTGGTCATCGGGTCGTCACCTCTTCTCTCAGCGGAGCTTCGGGTCGAGGGCGTCGCGCACCGCGTCGCCGAGCATGATGAACGCCAGCACGGTAAGGCTCAGCATTCCGGCGGGGAAGAACAGGGCGAAGGGAGCCGTACGGATCACCTTCTGGGCCGAGCTGATGTCGATGCCCCAGGAGATGGTCGGGTCCTGGAGACCGATACCGAGGAAGCTCAGCGTCGCCTCGGTGGCGATGTAGCCGCCGAGCGCGATGGTGGCGACGACGATCACCGGGGCGATCGCGTTCGGCAGGATGTGCTTGAACATGATCCGGCCGGTGCCGGCGCCGAGCGCCTTGGCCGCCGTCACGAAGTCGGCCTGCTTGACCGTGATCACCGAGCCGCGCATGACACGGGTCATCTGGGTCCAGCCCAGGGCGACCAGCGCGAAGACCACGCTCCAGACGGTGCGCGAGGTGAAGGCGTTCAGGACCACCAGCGAGCCGAGCAGCAGCGGGATGCCGAAGAAGATGTCGGTGATGCGGGAGATGATCGTGTCGACCCAGCCACCGAAGTAGCCGGCCACCATGCCGGCGAGGCCGCCGAGGATGGTCACGCCCAGGGTGACGCAGATGCCGACCACGACCGAGGCACGGGCGCCGTAGACGATGCGGGCGTAGATGCTGCGGCCCTGGAGGTCGTAACCGAACCAGTCAGCCTGGAAGAAGTGGCTGTAGTTCGGCTTCGACAGGTAGTGGTTGCGCAGGTCGCCGGCCCGCGGGTCCACCGAGGTGAACAGCCCGGGGGCGATGGCGATGACGATCAGCAGCAGGATCAGCAGCGCGGAGATCACGAAGATCGGCTTGCGGCGCAGGTCGTGCCAGGCGTCCGAGCCGAGGCTGCGGGCCTTCTCCTGCTTCGGCGCCGGGGCGTCCGCCGCGCGCTGGGCCGGGATGTCCCCGGCGGTCTTCTTCTCGGTCAGGTCAGGCATAACGGATCCTCGGGTCCAGGACCGCGTAAAGCAGGTCGACGATCAGGCCGGCGGCCAGGTAGACGATCACGAGGAAGGCCACGAAGCCGGAGACCGTCGCGCCCTCCTTCATGTTGATCGCTTGGTAGAGCGCGTGGCCCACGCCCTGGACGTTGAAGATGCCCTCGGTCACGATCGCGCCGCCCATCAGGGCACCGAGGTCGGTACCGAGGAAGGTGACGACCGGGATCATCGAGTTGCGGAGCAGGTGGGTGCCGATCACCTTGCGCCGCGGCAGGCCCTTGGCCACCGCGGTGCGGACGTAGTCGGCCTTGATGTTCTCGGCTATGGAAGTACGGGTGAGGCGCGCGACGAAGGCCAGCGAGAGCGAGCCGAGCACCACGGCCGGCAGCACCAGCTGGGTGATGTCGTTGCTGTCCTGGACGGTCGGGGTGACCCACTTCAGGTTCTGCCCGAAGACCGTCTGGAAGATGAAGCCCAGCACCGGGACCGGGATCGAGATCAGCAGCAGGGTGAGGACCAGGGTGCCCCGGTCGAACAGCTTGCCGCGACGCAGACCGGAGTACAGGCCGATGCCGATGCCCAGCACGATCTCGATCACGAACGCGAACAGCGCCAGCCGGACCGTGACCGGCAGTGCCTCGCTGATCTTGTCGATGACCGGGCGCTGGTCCAGACCGGTGCCGAAGTCACCGGTGAGCAGCTTGCCCATGTAGTCGAAGTACTGCTGGATCAGCGGCTTGTCGAAGCCCTGCTGGTGCTTGAGAGCGGCGAGCTGCACCGGGTCCGGTGCCTTGTCGCCCCACAGTGCCGCCACCGGGTCACCGGGCAGCAAGTGCACCATGAAAAAGATGAGTGCGGTCGTTCCGAGGAACACCGGGATCATCTGGAGCAGTCGCCTTGCGACAAAGCGCCCCATCGTGCCTCCATGTATGGCCCTGCCGAGCCCGTCAACTCGGCAAGAGAAAAGTCGGCGTGCCAACGGCCGGTGCCAGTCCTCGCCCTTGTGGGGATGGACGGGCACCGGCCGTTGTCACCGGGTCAGGCGGTGCCGACCGATTACTTCTTCTTCTTGACCTCGACGTCGGTGTAGACCGGGTCGCCGAAGGAGTTGAACTTCACGTTCTGGACGTTCTTGGAGTAGCCGGAGCTGGTCTTGTAGTACCAGAGCGGGATGGCCGGCATGTCCTTGGCCAGAACGGCCTCGGCCTGCTGGTAGAGCTCGGCGGTCTTCTCGACCGTGGTGGCGGCGTCCGCCTCCTTCGACAGCTTGTCGAACTCGGGGCTCGAGTAGCCACCGTCGTTGGCCGCGGCACCGGTGCCGTAGACGTCACGCAGGAAGTTCGCGTTCAGCGGGTAGTCCTGCACCCAGCCGGTCCGCATCATGCTCTGGACCTGCTTGTTGGTGATGATGTCGCGCGAGGTCTTGAAGTCCGGCTTCGGGTCACCGAGGCACTCGACGCCGGTCGCCTGGCGGATCGAGTTGCAGACCGCGTCCACCCACTCCTTGTGGCCACCGTCGGAGTTGTACTGGATGAGGACCTTGCCGCCGGGGACGCCGCCGCCCTCGGTGATCAGCTGCTTGGCCTTCTCCGGGTTGTACTTGCAGGCGTCGCCGCAGGTGCCGGCCTTGTAGCCCATGACGCCGGGCGCCACGAACGAGTCGGCGGGCAGGCGGTTGCCGTTGAGCACGGTCTTGGTGATCGTCTCGCGGTCGATCGCCATCGAGAGGCCCTGACGGACCTTCTCCTTGCCCTGCTCGCTCCAGCCGCCCTGGTACAGCGCGAAGCCGATGTTCTGGATGGCGCCCTGCGGCTGGTCGACCGCGCGCTTGCCCAGGTCGTCCTTGTACTTCGGCAGGTCGGTCGGGTCGACCTGGTCCAGCACATCCAGCGTGTCGGACATCAGGTCCTTGTACGCGGCCTCGCCGGCGGTGTAGTTGCGGAAGACGACACCGCCGTTCTTCGGCTTGTCGATGCCCGTGTACTTGTCGAACGCGGCCAGGGTGATGGCCTTGTTGTGCTCCCACGAGACGAACTTGTAGGGGCCGTTGCCGACCGGCTTCTGGCCGTAGCCGGCCGGGTCGGCGAAGAAGCCGTCGGGCAGCGGGAAGAAGGCCGAGTAGCCGAGCTTGTACGTGAAGTACGAGACCGGGCTGGTCAGTTCGATCGTGAAGTGGGTGTCGTCGACGACCTTCAGACCGGACATCTCGGTGGCGGTCGGGTCACCCTTCTCCGGGTGCACGGCGTCGTAGCCGACGATGTCCGAGAACCAGTCCGAGTTGATCTGGTTGTTCTTCGGGTTGGCCGACCAGTTCCAGGAGCTGACGAAGGACTTGGCGGTGACCGCGGTGCCGTCGTGGAAGGTCCAGCCGGACTTCAGCGTGACGGTGTAGTTCTTGGCGTCCGTGGTCTCGATCTTGTCGGCCACCTGGTTGCGCAGGGCACCGGTCGCGGGGTCGTAGTCGACGAGGCCCTTGAAGAGCTGCTTGACGATACGGCCGCCCTGGTTCTCCATGGCGTTCGCCGGCTGGAGCGGGCGCTGCGGCTCCGCGCTCTGGTAGCTGAAGCTGGCCCCGGGGTCGACCGCAGCGCTGTCGGAGCTACCCCCGGAGGAGTCGCTGCTGCTGCACGCAGTCGCAGCGAGGGCGACAGCAACAGCTGCGACAACCCACTTGGCCTGGCTCGCACCGCGCATCGGTGTGCCTCCTGAATTCGACGTTGCAACGAGGAGGGCACTGCGGAACGGTGATCACCGGACCCGCTGTGCCGTCCGCGCTCGTGGTTTCGGCGCGCACCCCTGCGCGTTCACCCTTGACCCGAGCCTGACTGCACCCACTATCCGTCACGCACGGACACGAAAGTGACCAGTGACGATCTCAATTAGGTCACATGAACAGTCGGTAAGTTTCGAAAACCGGACATTTGAGACATAGCCAGACAGGCACCAAACGGACAGTCGTCACGGATGACGAACTGTCACGTCCGCTCAGCGGACACTCGGCTGTGATGAGCGCTATTCCGTGAATAGCGGCCCCGACAACTTGGAGTAGTTGAAAAAGTTCGCCCCCCTCTCCATGGGAAAGGGGGGCGAATCATTCCGGCCAATGGCCGTTCAGTGCGTCCGGATCACGCCTTCTTGGCGCGCGAGGCAGTGCGTCCGCGGTCCTTCTGGTCAAGGACGACCTTACGGATGCGAACCGTCTCCGGGGTCACCTCGATGCACTCGTCCTCGCGGCAGAACTCCAGCGACTGCTCCAGCGAGAGCTTGCGCGGCGGGACGATCGACTCGGCCACGTCGGCGTTCGCCGAGCGCATGTTGGTGAGCTTCTTCTCCTTGGTGATGTTCACGTCCATGTCGTCGGCACGCGAGTTCTCACCGACGATCATGCCCTCGTACACCTCGGTGCCCGGCTCGCAGAAGAGCACGCCGCGCTCCTGCAGGTTGGTCATCGCGAAGGCGGTGACCACGCCGGCCCGGTCGGCGACCAGCGAGCCGTTGTTGCGGGTGGTCAGGTTGCCGAACCACGGCTCGTGACCCTCGTGGATCGAGTGGGCGATGCCGGTGCCGCGGGTGTTGGTGAGGAACTCGGTACGGAAGCCGATCAGGCCGCGGGACGGCACGACGAACTCCATCCGGACCCAGCCCGAACCGTGGTTGGACATGTTGTCCATCCGGCCCTTGCGGATGCCCATGAGCTGCGTGACCGCGCCCATGTGCTCCTCGGGCACGTCCACCGTGAGGCGCTCGACCGGCTCGTGGGTCTTGCCGTTGACCTCCTTGGTGACCACCTGCGGCTTGCCGACGGTCAGCTCGAAGCCCTCGCGACGCATGGTCTCGATCAGGATGGCCAGCGCCAGCTCACCGCGGCCCTGCACCTCCCAGGCGTCCGGGCGCTCGGTGTCCAGGACGCGCAGCGAGACGTTACCGATCAGCTCGCGGTCCAGGCGGTCCTTCACCTGGCGGGCGGTGACCTTGCGGTCCACCTTGCCGGCGGCCTTGGCGTCCGCGCCCTTGCCGCTGCCGCCACGGCCGACCAGCGGGGAGGTGTTGGTGCCGATGGTCATCGAGATGGCCGGCTCGTCCACCGTGATCAGCGGCAGCGCGATCGGGTTCTCCGGGTCGGCCAGGGTCTCGCCGATCATGATCTCGCCGATGCCGGCGACGGCGCAGATGTCACCGGGGCCCGCCACCTCAGCCGGCTTGCGGGTGAGCGCCTCGGTCATCAGCAGCTCGGAGATGCGGACGTTCTGGATCGAGCCGTCGCGCTTGATCCAGGCCACGGTCTGGCCCTTGCGCAGCTCGCCCTGCTCGACGCGGAGCAGCGCGATGCGGCCGAGGAAGTTGTCGGCGTCCAGGTTGGTGACGTGGGCCTGGAGCGGCGCGGCCTCGTCGTAGCTGGGGGCCGGGACGTGCTCCAGCAGGGTGGAGAAGAACGGCTCCAGGCTGGTGCTGTCGGCCGGGACGGTGCCGTTCTCCGGCTTGGTCAGCGAGGCGACGCCGTCACGGGCGCAGGCGTAGACGATCGGGAACTCGATCTGGTCCTCGTCCGCGTCCAGGTCCAGGAACAGGTCGTAGGTCTCGTTGATGACCTCGTCGATCCGGGAGTCCGGACGGTCCGTCTTGTTGATGCAGAGGATGACGGGCAGGCGGGCCGTGAGCGCCTTGCGGAGCACGAAGCGGGTCTGCGGCAGCGGGCCTTCGGAGGCGTCGACCAGCAGGACGACCGCGTCCACCATCGACAGACCGCGCTCGACCTCGCCACCGAAGTCGGCGTGGCCCGGGGTGTCGATGATGTTGATGGTGATCGGCGCGCCACCATCCTTGGGGTGGTACTTGACCGCGGTGTTCTTCGCGAGAATGGTGATGCCCTTCTCGCGCTCCAGGTCGTTCGAGTCCATCATCCGGTCATCGAGGTGCTGGTGCGCGGCGAAGGCGCCGGCCTGCTTGAGCATGGCGTCGACCAGCGTGGTCTTGCCGTGGTCGACGTGGGCGACGATGGCGACGTTACGGATGTCGTTGCGCGTGGGCATGCCTAGCGGATTCTCCCGGAATCGTGGGTTACGGCGCCCGGCCGCGAGACGCGCACTTGCGACCCCTTCGGTCGCTGCCACCCGTTCCGCCTGCTACTACCGGTCCACCCGCCGGGCATATCGACATGCCTCGGCTTCCTCCTATCGTACGGGGAAGCGTCCAGGTGAGCAGAAACGGGCAGGTCGCACGGGATCAAGATCACAGGTGGGTCACACACCCTTCACCCCGCGGCCCGCCTCCGACACTCTTCCGGTCGTGATCCAACACCTCCGTGCCTCGCTGCCCTGGCTGTTCCGCGCCGTCGGCGCCGTGCTCCTGTACCTGGCGGTCCTCCACGACCTGCCGGGCCCGACCGCTCTCGGCTGCGCGATCGGCTTCCTGGTGGGCCAGGAGCCGCTGTCCGACCTCTGGTTCCTGCTCACCCACCGGCTCTGCGGCGGCTCGCTGTACAGCGCCTCGTACGGCAGGGGCCGGAAACTGTGGAGCGGCTCGGTCGCCGGGGTGCCGGTCGAACTGGGGCTGCGGCCGACGAGCGGATTCCTGTTCCCCTGGGGCCTGCTGCCGGTCCGCGCGCCCCGGCTGCGGCTGTGGCTCGTCTCGGTCGCACGGTTCGGAGTCCACGCGGGGCTCGGGGCCTGGCTGGCGGCCTCCGCCACGGAGCTGCCCCGGGGCATCGGCCTCGGGCTGCTGTTCTCCCTCGCCATGACCGCGGTGACCTCCGCGACGAGCCCGGTCAACTCCCTCTGGGCCGTGTTCGTCATGCCCTTCCGGCCGGGATCCGTGACGATAGACGCCGAGTCGCCGAGCGCCGTCGAGGCCGAGCGGTTCCTGGTCCGGGGCCGGATCTCCGAGGCGCGCCGCGAGCTGGACAAGGGCACACCCATGGTCCTCACCGCTGCCGGGATCGCGCTGGCCGAGGGCCACTACGAGGAGGCCGAGCGGCTCACCGACGAGGCCTTCGAGCGGGGACACACACTCGCCGACCCGGCCGTGGCCTTCATCGCCGCCATGACCTTCGTGGGCCGCGTCGACGCCGGGGAGCACTCCCCCGCGCGGGCCGGAGCACTGCTGGAGCCGTATCTCGTCCGACTGGGCGTCCACGACCGGACGCTCGCCCGCGACTTCCTCCCGGCGGCCGAGCTCGCCCGGTTCCGGAACGATCCGCGGGCCGCCGTCCGCACGGCCCGCCGTCTGTCGAACACGGTCGGCTCCCGCTTCCACCGGTCCCTGGCCTGCTGCTCCCTCGCCGCCGCCCTCATCGCGGCCGGGCGTCCGGAGGAGGCCCGCGAGGCGCTCGCCCGGGCCCGCCGGGAGTGCCCCGAACTGGCCCGGATCGCCGATGTCGAACGCATGCTGGAGCCGGTGGAGGCGGCCCGGTGAGTGTCCCGATCGTCCTGGTGCCCGGCACCCGGGAGCTCTAGCTGAGCAGGCCCACGTCCTGGAAGCGCGGCCACCCGTAGCCGTACGTGCCCGCGCCGGCCACCCCGGTCCGGACGCCGACCAGCTCCGGCCGCTGGTAGAGCGGCACCGAGTGGCCGAGCTGCCAGATCCGCACGTCCGCCTCCTGGAGCAGGCCCAGCCGGGCCGCCGGGTCCGGTTCGGCGGCCGCCCGGTCGAACAGCCGGTCGATCTCCTCCGTGCCGCTGCGGCCGAAGTTGCCGCCCGGCTCGGGCACGCCGTCCAGGTCCGGCCGGGGCTTGGCGTAGACGGAGCGCTGTTCGACCGCCGGGCTGGGGCCGGCCGGCCAGGAGAGGAGCGCGAGGTCGTAGTCCCCGGCCGCCAGGTGCTCCCCGACGAAGGACTCGGCGGGCGCGGGCACCCGCCGCACCGCGATCCCGGACTCCCCGAGCTCTGCGATGAGCGCGTCGGCGGTGCGCTCGGCGGTCGCCGAACCGGCCGGGACGAGCAGCGAGAGGGCGAGCGGCTTGCCGCCCTTGGCCCGGGTGCCCCCGCCGGCGGGCCGCATCCAGCCCGCCTCGTCCAGCAGCAGGCCCGGGTCCGCCGGACCGGCCGCGTCGCTGTTGTCCCGGTAGCCCTGCTGGTCGCCCGCGAACAGGTGGCTGCCCAGCGGGGCGGCGGGCAGGCCGAGCGGGGTGAGCGCGGCGTCGGCGATCCGCCGCCGGTCGACGGCCCGGGTGAGGGCCCGGCGCACCAGCGGGTCGGTCAGCGGGCCGCGCGCCGCGTTGAGGGTGAGCTGGGTGAGCGAGGCCGCGGCGGCCCGGTGCACGGTGACGCCCGGCAGCGATTCGGCCCGCCGCAGCGCCAGTGCCGCGGCCTCGGGCGCGGCCGCGGGCGGCGGCGCGGCGGAGGCTGACGCGGAGACGGAGGCTGACGCGGAGGCGGAGGGCTCGGGAGGGGCGGCCGGCGCCGCCCGGTCCACCGCCGCGGTGAGCGGGGCGATGTCCAGCCGGTCCTGGTCCAGCGCGTCCAGCCGCTGCTCGGGCCGCACGGCGAGGAAGTCGATCCGGTCGGCCTTCGGCGGATCGCCCCACCAGAACGGGCTGCGCACCACGGTGACCGTCCCGCCCTCGGCGTCGTACCGGGAGAGGGTGTACGGGCCGGCGCTCGGCCGGCCTCCCTCGGTCGGCGGCCGGGTGGCGGCGGCCGGGCCGGCCGTCTCGGCGGCCGGGTAGAGCGGGCCGAACAGTGCGCGCCACTCCGCGTACGGCCGCCGGAAGGTCACCCGCACCTCGTACGGGTCGGCGCCCTGGGCGACCGACTCGATGGCGTCGTACCCGGCCGCCTTCCCGCTCCGGCGGGCCGGGTCCGGGCCGGACAGCGCGGTCCGCTGGGCGTCGAGGTCGGCGGCCGAGATCGGGGTGCCGTCGCTCCAGACGGCGCGCGGGTTGAGCCGGTAGGTCACCACCTGTGGCTGCTGCCCGGGCGGGGTGGAGTCGAAGCCCGCCAGGTAGTCGGGGTCGGGGACGAGCCGGCCGTGCTCGTCGGGCCGGAACAGCGAGGGGTACAGCGCGTGGGCGAGCAGCGCCGAGTCGGCGGTCGCCGCGCCCTGGTAGACGTTCAGCGTGGCCGGGACGCCGTCCACCGCCCAGCGCAGCGTGCCGCCGTCCCGGACGGCGGTGCGGTCGGCGGGCCCGACGTCCCCGGTGGTGGCGGTGGGATCGGCCGGGGCGGGCACGGGGGCGGGGGCACGGGGGCCCGGGTCGTCGGAACAGCCGCCGAGACCGGCGGAGAGCAGCAGCGCGGCGGCTGCGGCGGTGAGCTGGCGGACGCGCATGGCGGCCATCGAACGCCGCCGCGGCCGCCCGGCCCGTGCCGACACGGCGGGCCGCCGGGCGACTGCACCCGTCCGGCCCACCGTTGCGGCGGCTAGAGGGCCAGCTCGAACCAGACGATCTTGCCCTTGGGCGTGCGCCGGCTGCCCCAGCGCTCGGCCAGCAGGCTGACCAGTTGCAGGCCGCGCCCGCCCTCGTCGGTCTCCTGCGCGCGCCGCTGCCGGGGCTGCGCGTAGCCGTCGTCCCAGACCTCGCAGACCAGGCTGCGCTCGCGCAGCAGCCGCAGCCGGATCTCGCCCCGACCGTGCTTGAGCGCGTTGGTGACCAGCTCGCTGACCAGCAGCTCGGTGGTGTCGACCAGCTCCTCCAGCCCCCGGGCGAGCAGCCAGCTGCACGCCAGCTCCCGGGCCTTGGCCACCGAGGTGGGCTCGGGCGGCAGGTACCAGTTGCCGACGGCGTCGTCGGGGAAGGCGTGCACCTTGGCCATCAGGAGGGCGATGTCGTCCTCGCCGTGGTGCGGGTTGAGCTCCCCGAGCACGTGGTCGCAGAGGTCCTCCAGGCCCTTGCCCTCGTCGGAGAGCGCGGCGCGGAAGGCCCGCAGGCCCTCGTCCAGCTGGTGCTTGCGGCTCTCCACCAGGCCGTCGGTGTAGAGGCCGAAGACGGCGCCGTCCGGGAGGTCGATCTCGACCTCCTCGAAGGGCTCGCCGCCGACGCCGAGCGGCAGGCCGGGCGGTACGTCGAGCATCCGGGCGCCCTCGCCGGGGCTGAGCAGGACGGGCGGCAGGTGGCCGGCGTTGGCGATCCAGCAGCGCCGGCTGACGGCGTCGAAGACCGCGTAGACGCAGGTCGCCAGGTAGACCTCGCGGGCCTCCTCGTCGGCGGTCGAGGTGAGCCGGCCGTACGGGGTGGGCGGGCCGACCGGCACCGAGTCGTCGCCGAGGCCGCGGGCGATCTCGTCCAGGGCGGTGAGCACCTCGCCCGGCTCCAGGTCGAGCATGGCCAGGGTGCGGACGGCGGTGCGCAGTTGGCCCATGGCGACGGCGGCGCGCAGGCCGCGGCCCATCACGTCGCCGATGACCAGCGCGGTGCGGTTGCCGGGCAGCGGGATGACGTCGAACCAGTCGCCGCCGACCTCGGTGTTGTTGTTGCTGGGCAGGTAGCGGCAGGCGATCTCCAGGCCGCTGGCGGCCGGGTTGCCCGGGGGCAGCAGGCTGCGCTGGAGGATCAGCGCCCGCTCGTGCTCGCGCCGGTAGAGCCGGGCGTTGTCGATGCAGACGGCGGCGCGGGCGACGAGTTCCTCGGCGATCGCGACGTCGCGGGCGTCGAAGGGCTCGCTGCCGATCGCCCGGGAGAGCTGGACGAGGCCGAGCACCTGGTCGCGGGCGACCAGCGGGACGATCAGGGTGGAGCGCAGCAGCGGGTCGCGCCCGGGCTCGGGGACGACGCTGCGGCCGGTGCGCAGCGCCCGGGCGTGCGGGGAGCGGCGGGGGTAACAGAGGGTGCCGCCGGCCTCGGCGATCGGCAGGCCGGTCACCGAGCCGAGCACCGAGGAGGCGCCGCCGACCACGCTGGAGACGGCGACCCGGCGCAGTTCGCCGCTGCCGTCGGTGAGCACGGTGTCGCCGAGCCGGCCGGCGCTGGGCACGGTCTCGCCGGAGAGCAGCGCGGTGTAGAGGTCGACGGTGGCGAGGTCGCAGAACGGCGGGACGACGACGTCCAGCAGTTCCTTGGCGGTGGTCTCCAGGTCGAGCGTGGAGCCGATGTGCGCGCTGGCCTCGTTGAGCAGGGCCAGGTTGCGGCGCACGCCGTCGGCCTCGCGCTCGGCGACGTGCCGGCTGGTGACGTCGGAGACCTGCCCGGCGACGCCCATGGTCTGCCCGGCGGAACCGTTCAGGCGGTACAGCGAGACAGCCCAGAGCCGGTTGCCCTCGCGGGTCGGGACGGCGCCGTGGAAGCGCAGGTCGAAGACGGGCTCGCCGGTGGCCAGGACCTTGCGCAGGGCGGCGGAGAGCCGGTCGGCCTCGGACGACGGGAAGAGGTCGTGCGGGGTGAGGCCCTCCAGGTCGGTGGGGACCAGGCCCATGCCGGAGGCGAAGGCGTCGTTGACCCGCTGCAGCCGCAGCCGGTCGTCGAACAGCACGAAGCCGGTGGGGGTCTGCCCGAAGACGGCCTCGGAGGCGGCCAGGTCGGTCTCGATCCGGCGCAGCCGTCCGAGGTCGACAGCCAGGCAGGTGGCGCCCGCCGTGGGCAGGGAGCTGTCGGGCATCAGGTAGAGCTCGGCGAGGCCCTCGCCGCCGTCGGCGTCCCGGTACGGGGTGGTGCCGACCCATTCCTCGCCCGCCAGGGTGCGCTCCAGCCGGGCCCGGCCGCGCTGCCAGAGCTCGCGGGGGACGAAGGTGGAGATCGGGTCGGCGCCGACGGCCTCGGCGGCCGGGACCCCGAAGAACTCGGCGGCGCGCTCGCTCCACTGGCTGATCCGCCCGTCGGGGCCGATCGCGAAGGTGGCGACCCGGATGTAGTCGTAGATCGAGCCGGGGTCGCCCGCGCCCCAGGGCCGGTCCTCGGCGACGGGGTGGTGGCCGCGGCCGGCGGGCGCGCCGTCCGGTACGGGCAGGTGCGAGGAGCCGGCCTGCCCGGGTACAGCGGCATGACCGCTGCTCCTCGGCGACACGCTCCGCGCCGGAGTGCTGTTCAACGGACCGACCCCTCCAACCCGCGACCGTCCGGATGTCGAGAAGACCGAGTATTCATCATCGAGGGGTACGTTCACACGCCCTCAACATCACAACATCAGATCGGGCGAAGGTTTTTGTCCTACCGCCCGCGCAACCACAATGCCACGCCCGCGCCCCCTTCCGGAGCGCGCGCTCCCCCTGAGCGCCCGATGACACTGGCGACACCCCCTCCTCGCTGTTCGCTCCGCTCACGATCCGTCCGGCTCATTACCCGGCAGCGCCTGCTCGAACCAGACCACCTTGCCGATCCCCTCGGCCCGGGCGCCCCAGTGCAGCGCCAGCCGGTGGACCAGCTCCAGACCGCGCCCGCCCTCGTCGGCCTCGGCGGCGTGCCGCTCCTGGGGCGGGTCGGGCAGCGGATCGGAGATCTCGACCAGCAGCGTCTCGCCGAGCGTCAGCCGCACCCCGATGGGGGCGCTGGCGTACCGGACGGCGTTCGTCACCAGCTCGCTGACCAGCAGCTCGGCGATGTCGGTGAGCTCCTCGACGCCCCACTCGGCGAGCGTGGCGCGGACCAACCGGCGCGCCCGGGAGACGGCGGTGGGCTCGGCGGGCAGGGTCCAGCCCGCCGTCGGGGTGCCGGCCTGGCCGTGGCCGAGCCGGGCCAGCAGCAGCGCGACGTCGTCCGGCTCCCGGCCCTGCTCCATGGTGTCCAGCACCGCCTCGCAGGCGGCCTGGATGGAGGCGTGCGGCTCCTGGAGCACCGTGATCAGCCGGCCGAGGCCGACGTCCAGGTCCTTGTCCCGGGACTCGACCAGGCCGTCGGTGCACAGCGCCAGCAGGCTGCCCTCGGGGATCTTCAGTTCGACCGATTCGAACGGAACTCCGCCCACTCCGAGCGGGGCGCCGGAGGGCAGGTCGAGGATGCGGCCGGCGCCGCCGCGCAGCGGGCCGCCGTTGCGGGTCGGCTCCGGGGCGGCCTCGCCGGGCACCACCAGCACCGGCGGGATGTGCCCCGCCTTGGCCACGGTGAGCCGGGCCGTCGTCGGGTCGAAGACCGCGTAGACGCAGGTCGCCAGCAGCGCCTCGTCCGGGCCCTGGGCGAGGTCGTCGGCCAGCTCGTGGACGTGCCGCAGCAGGACGTCCGGCGGCAGGTCGAGGGCGGCCAGCACCCGGACGGCGGTGCGCAGCCGTCCCATGGTGGCGGCGGCCCGCAGGCCGTGGCCCATCACGTCGCCGACCACCAGCGCGGTGCGGTCGCCGGGCAGCGGGATGACGTCGAACCAGTCGCCGCCGACCTCGGTGCCGCTGCTGCCGGGCACGTACCGGTAGGCGACCTCGACGCCGGTGGGCTGCGGGACCTGCTGCGGGAGCAGGGTCCGCTGGAGGGTGAGCGCGGCGGTGCGTTCGCGGGCGTAGAGGCGGGCGTTGTCCAGCGAGCTGCCGGCCCGGTCGGCCAGCTCGACGGTGAAGGCCAGGTCGTCCCGGTCGAAGCCCTCGCGGTAGCCGGACCGGCTGACCAGCAGCAGGCCGATCACGATGCCCCGGGCGCGCAGCGGCACGACCAGCATCGAGTGCACGCCGAGGTCCCGGGCGGCCTGCGTCTTCGGGTCGCCGGGGTAGGTCAACTCGTCCAGCTGGTCGGCGCCGGACAGCGGCTCGGGCACGCCGGTGCGCAGCACCCGGCCGCAGACGGAGTCCTCGGCGAAGGTGATCCGGGCGCCGCGGCGCAGCATCACGTCCACCTCGGGGCCGTCCTGGACGGAGGCGGTGCCGAGCTGGAGCAGCGAGGTGCGCCGGTCGTGGCCGTGCCGGGGCAGGTCGTCGCCGTGCGCGACGGCCTGGAGCAGGATCACCGCGGAGTGGTCGGCCAGCCGGGGGACGACCGAGCCGGCCAGCTCCTGGGCGATCCGGGAGGCGTCCAGGAGGTCGCCGACCCGGGAGCCGAACTCGTTGAGCAGCGAGAGCCGGCGCCGGGCGTGCTCGACCTTGGCAACCGCCCGGTAGCGCTCGGTCACGTCCATCACGGTGCCGGAGATGCCGAGCACCCGGCCGGAACGGTCGGTCATCCGGCTGTAGGAGATCGAGCGGTAGCCGGCCCGGGTGGTGACCGGGGAGGCCAGGGTGACGTCGATGACCGGCTCGCCGGTGGCCAGCACCTGGCGCTGGATGGCGGTGATCTCGTCGGCGGCCCGCTCCGGCAGGGTCTCGCCGGTGGTGCGGCCGACGTGGTCGTCCAGGGCGACGCCGTTCATCTCGGCGAGGGTCTGGTTGACGGCGGTGTAGCGCAGGTCGGTGTCCATGATGGCGATGCCCAGCGGGGACTGCTCGAACAGCGCGTCGCGCACCGCGAGGTCCCGCTCGACGGCCCGGACGGCGGCCGCCTCGGCCATGTTGACCTGGAGGAACGGGGTGCCGTCGCCGTCCACCAGGAGGGAGATCCGGGCGTCCACGGCGATCGGGGAGCCGTCCCGGTCGCGCAGCTCGGCGGGGCCGGCCCAGCGGCCGTGCCGCAGGGTGTCCTGGATCGCGCGCCGGATCCGGGCGACCTGCTCCCGGTCGGGGATCAGCTCGTCGATCCGGCGGCCGACCAGCAGCTCGTTCGGCCAGCCGAGCAGTTCCTCGGCGGCCGGGCTCCAGAGCACCACCCGGCCCGCGGTGTCCAGGATCGCGATGGCGACCCTGAGCATGTCCAGCAGGCTGCCCTCGGCGGGCGTGCCCGGACCACCGGGACCGCCCGGGGCGCCCGGACCGCCCGGGGCGTCGGCGGGCCCGCCGGGGAACGGCCGGCCGGGACGGCCGCGCAGATCGGACCGGGCGCCGGGGCCGGCCACCGGGGTCGGCGCCGGCTGGTCGGGACCCGCGGCGCCGGGGGCCCCGCCGGTGCCGCCGCGGCGACGGCCGGCCGGTGGCCGGGGAGCGGCCGGACGGGCGGCGCGGCGCAGTCGGGCGCGGGCGGCGGCGCTCCCCGCGGAGCCTGCCCGCCGCTCTCCCCCGGCGCCGTTCCCGGTAGTCGACACCGACGGGGCCTCCGGCTCTGGTCGGGATCGGCGTCGCCGGCTGGGGACGGCTCACCGATGGTGACGAATAGTGCCGAAAAGTGACATACCCAGCAGCCTCCAGGCTATCCCGGCGCCTGGGTCGTCTTGTCCGATTGACCTACCCGGCGGACGGCGCGTCGCCCCCGGTCGGGACGCCGCCCGCCCCCGCCGTCCCGCCCTCCGTGAGCAGCCGGGCGACGTGCGGCAGCACGTCACGGTCGTGGTCGATCCAGTCCACGGCGTCCAGCTCGTCCGGGCCCAGCCAGCGCAGCGCGTCGTGGTCCTCCAGCGCGCGCGGCTCGCCCGCCAGCAATTCGGCGGCCCAGAAGCGCAGCTCCAGGCCGGGGCGCACGGCCCACGCGCCCGGCAGCCGGGTCAGCGCGCGCGCCCGGACGCCGAGCTCCTCCAGCAGCTCGCGCTCCAGCGCCTGCGCCTCCGTCTCCCCGGGCTCGGCCTTCCCGCCGGGGAACTCCCACCGGCCGGCCACCGACTCGGGCGCGCTGCGCCGGGCGGCGAGCACCCGGCCGCCGCGGACCAGCGCGCCGCCGACCACGATCCGGGGAGCGGCCGGGGTCGCGCGGGGGTCGGGGGTCTCGGGGGTGTCCGTCGTGGCGTCCATGCGGCCGACCCTACGGGTTCAGGCGTTGCGGACCGTCCCGTCCGCCGCTTCCGGCCGGGCCTCCCCGTCCGCCTCGACCCAGTACATCTGCTTGTGGCCGCGGGCCTCGAAGCCGTCGGCCAGCCGCCGGGCCTCGGCCCGGTCGAGACCCTTGGCGACCAGGAAGCGATTGCCGTTGTCGTCCTGCCGCATGACCCGGTAGGTGCCCATGGCGGGAGGGTACCCGGGGCCTCCCGCCGGGCGTCCCGCTCCGGGCCGGACCCGTTTCCACTCACGTGGGGCGGGCCCGTCCCCGGCTCGCGTGGGGGTCGGGCCGGGGACGCGCCCACGACGGTACGGCCGGTGGGTTACCGGCAGGTACGGGCCCGGTCAACGGCCGGTAACCAGGGGCGCGGGCGCCTCAGACCCGCAGGTCGGGCGCCTGCTCGCCGGTGGACAGGCCCAGCCCGCGGCGGATGTCCAGGATCGTCGGCGCCATCCTGGCCTCCGTCGCCCTGGCCCGGCGGAGGTCGCCCGCCAGGTCGCCGCCGGAGGCCGCGGCGTCCCAGGCGGCGGCCGCCTGCGACTTGGCCTCGACCAGCTTGGCGATCTTCGGCTGGACGTCGGCCGGCCACGGCACCGACGGCCCGCCCAGCACCGCCGCCTGGGTCCGCGAGGCCACCGCCATCCGGCGGGCCCACGCCCGGTGGTCGGCCTCGGCCTCGGCCACGTCCGCGTCCGGCGGGTCCAGGTAGACGTCGTTGAAGCTCCGGGCGGCCTCCAGGTAGGCCAGCTGGGGCGCGGTCAGGCGGCTCCGGTCGGTGCGGACCGTTCCCCGGTGCCGGTCCTCGCGGTCCTCGTAGGCGCAGGTGACGTACCGTGAGCCGGACGCCCAGTTCCTCGCCGTCGGGTAGAGGTAGACGTCGTCCATGCCGTCCGGGACGGTCCACTGGTCGAGCGCGTAGCCGTTCAGCACCGCGCGGCACAGCCGGCCGGCCGACTCGCGGGCCGCGCTCTCGCCCGGGTAGAGGCCGTTGCCGCTCGGGAGCTCGGCGGTGCCCGCCACCTCGCCGTGGTGCGGCTCGGTGCAGGCCACCCGGTGCACCCAGTACACCGTCTCGTCGCCGTTCCCCTGCGTCGTCGAACCGCCCTGGGGGGAGTCGTAGCAGTCGCCGGCCTTGAGCTCGGACCAGTGCACCGAGCCGGCCGGCGCCTTCGGGGCCTGGCCGAAGCGGCCGGCCCGCGCCGAGCTGAAGTCGGCCGCGCCGAGCGCGAGGGCCAGCAGGACCGTGCCGATCGTGCCGAGCACCAGGCCGGTCACCGCCATGCCGGAGCCGCGCTCCTTGCGGCGGTTGATCTGCACCAGCGCGAGGATGCCGAAGACCAGGGCCACCGGGGACACCAGGAGCAGGCCGGTGACCAGGGAGCCGACGGCGAAGCCGTTGGTGGGGGCGGGCCCGGGGCCGGGGCCGGGGAGGAACCCGGGCCCGGGGGCGGCCTGCCCCGGACCGGGGGCCTGGGCGTACGGGTGGCCGGGCGGGAAGCCCGACCCGGCGGGGGGAGTGACGGAGGCCCAGCCACCGGCGGGCAGCGGGTACGGCGGCTGGGGCGGGGCGGCCGACGGCGGGACGGCCTGCGGGGCCGGGGCGACGGACGGACCCGCGGGCGGGCCGGCGGAGAGGTCGGGCGCGGCCCAGGGGTCGACGGCGGCGGGCGGGGCCCAGGGGTCGACGGCGGGCGGGGCGGGCTCCGACCCGGCCCGGTCCTGCTCGGACGCGGCGGGCCGGGCCTGGTCCTGCTCGGGCTCGACCGGGCTCGCGGGCCCCGCGGTGTCCTTGCGGAAGTCCACCCGGGGATCCTGACCGGCCGTCGGCGCTTGCGCCGGGTCCGGGTCCGGGTCCGTGCCTGTCCCTGTACCGGTGTCCGTCCCCGCGCCGGCGTCCGCGCCCGCGCCGGCCTCCGCGCCCGCCCCCGGACGGGTGTCCGTGTCCGTGTCGGCCCCCGTGGCCGCGGGCGACTCCGGCCCCGGAACGGGCGGCTCGGACTCAGGCTTGGACACGTGGACTCCCCCAACCCACCGGAACGGGCATCGGCCCGGCACTCGGCACCATGGCTCGGACCCGAACGGGCCCGATCTGAACGGTCGCGCGACTTTACCCGATCTTTCCGAACGCCTGCCCGCCCCTGCCCGCCCTGCCCGGACCGCCCGGCCCGCCCCGCGTCGGCTCGGCCGCGTCGGCTCAGCCGCGGGCCAGGATCTCGCCGTGGAGCATCGAGAACCAGCCGTCCCCCGCGGCGCTCCACTCCCGCCAGCCGTCCGCGATCCGGCCCAGCTCGTCCTGGTCCGCGAAGCCCCGCTCGACCGCCGTCCGGCCCAGCGCGGTGCCCGTCACCCGGTCCGCCCACAGCCCGCCCCACCAGGCGCGCTGCTCGGGCGTCGCGTACGTCCAGGTGCCGGCGCTCGCGGTGACCTCGGTGAAGCCGGCCGCGCGGGCCCAGGACAGCAGCCGCCGGCCGGCGTCCGGCTCGCCGCCGTTGGCGCGGGCGGTCCGCCGGTACAGCTCCAGCCACCGGTCCAGCGCGGGCACCTCCGGGAACCAGGTCATCGAGGCGTAGTCGACGTCGCGGACCGCGACCACGCCGCCCGGCGCCGCCACCCGCCGCAGCTCGCGCAGCGCGGCCACCGGGTCGGCCACGTGCTGCAGCACCTGGTGGGCGTGCACCACGTCGAACTCACCGTCCGGGTACGGCAGTCGGTGCACGTCGGCGCAGGCGAGGGCGACGTTGGACAGGCCCCGGCCGGCGATGTGCCCGGCGGCCTGCTCCAGCACCTCGGCGGAGGCGTCCACCGCGACCACCCGCCCCTGCGGGCCGACCAGTTCGGCCAGGTCCGCGGTGATCGTGCCGGGCCCGCAGCCGACGTCCAGCAGGGCCTGCCCGGGCCGCAGTTCGGGCAGCAGGTAGCCGGCCGAGTCGGCGGCGGTGCGGGAGCGGTGCGAGCGCAGCACGGCCTCCTGGTGGCCGTGGGTGTAGACGGCGGCGGGCTGCGGTCCGGTCATGAGGTCCCCCCTGGATGCGGTCGGCCGCGGGGCTCCGCGGCTCCCCCGACGCTACCCGGCATCCCGCATGCCGAGAAGATCCGTCTCGAATGCCGGTCACCGCGGGCCCGGGCCGCACCCGGCCGCCGTACCGTGGAGGCGCCCCCGACAGAACGGTCCCCGCCCATGCCCGGCCCGCGCCCCTACGTCCTGCTGAGCGCCGCCGTCTCGCTCGACGGCCACCTCGACGACGCCTCCCCCGACCGGCTGCTGCTCTCCAACGCCGCCGACTTCGACCGGGTCGACGAGGAGCGCGCCGCCGCCGACGCGATCCTGGTCGGCGGCAACACCCTGCGCGCCGACAACCCCCGACTGCTGGTCAACGACCCCGCCCGCCGGGCCGCCCGGCTGGCGGCCGGCCGGCCTGAGTACCCGCTGAAGGTGACGCTCAGTGCGAGCGGAGCGCTCGACGCCGGGCTGCGCTTCTGGCACACCGGCGGCGCCCGCCTCGCCTACACCACGGACGCCGGGGCGGCGGTGCTGCACCCCCGGCTGGACGGGCTGGCCGAGGTGGTCGCACTCGGCGACGCGGTGGACCTCGGCGCGGTGCTGGACGACCTGGGCGCCCGCGGGGTTCGCCGGCTGATGGTCGAGGGCGGCGGGGGCGTGCACACCCAGTTCCTGGCCCAGGGGCTGGCGGACGAACTCCAGCTGGCCGTCGCCCCGCTGCTGGTCGGCCAGGCCGAGGCGCCCCGGTTCGTCCGCCCCTCCGCGTTCCCGGGCGGGCCGGCCCGGCGGATGCGGCTGCTGGAGGCACGTACCGTGGGCGACGTCGTCCTGCTCAGGTACGCCCCGAAGGAGCCCGCGCCGTGACCCTGTCCGCGTCCACCGACCTCGACCACCTGCGCCGGGCCGTCGAGCTCTCCCGCCGCTGCCCGCCGTCCGGGACGGCCTTCTCGGTCGGCGCGGTGATCGTCGGCGCCGACGGCACGGTGCTGGCGGAGGGCTACAGCCGGGAGACCGCCCCGCACGACCACGCGGAGGAGGCGGCACTGGCCAAGCTCCCGGCGGGCGACCCCCGGCTGCGCGGGGCGACCGTCTACAGCTCGCTGGAGCCCTGCGGGCAGCGCGCCTCGCGGCCGATGCCGTGCGCCCGGCTGCTCGTCGCGGCGGGCGTGCCGCGCGTGGTGGTCGCCTGGCGCGAGCCGGACCTGTTCGTCACCGACTGCCAGGGCACCGCACTGCTGACGGCGGCCGGCATCGAGGTGGTGGAGCTGCCGGAGCTGGCCGCGGAGGCCCGCGCGGTCAACGCCCACCTGCTCGGGTGATCTTTTGTATCATCGAGAAACAAAGAGCTCGCATTCTCCGGCTCTGCTGTCGTCGCACCCCCCGAGGAGCCGCCCCATGCCCGCTACTCCCGTCCGGCTGACCGCCCGCGCCCTCCTCCTGGACATGGACGGCACCCTGGTCAACTCCGACGCCGTGGTCGAGCGCTGCTGGAGCCGCTGGGCCGAGCGGCACGGCCTGGACCCCGCCGAGGTGCTCGCCGTCGCGCACGGCCGCCAGGGCCACGCGACCATGGCCGCCCTGCTGCCCGAACGCCCGGTCGAACTCAACCTGGCCGACAACGAGCGGATGCTCGCCGAGGAGCGCGCCGACACCGAGGGCGTCGTCCCGGTGCCCGGCGCCGCCGCCTTCCTCGCCTCGCTGGCCGGCCTCCCGCACGCCCTGGTCACCTCCGCCGACCAGCCGCTCGCCCGGGTCCGGATGGCCGCCGCCGACCTGCCGCTGCCGCCCGTCCTGGTCACCGCCGAGTCCGTCGGCGCCAGCAAGCCCGACCCCGAGGGCTTCCTCAAGGGTGCCGCCGCCGTCGGCTTCGCCCCCGCCGACTGCCTCGCCTTCGAGGACTCCGGCGCCGGCATCGCCGCCGCCAGGGCCGCCGGCACCCGCGTCATCGGCATCGGCCCGCGCGCCCTCCCCCACCACCCGGACGCCCACGCCGACACGCTCGCCACCGTCACCGTCTCGGCCGCCCCCGACGGCCTGCTCACCGTCACCATCGGCTGACCCCGGGGCCCGCACAGCACCGGGCCGGTACGGGAAAGAGAACGGGGCCCGCCTCAGGGGAGGCGGGCCCCGTTGGACCCGCACAGGTGGCGGATCCGGTCGGCTCGGGGAGCGGGTCGATCAGACGTTGAAGCGGAACATCCGCACGGTGACGCCGACCCGAACCTGCCGATCAGTAGTGGTAGCGGGCAGCCAGGATGACAATCTCCCGATCCGTGACCAGGTAGACGAGACGGTGCTCGTCGTCGATCCGCCGCGACCAGGCGCCGGGCAAGTGGTACTTCAGCGGCTCGGGCTTGCCGATCCCGGTGAACGGGTCACGCAGGACGTCCTCGATGAGCTTGTTGATCCGGGCGAGCATCTTGCGGTCGCTCTTGAGCCAGGACGTGTAGTCCTCCCAGCCACCCTCCTCGAATACGAGCCTCGGGACACGACGCCCTTCTCGGAATCCGTCGCATCAGGGTCGATGAGCCCCCGCTCGGAAAGCCCTGTGCCGCCGAGGGCGTTCTCGTAGGCCTTGAGCAAGCGGCGGGCGTTGACCGGCGAGCGCAACAGGTAGGAGCCCTCGCGCAGGGCGGCGTAGTCCTCGGCCGAGACCAGCACGGCATTCCCGTGCTTGGAGACGATCTCGATGGCCTCGTGATCGTCATTGACCTTCTTGATCAACGGGAAGAGAGCCTTGCGCGCCTCGCTGGCAGTGATTGACATCGACCTACCCCTTTCCGCAAGTGGTACCACATAACGTACCACTGGAGGCGGTCCGGCAGGCCGAGGAACTCGGCACCGGGCCGTCACGGGAAAACGGACGGGGCCCGCCTCGGGGGAGGCGGGCCCCGTTGGACCCGCGCAGGTGGCGGATCCGGTCGGCTCGGGGAGCGGGTCGATCAGACGTTGAAGCGGAACTCCACCACGTCGCCGTCCTGCATGACGTACTCCTTGCCCTCGATGCGGGCCTTGCCCTTGGAGCGGGCCTCGGCGATGGAGCCGGTCTCGACCAGGTCGGCGAAGGAGATCACCTCGGCCTTGATGAAGCCCTTCTGGAAGTCGGTGTGGATGACTCCGGCGGCCTCGGGGGCGGTGGCGCCCTTCTTGATGGTCCAGGCGCGGGTTTCCTTGGGGCCGGCCGTCAGGTAGGTCTGCAGGCCGAGGGTGTCGAAGCCGACCCGGGCGAGGGTGGCGAGGCCGGGCTCCTCCTGGCCCATGGACTGGAGGAGCTCCAGGGCCTCGGCGTCGTCCAGCTCGATCAGCTCGGACTCGATCTTGGCGTTCAGGAAGATCGCCTCGGCCGGGGCGACCAGCTCGCGCTGGGCGTCCTTGAAGTCCTCGTCGGCCAGCTCGTCCTCGTCCACGTTGAAGACGTAGAGGAAGGGCTTGGCGGTCAGCAGGTGGAGCTCACGGATCGGGGCGGTGTCGAAACCGGCCTCGAAGAGGGTCTTGCCGGTCTCCAGGATCGCCTGCGCGGCCTCGGCGGCGGCCAGCACGGGGGCGGTCTCCTTCTTGAGGCGCGCCTCCTTCTGGAGCCGCGGCAGGACCTTCTCGATGGTCTGGAGGTCGGCCAGGATCAGCTCGGTGTGGATGGTCTCGATGTCGTCCTTGGGCGACACCTTGCCGTCCACGTGCACCACGTCCGGGTCGGTGAAGGCGCGCACGACCTGGCAGATCGCGTCGGACTCGCGGATGTTGGCGAGGAACTTGTTGCCCAGGCCCTCGCCCTCGCTGGCGCCGCGCACGATGCCGGCGATGTCGACGAAGTCGACGGTGGCCGGGAGGATGCGCTGGGAGCCGAAGATCTCGGCGAGCTTGGCCAGCCGCTCGTCCGGGACGCCCACCACGCCGACGTTCGGCTCGATGGTGGCGAACGGGTAGTTGGCCGCCAGCACGTCGTTCTTGGTCAGGGCGTTGAACAGGGTCGACTTGCCGACGTTCGGCAGGCCGACGATTCCGATCGTGAGCGACATGAAGCGCAGTCCCGGGGGCTTGGAGGAGTTGGGTCGGCACCGTACGGGCCGACCCCCAAGTCTACGGGCAGCCCCCGCCCCGCCTCACAGCTCGTCGTCCCACCGGACGCGGACGGGCCGTTCGAAGGTGAGATCGGTCATGCCGTCCCCGGCGAGGAGACCCGTGCGCGGATCCGGTGACCGTGGTGCGCCGAGCCGACGGGGCAGGTCAGGCGACCTGAGTGACGATCACATCACTGCTCCGTCCGAAGACACGGGCCGGGACCTGAACGGTCCATTACACAGTGTGGCGATGATCGGACCGTACGTTGGACGGGTGGAGCAGAGCATCCGTACCCAGCCGCCAGGGCCCAGACGCCGTCCCCCGACCCGCACGAACGCCCCCGCCGTCCCCGGTCCAGGCCGGGCTCCCGAGACCGCCGCGGCCCCCTCCGGGCCCGCCCCCGCCTCCCGGCCGCGCCCGGCGGCCGGACCGTCCGCCGCCGCCCGCCCGGCTGGCTCCCGGCTGCGCCTGCGCCTGCCGCTGCGCGGGCGCGGGCGCGGCGACGACCAGCTGTACGGGCGGCGGCGCACCGGCCGGCCGGCCCGGCTGACGGCCGTCGGCACCGGGGTGGTCGCCGTCCTGGCGGCGCTCGCGGTGGCGGGCCTGGACCGGCTGCTCTTCGACGACCTGGGCTGGCTGTTCGGCCTCGGCTACCTGGTGGTCTGCTTCCAGCTGGCCGTCCGGGTGCGCTACGCCGATCTGCTGGCCGCGCCGATCAGCGGGCCGATCGCCTTCGCGCTCGCGCTGCTGCTGCTCGAACCGGTGAGCTCCCCCGGCGTCACCGCCCAGGTGGTCTCGCTGGCGACCGGGCTGGCGCTGCGGGCCGGCTGGCTGTTCTCCGGCACCGGGCTGGCCACGCTGATCGTGCTCGCCCGGTTCGTCGCCCAGCGCCGGATCCACCGCGCCCGCTGAGCCCCTCCCCACCGGTCGCCGTGGCGCCGGGGCCGGGGGCCCGCCCGTCAGCCCTCCGCCCGGGCCGCCGCCATGGCGGCGCCGACGATGCCCGCGTCGTTGCGCAGCTCCGCCGGCACCACCCGTGCCTCGCGGTCCTTCAGCAGCGGCAGGAACTTCTCGTGCTTGCGGCTCACCCCGCCGCCGATCACGATCAGCCGCGGCGAGAACAGCCCCTCCACCAGGTCCAGGTACTCGTCGACCCGCCCGGCCCACTGCTCCCAGTCCAGCCCGTGCCGCTCCTTGGCCGCCGAGGAGGCCCGGCGCTCGGCGTCCTTGCCGCGCAGCTCCAGGTGGCCCAGCTCGGTGTTGGGCACCAGCGTGCCGTCCACGAACAGGGCGCTGCCGATGCCGGTGCCGAAGGTGAGCACCAGGACGACGCCCGGCTCGGCCCGTCCGGCGCCGTGGGTCAGCTCGGCCAGCCCGGCCGCGTCCGCGTCGTTCAGGACGGTCGCGGGCATGCCCAGCGCCTCGCGGAAGAGGCCCGCCGCGTCCAGGCCGATCCAGCCCTTGTCGACATTGGCCGCCGTCCTGGTGCGGCCGTCGACGACCACGCCGGGGAAGGTCAGCCCGACCGGGCCCTGGTGGCCGAAGTGGCGGACCACCTCGCAGACGGCATCGACCACGGCCCCGGGGGCGGACGGCTGCGGAGTGAGCACCTTGTGGCGCTCCTCGGCGAGCGCGCCCCGGGCGAGGTCGACGGGCGCGCCCTTGATCCCCGAGCCGCCGATGTCCACGCCGAATACCGCCGTCATCACGTCACCCTCCGCCGTCGGCCGCGGACCGGGCCGGTTCGCGGCCGGTGGATTGTCCACAGCCTGTGCACAAAACTACGAGAGTGCGCCGGGGCCCGCACAGCAGGAAGCCGCACCACATCGAGCCGGGCGGCACGGGGCCGCACGGCGGAAGGGCCGGCACCCCGTGCGGGGTACCGGCCCTTCCGGGTGGGGTCAGAGCTTGCCCGCCGCCTCGGCGCGCAGGTCGCGGCGCAGTTCCTTGGGCAGCGAGAAGACCAGGTGCTCCTCGGCGGTCTTGACCGTCTCGACCGTGTCGTAACCGCGTGCGGCCAGGAACTCCAGCACGCCGTCGACCAGGATCTCCGGCACCGAGGCGCCGCTGGTCAGGCCGACCGTGGTGACGCCCTCCAGCCACTCCTCGCGGATCTCCTCGGCGAAGTCCACCAGGTGGGCGGCCTTGGCGCCGTACTCCAGGCCGACCTCGACCAGGCGCACGGAGTTGGAGGAGTTCTTGGAGCCGACCACGATCAGCAGGTCGGTCTCCGGGGCCAGCTGCTTGACCGCGACCTGGCGGTTCTGGGTGGCGTAGCAGATGTCGTCGCTGGGCGGGCTGACCAGCTGCGGGAAGCGGTTCTTCAGCTCGCCGACGGTGGCCATGGTCTCGTCCACGGACAGGGTGGTCTGGGACAGCCAGACGACCTTGGACTCGTCCCGGACCTGCACGTTGGCGACGTCCTCGGCACCGTCCACCAGGTGGATCCGGTCCGGGGCCTCGCCCATGGTGCCGATGACCTCCTCGTGGCCCTCGTGGCCCACCAGCAGGATGTCGAAGCCCTCGTCGGCGAAGCGGACGGCCTCCTTGTGCACCTTGGTGACCAGCGGGCAGGTCGCGTCGACGGTGGCGAGCTTCCCGGCCCGCGCCTCGTCGTGGACGGACGGGGCGACGCCGTGCGCGGAGAAGACGACGATCGAGCCCTCCGGCACCTCCTCCGTCTCGTCGACGAAGATCGCGCCCTTCTTCTCCAGGGTCTGCACCACGTACTTGTTGTGGACGATCTGCTTGCGGACGTAGATGGGCGCCCCGTACTGCTCCAGGGCCTTCTCCACGGCGATCACGGCGCGGTCGACTCCCGCGCAGTAGCCCCGGGGGGCGGCGAGCAGGACACGGCGCTGCGCGGTCTTGGACATGGCTCCATCGTACGGGCGGCCGCGACCCGCGCTCGTCCTCCCGGCCTCCCGCCGGGCCGCCCCACCAATGGCGGACACTTTCCGTGCAGACCCGGTCAACAGCACCCAAATATGGTGTCCATGAGCTCTGTGAGCGAGCAGGCGACGCCGAGCGGCCTGCGCCGCAGCCTGGGCGTGCGCGATCTGATGGTCTACGGACTGCTGTTCATCGCCCCGATGGCCCCGGTCGGCGTGTTCGGCGTGCTGGACGCCAAGAGCCACGGAGCCGTCGCCACCGTGTACCTCGCCGCGACGGTGGCGATGGCCTTCACCGCCTCCTCGTACGCCCAGATGGTGCGCGCCGTGCCGCAGACCGGCTCGGTGTTCGCCTACGCGCGGGCCGGGCTGGGCGAGGGCCCGGGCTTCATCGCCGGGTGGATGGCGATGCTCGACTACCTGCTGATCCCCGCGGTGGCCTACCTGTTCTCCGGGATCGCGCTGAACTCCCTGGTGCCGGACGTCTCGCGCTGGGTCTGGACGGCGCTCGCGGTGGTGGTGACCACCGCGCTCAACCTGGCCGGGGTGCGGACGGCGGCGGCGATCGGCTTCGCGGTGCTCGCGATGGAGATCGCGGTGCTGGTGGTGTTCATGGCCGCCGCCGTGGTGGCGCTGGCCCAGGACGGCGCCCGGCGCGGCTGGGACACCCCGTTCACCGCCGTCGGGGACTTCTCGCTGACCGCGGTGATCTCGGCGGTGTCCGTCGCGGTGCTCTCCTACCTGGGCTTCGACGCGATCGCCACCTTCGTGGAGGAGGCGGTCGGCGCCTCGGCGGCGGTGGCCCGGGCGGTGCTCTGGTGCCTGGCGCTGGCCGGGGTGCTGTTCGTCGCCCAGACCTACCTGGCGGCCCTGCTGGAGCCGACCGGACCGCGGCAGCTGGCCGCCGACCCGGCGGCGCAGGGCTCGGCCTTCTACGACACCGTGGAGAGCGGCGTCGGGCACTGGCTGCACGTCCTGGTGGCGGCCAGCAAGGCGATCGGCGCGGCCTTCGCGGCCCTGGCCGGGCAGGCCGCGGCCGGGCGGCTGCTCTTCGCGATGGCCCGGGACGGCCGGCTGCCGCGGGCGCTCGGTTCGGTCGACCCGGCCAGCGCGGTGCCGCGCCGGGCGCTGCTGGCGGCCGCGGTGATCACGATGGCGGCGGCGGTCTGGGCGGCCAACCGGGACGACGGCCTGGACCGGCTCACCTCGGTGGTGAACGTGGGCGCGCTGACCGCCTTCGCCCTGCTGCACGCCTCGGTGATCGGCTGGTACGTGGTGCGGCACGGCTCGCGGCGGTGGCTCCCGCACGTGGTCGTGCCGGTGCTGGGGATCGCGGTGATCGTGGCGGTCGTGTACGAGGCCTCGGGCACGGCGCAGCTCGTCGGGCTGGTCTGGCTGGTGGTCGGCCTGGTGGTGCTCGCCGTCCAGGGCTCCACCGGCCGGGGCGGCACCCGCGGCGGCCTCGGCCGTGTCGGCGGACGCCGCTAGCCTCGTACGCATGGCCAACACCAGCTCCCCCGAAGCGCCGCTCCCGGTCGGCAAGGTCTCCGCGCTGATCGGCGGCTGGATCGACCGGCTCGGCGCGGTCTGGGTGGAGGGGCAGATCACCCAGCTCAGCCGCCGCCCCGGCGCGGGCGTGGTGTTCCTGACCCTGCGCGACCCGCAGGCCGACGTGTCGCTCACGGTGACCTGCTTCCGCTCGGTGTTCGACCAGGTCGCGGACGTGGTGCAGGAGGGCGCGCGGGTCGTCGTGCACGCCAAGCCGGAGTGGTACGCGGCGCGCGGGCAGCTGTCCCTGCGCGCCTCGGAGATCCGCCCGGTGGGCCTCGGCGAGCTGCTGGCCCGGCTGGAGCAGCTGAAGCGGCGGCTCGCCGGGGAGGGCCTGTTCGCGGCGGAGCGCAAGAAGCCACTGCCGTTCCTGCCGCAGTGCGTCGGGCTGGTCACCGGGCGCGGCTCGGCGGCCGAGCGGGACGTCCTGGAGAACGCCCGGCGGCGCTGGCCTGCCGTGCGCTTCGAGGTGCGCAACGTCCCGGTGCAGGGGGTCAGCGCGGTGGAGCGGGTGAGCGCGGCCGTGCGGGAGCTGGACGAGCACCCCGAGGTGGACGTGATCGTCGTGGCCCGCGGCGGCGGCAGCGTGGAGGACCTGCTGCCGTTCTCGGACGAGGGCCTGGTGCGGCTGGTCGCGGCCGCCCGTACGCCGGTGGTGAGCGCGATCGGGCACGAGCCGGACCAGCCGCTGCTGGACTTCGTGGCCGACCTGCGCGCCTCCACCCCGACCGACGCGGCCAAACGGGTGGTTCCGGACGTCGGTGAGGAGCTGGCCAAGGTCCGCCAGCTGCGCGACCGCGCCCGCCGGCAGGTGCTGTCCCGGGTCGAGCGCGAGCAGCACGGGCTGGACGGGGTGCGCAGCCGCCCGTCGCTGGCCGCCCCGCACCGGATGCTGGACGGTCGGGGGCAGGAGGTGGACGGCCTGCTGGAGCGGGCCCGGCGCACCCTGCGGCACCGGCTGGACCACGCGCAGAGCGACCTCGGACACACCCTGGCCCGGGTGGTGGCGCTCTCCCCGGCGGCCACCCTGGAGCGCGGCTACGCGGTGCTCCAGCGCACGGACGGCACGGTGGTGACCGACCCGGCGCAGGTCGCGCCCGGCGAGGGGCTGCGCGCGCGGGTGGCGGGCGGCGGCTTCGACGTCACCGCGACTCCCGGGTAGTCGCCCGCCACCGCGGGCCGGGGCTGGGGAGTGTCGGCCCGAGCCCCTACGCTGGCACCCATGGCAGAGCAGCAGGAGCAGCAGGACGCGGCGCCGAACCCGGACGACGCGCTGGGCTACGAGCACGCCCGGGACGCGCTGCTGGACGTCGTCCGGCAGCTGGAGACCGGCGGGACCTCGCTGGAGGAGTCGCTGGCCCTGTGGGAGCGCGGCGAGCAGCTGGCGAAGGTGTGCCAGCGCTGGCTGGACGGCGCCCGGGCCCGGCTGGACGCCGCGCTGGCCGCCGAGGAGGGCGCGACCCCCGGCGGGGAGTGAGGCGGATCACATCCGCTTGGGGAATCGTTGAATCTTCACCTATGTTGGAGGAAGTGAACGGCCACGGCCGATCACCCCGACGAACCCCTTTTCCGCATGAGGTGCAGAAGCATGACCACCGACGCCCTGGTACTCGACGCTGCCGCTCAGGACCTCCTGTTCCGCGAGGCCCGCACCGCCAACACCTTCACCGACGAGCAGGTCTCCGACGAGCAGGTCCAGGCCATCTACGAGCTGGTCAAGTACGGCCCGACCGCCTTCAACCAGCAGCCGCTGCGCGTCGTCCTGGTCCGCTCGGCCGAGGGCCGCGAGCGCCTCGTCCGGCAGATGGCGGACGGCAACAAGGCCAAGACCGCCGCCGCCCCGCTGGTCGCCATCCTGGCCGTGGACAACGAGTTCCACGAGGAGCTGCCGACCCAGCTCCCGCACTTCCCCCAGGCCAAGGACATGTTCTTCTCGGAGCGCACCGTCCGTGAGCAGTCCGCCACGATGAACGGCGCCCTGCAGGCCGCCTACTTCATCATCGGCGTGCGCGCCGCCGGCCTGGCCGCCGGCCCGATGACCGGCTACGACGCCGAGGGCATCAACAAGGAGTTCTTCGGCGACGGCGAGCACTCGGTGCTGGCCGTGGTCAACATCGGCCGCCCGGGCGAGGACGCCTGGTTCCCGCGTTCGCCGCGCCTGGCCTACGACGAGGTCGTCACCACGGCCTGATCCGCCCCGCGCACGCCGAAGGGCCCCGCACCGGTTCGTCCGGCGCGGGGCCCTTCGGCGTGCCCGGAAGGCGGGCGGAAGCGGGGCTACTTGAGCGCCTGCGCCAGCTCGGCCAGCTCCTCGTAGGAGGCGGTGCCGGTGAGCAGGGTGGTCCCGGGGCCGGTCTGGACGGCCAGCGCGCGGTCCTTCTCGCCCTGCACCCGGTCCCAGGTGCGGCCGGCCACCTCGGAAGTGCCGTCCGACGCGGCGCCCTTGACGTGGTCGGCCAGCAGGGAGTCGCGCGGCACGTCGCTCTGCTCGATCGCCGCGTACCGGCCCGAGGGGGTCACGAAGCCCAGGTGCCAGGCGTTGCCCTTGCCGTTGTTCTGGTCGGCCGGCCGGTAACCGACCGAGGTGGCCCGCCACTTGTCCGACAGCCCCTCCGGGGAGAGCAGCGGGTACGGCGCGGCGCGCTTGGCGGAGGCCGCCTCCACCCGGTACCCGACCACGCGCACCGGGTCGCCGCCGGATCCGTGCGGGAGGAACAGGTACCCGATCCCGACGACGAAACCGACGGCCAGCATCGACAGGACCATGTCCCGTACGGTCTGCCGGCCCCTCATGCCCTTGCTGTCTGCTGCCACCCCCACATGGTGACTCATCCACATCCCCGGGCGGTCACCAGGGGTGTCCACGGACGGGTGATACCGGGCGAATCGGTGGTTTCCGCCACAGAGCAGCGACCTGCGCCACAGACAGTCATCTCGTGGGCAGATACGATCGCAATACCCTCACCACGGCGTTCGACCTGGCAGTAGTCGGGCGCTCACTGGCCGTCGCGTACAGAGAGGTAACGACGATGACCACGCAGTACCCGCACCACCTTCCCAGTGCCCTGGAGGTCGCGCCCGAGGCTCCGGACCGGAACCTCGCGCTCGAACTCGTCCGGGTCACCGAGGCGGCCGCGATGGCCGCCGGCCGGTGGGTCGGACGTGGCGACAAGAACGGCGCGGACGGTGCCGCCGTGAAGGCGATGCGCACCCTCGTCTCGACCGTGTCGATGAACGGCGTCGTCGTCATCGGCGAGGGCGAGAAGGACGAAGCCCCGATGCTCTACAACGGCGAGCGGGTCGGCGACGGCACCGGCGCCGAGTGCGACGTCGCGGTCGACCCGGTCGACGGCACCACGCTGACCGCCAAGGGCATGAACAACGCGGTGGCCGTACTGGCCGTCGCCGACCGCGGCACCATGTTCGACCCCAGCGCCGTGTTCTACATGGACAAGCTGGTGGCCGGCCCGGAGGCCGCCGAGTTCGTCGACATCACCGCCCCGGCGGCGGTCAACATCCGCCGGGTCGCCAAGGCCAAGGGCAGCGCCGTCGAGGACGTCACCGTCGTCGTGCTCGACCGCCCGCGCCACGACGGCCTGGTCCGGGAGATCCGCGAAGCGGGCGCCCGGATCAAGTTCATCTCGGACGGCGACGTGGCCGGCGCGATCATGGCCGCCCGCGAGGGCACCGGCGTCGACCTGCTGATGGGCATCGGCGGCACCCCGGAGGGCATCATCGCGGCCTGCGCGATGAAGTGCATGGGCGGCGTGATCCAGGGCCGGCTGTGGCCCAAGGACGACGCCGAGCGGCAGAAGGCCCTGGACGCCGGCCACGACCTGGACCGGGTCCTCACCACGGACGACCTGGTCAGCGGCGAGAACGTGTTCTTCGTCGCCACCGGCATCACCGACGGCGAGCTGCTGCGCGGCGTGCACTACCGCTCGGAGACCGCCACCACCAGCTCGCTGGTGATGCGCTCCAAGAGCGGCACCATCCGCGAGATCAACTCCACCCACAAGCTCTCGAAGCTGCGGGCGTACAGCGCGATCGACTTCGACCGCGCCAACTGAGCCCCACCCGAGCGCGCTTCGCGGCCCCGGCGGAATCCCCCTCCGCCGGGGCCGCGGTGCGTCGCCGTCCCGCTCCCGGGCCCGTCGTCACCCGGCTATCCGGCGCCGCGCGGCCGCCGTCACCAGGGCCGCCTCGCGCAGCTCCGTGTCCCGGCGCCGCCGCCGGGCCAGCACCACCCGCCGCTCGGCGGCCGTCAGCCCGCCCCAGACCCCGTACGGCTCCGGCTGGGCCAGCGCGTGCTCGCGGCACTCCAGCAGCACCGGGCAGCGGGCGCACACCTGCTTGGCCTGCTCCTCGCGCGCCAGCCGCGCCGCCGTCGGCTCCTTGGAGGGCGCGAAGAACAGCCCCACCTCGTCCCGCCGACACGCGGCGCCGGTGTGCCAGGGGTTGTCCTCGCCCGCGGGGGAACCCGCCGGGCCGCCCTGCGGCTGCGGCTGCGGACGGACGCCGGAACGGCGCTCCAGGACCTGCGCAGCGGCGACTGGCGAGGTGGTGCGGGACTCGATCGGATGCAGCACGGCCGTACTCCTGACGAGGCTCTCGGACACGGGGACCCCTCGCTCCCCCGCCGGCCGCGAGCCCCCGCTGTCCAGCCCGGGCACGGCCGCTCGGCCGCCTCCGGTGCGCAGCCGTCCAAGAAGCGATGTGCGGAAGGAACTACCCCGCCCGGCCGCGATTCATGCACACTGCACGCAATCGACTACGCAGAGCACCGGCCACAACGCCGAGCGCCCGACCGGGAGTTGATCCCCGATCGGGCGCTGTGCAGGTCAACGGCGGTCAGTCGGTGCCGAGTTGGCGCCGCACCCATTCCTTCAGCTTCTTGCCGCGGCGCGGCTTCGCCTCGCAACCACCGAACAGCGCAAGGCCCTTGATCCGGACAACCGGAGCGTACGGGTCCGCCGCGGTCGTCTCCCGGACGTCGAAGCCGCCGAAGATGCCGATGCCGGATCCCTGCAGGCTCACGTTCTCCGGGACCCTGACCTGGACCCCGCCGAAGATCGCCGTCACCGTGATCTCCACCTCGGGGGACTCGAACACGGCGTCGGTCAGGTCGATCTCCACCCCGCCGAACGCGGCGAAGGCGCTCAGGTACGAGCCCACCCGCCAGCGGCCCTTGCGGGCCGCGCCGCCGAAGACCGCCACCACCGTCGGCGACTCCTGGCGCGCGGGCGGCTGCGGCGGCGGACCCTGCGGGGCGCTCAGCGGCTGCTTCTCGAAGGACAGCGGGCGGGCCGGCAGGTCCCGGGTCAGCGGCACGAGGTCGCCGAAGGTCTTCGCGGCGTACGCGGCCTCGATCCGCTCCGCGTGCTCGTCGGCGTCCAGGCGGCCCTCGGCGTAGGCGTCCCGCAGCAGTTCCGCGACCTTCTCGCGGTCGGCGTCGGAGACCCGCAGGTCCGCCTCCGCGACCGGCGCGTGCGGCCGCGGCGCGGCCTCCGCCCTGGTCTCGGGCTTGAGTTCCGGCTTGGGTTCGGGCTTGGTCATCGGTACGGGCGCCGGCACCGGCGGCTGCCCCGAATCGTCGTGCGACGGCGAGTTGTCCACGGGGTCAGCCTAGTCGCTCGCACTCCTGCGCGAGTGAGCCCGGTCACGCAAGGCTGCCCTGTCCGCATGCCGACTTCCACCGGGTCCTACCCTGGATGATGCTTCGCCGACGCAGCCGGACCAACTGGACAGCTAAGGACCGCCCCCATGGCTCCCACGCCAGACTTCGAGTACAGCGACCTGCTCCCCCTGGGCGCTGACCCGACCCCCTACCGCAAGATCACCTCCGAGGGTGTCTCCACCTTCGAGGCCGGCGGCCGCACCTTCCTCCAGGTCGAGCCCGAGGCGCTGCGGCTGCTGACGGCCGAGGCGATGCACGACATCTCGCACTACCTGCGCCCCGCCCACCTCGCCCAGCTGCGCCGCATCCTGGACGACCCGGAGGCCAGCCCCAACGACCGCTTCGTGGCGCTCGACCTGCTGAAGAACGTCAACATCTCGGCCGGCGGCATCCTCCCGATGTGCCAGGACACCGGCACCGCGATCGTCATGGGCAAGCGCGGCCAGAACGTGCTCACCGAGGGCGGCGACGAGTCCGCCATCGCGCGGGGCGTCTACGACGCGTACACCAGGCTCAACCTGCGCTACTCCCAGATGGCCCCGGTGACCATGTGGGACGAGAAGAACACCGGCAACAACCTGCCGGCCCAGATCGAGCTGTACGCCACCGACGGCGACGCGTACAAGTTCCTGTTCATGGCCAAGGGCGGCGGCTCCGCCAACAAGTCGTACCTGTACCAGGAGACCAAGGCCATCCTGAACGAGGCGAGCATGCTCTCGTTCCTGGAGCAGAAGATCCGCTCGCTGGGCACCGCGGCCTGCCCGCCGTACCACCTGGCCATCGTGATCGGCGGCACCAGCGCCGAGTTCGCGCTGAAGACCGCCAAGTACGCCTCGGCGCACTACCTGGACAACCTGCCGACCTCGGGCGACGCCAGGACCGGCCACGGCTTCCGTGACCTGGAGCTGGAGGCCAAGGTCACCGAGCTGACCCAGAAGATCGGCATCGGCGCCCAGTTCGGCGGCAAGTACTTCTGCCACGACGTGCGCGTGGTGCGCCTGCCGCGGCACGGTGCCTCGCTCCCGGTCGCGATGGCCGTCTCCTGCTCCGCCGACCGCCAGGCGCTCGGCAAGATCACCGCCGAGGGCGTGTTCCTGGAGCAGCTGGAGACCGACCCGGCGAAGTACCTGCCGGACACCACCGACGAGCACCTGGACGACGACGTGGTGCGCGTCGACCTCGACCAGCCGATGTCCGCGATCCGCGCCGAGCTGTCCAAGTACCCGGTGAAGACCCGGCTCTCGCTCACCGGCACCCTGGTCGTCGCCCGCGACATCGCCCACGCCAAGATCAAGGAGCGCCTGGACGCCGGCGAGGGCATGCCCAAGTACCTCCAGGACCACCCGGTCTACTACGCGGGCCCGGCCAAGACCCCCGAGGGCTACGCCTCCGGCTCCTTCGGCCCGACCACGGCCGGCCGGATGGACTCCTACGTCGACCAGTTCCAGGCCGCCGGCGGCTCGATGGTCATGCTCGCCAAGGGCAACCGCAGCAAGCAGGTCACCGACGCCTGCGCCGCGCACGGCGGCTTCTACCTCGGCTCGATCGGCGGCCCGGCCGCCCGCCTCGCCCAGGACTGCATCAAGAAGGTCGAGGTGCTGGAGTACGCCGAGCTCGGCATGGAGGCGGTCTGGCGCATCGAGGTCGAGGACTTCCCGGCCTTCATCGTCGTCGACGACAAGGGCAACGACTTCTTCCGCGAGACCACCGAGGGCCCGCTGATCACCAACCTGCGCGTCCGCTCCAAGGAGTAGTCCCGCACGCCCCCGCCCCGCCCCGGTCGCCCCTGCGGCCGGGGCGGCGGTGTTCCCGCGCGGCGGACGGCAGCCGGCCTCGTCCGGTGGGCCCCGTCCGGTGGGCCCCGTCCGGCGCTCAGGCGTCGAAGTCGTACTCCAGGACGTAGGAGGCGGCGTCCAGGATCATCTCGTTGAGCTCGACGACCTGGCCCTCGTCGGCGAAGGCGGTGCGGCAGATCAGGATGACGGGGGTGCCGGCGGACAGCTCCAGGCGGGCGGCCTCCTCGGCGCCGGGCATCCGGGAGCGGACCTCCTCGCGGAAGTGCACGGGCTTGGCGCCGATCTCGGCGAGCCGGGCGTAGGTGCCGCCGGGGCCGGTGTCCTCGCGGGTGATCGCGGTGCCCGCGACCAGGACGGCGGGCAGGTAGGAGGTCGACAGCAGCACCGGCTTGCCGTCGAGGACGAAGCGGCGGTGCCGCACGCACATCGGGGCGCCCGGGGCGGCCCCGAGCATCCGGGCCACGTGCTCGGGCGCGCCCTGCTCGGTGACGGACACCTGGTCGACCACCAGGCTGCGGTTGTCGATGTCCGCCGACCATATCGACCGGCCGGACCCCCACTGCCCCTGCGCCAGCCGCTGGATGCCGCGCCGGCGCAGCGGCCGGAAGTCCCGGACGAACACCCCGGCGCCGCGGCGCGCCTCGGCGATGCCCTCGCTCTGCAGCACGCCCAGCGCCTGGCGGGCGGTCATCCGGGCCACGCCGTACTCGTCCATGAGGTCGTTCTCGCCGGGCAGGCGGTCGCCCGCGCGGTACCGGCCGCTGTCGATGGCCGCTTTCAGCGCTTCGGCGATCCGCTGGTACTTGGGCTGCTTGTCGCCATTGCTGCCGGTCATCGCCGCTCCCTCTGCCTCGGACAAATCGTAGGCGTGCCCGCGGTCGCCGGTAAGGAGATACGACCGTTGACATCTCTAGAGATATTAGCTTCTCTAGAGATGCTGGCCAGTCGCCGACCAGAGCGAGGAGCAGCACGGTGAGCACCCGACAGCGAAACACCCCGGCCTACCGGCCCCACGTGGGTGAACTCGTCCTCGACCGGAGGACCGGACGCACCGGCATCTACATGGACACCATCGGCGGCGAGCACTACCTGCGCCCCGAGCCCGGCGGCCGGGAATGGACGGCCGACCCCCACCAGGTCGCCCCCGCCCCCGGGGCGGGCGATTCAGCCGAATACGATCTTCCTCGGCAATTTCGGCAGAACGCGGGCAAACGGCGGCATTCCGACCACCGCAATACCCCCGGGTGAATCCGGAATTCCGGAACGTCCCGCACCCGCCGTCGGGCACGTTACGGATATCGCCGGTCACCATGAGTGCACCGCGGGCATGTTTCGGCCACCCGGTTGACACCTATGGGGAATTGGCGTGCCCATAACCACCGGTGCCCCCGCGCCCGGACGGGGGCGACGGGGGCACTCGACCGGCACGGCTCACGCGTGGCCGAAGACGATGCTCTCCGGCTCGTACTTCTCGCCCGGCTTGCCGGTGTCCGGCTTGGCCGGCTCCAGCAGGTGGTCGGCCTCGTCGCCGAAGATCCCGTTCTCGATCGCGTTCTTCCGGTCGGCACTCGGCTCGGTGTACTCGGTCGGGTTCGAGGTCGCGGCGACCGCGCCCTCGACAGCCTGGCCGGCCTCCACAGCGGAGTCCGGGGCCGGGGTCTGCGCCTGGTTCTCGGGCGTCGACGGCACCGGGGTCTCGCTCTGGTCGTTGGCCATTGGCGGCCGCCTTTCGGTCATCAAATGTCGTCGGCCCGACCGGCTTGGCGCGGGCGCGGGCACAGTATCGTAGGGTTGATTAAATGTCCGATAAACATCGTGCGACTTGCGGGACCGTCCGGCAGAGTCGGGCGTCCGCCTAAGCTGAAGCACCGCGGCGGACCGCCGAGCGCCCTTTCACGAAATCGACACCACAGGCCATCGGGGGACTTCATGGAGTTTCAGGAGACGCCGCCCTCGCCCGCGCTGCGCTTCCAGGTCCTCGGCCCGGTCCAGGCCTGGCTCGACGGGAAGCCCGTCTCCCTCGGCTCCCCCCAGCAACAGGCGGTCCTGAGCGCCCTCCTGCTGCACGCCGGCCGCCCGGTCACCACCCAGGACCTGGTCGACGCCCTGTGGGGCGATCGCCCGCCGGCCCAGGCGGTCGCCGCCCTGCGGACCTACGTCTCCCGGCTGCGCTCGGTCATCGAGCCGCGCCGCGAGGTCCGCGCACCCGCCGAACTGCTGGTCTCGGTCGCCGACGGCTACGCCCTGCGCATCCCGGGCGAGGCCCTCGACCTGACGGTCTTCGAACGGCTCTGCGCCGAGGCCGCGGCCGCCCGGACGAACGGCGACAAGCAGGACGCGCACCGGCTGCTCACCGAGGCACTGGGCCTGTTCAGCGGCCGCCCGCTCACCGGCATCCCCGGCCCCTACGCCGACACCCAGCGGCTCCGACTGGCCGAGCGCCAGGTGGCCGCCGCCGAGGACCTGTGCGCCGCCGCCCTCACCATCGGGCAGCACGCGGAAATCGTCGGAGAGCTCAACAACCTGACGACGGAACATCCGCTGCGCGAACGGCTGCGCGAACTCCTGATGCTGGCGCTGTACCGCTGCGGCCGCCAGGCCGAGGCCCTCGGCGTCTACACCGACACCCGCAAACTGCTCATCGAGGAACTCGGGGTGGAACCGGGCGTCGGCCTGTCCACGATGCACACCCGCATCCTCGCGGCCGACCCCGCGCTCGCCCTCCCGGCCGTGCCCGAAGCGGCGGCGAAGGACCGGCCCACCGCCCCGGCACCGGCCCAACTCCCGGCCGATGTCCTGGACTTCAGCGGCCGCACCGAGCTGGTGAGCGACCTCTCGACGGTCCTGATGAACGCCACCGGCCAGGCCGTGGTGGTCACTTCGCTGGCCGGCATCGGCGGCGTCGGGAAGACCACCCTCGCGGTCCACGTCGCCCACCGGGTCCGGGCCGAGTTCCCGGACGGACAGCTGTACGTCGACCTGCGCGGCGCCGGCGCCTCGCCGGCCGACCCGGTCGTCGTCCTCGGCGACTTCCTCCACGCCCTCGGTGTCACCGAGAACCCGGAGTCGATGGAGCAGCGCGCGGCGCTCTACCGCTCGCTGCTCGCCAACCGGCGGATGCTCATCCTGCTGGACAACGCACGGGACGCCGACCAGATCCGGCCGCTGATCCCGGGCGTCTCCGGCTGCGCGGTGCTCGCCACCAGCCGTTCCCGGCTCGCCGGCATCCCCGGCGCGCAGCTGTTCGACGTCGAGGAGCTGACTCCGCGGGAGGCCCTGGCGCTGTTCTCGGCCATCGTCGGGGAGCAGCGGGTCGCCGCGGAGCCGGAGGCGGCCATGGCGGTGGTCACCGCGTGCGGCTTCCTGCCGCTGGCGGTCCGCATCGCCGCCGCCCGGCTGGCCAGCCGGCCGCGGTGGAGCGTCTCCGACCTGGCCCGTCGGTTAGCCGACCAACGTCACCGCCTGGACGAGCTCCAACTCGGCAACCTCGCCGTGGAGACCACCATCGGGCTCGGCTACGGACAGCTGTCCACCGCCGAGGCCCGCGCCTTTCGACTGCTCGCGCTGATCGACTCCCCCGACATCCCGCTCGCGGCCGCCGCGGCACTCCTCGGCGTGGACGAGGACACCGCCGAGGAGCTCGTCGAGGCCCTGGTGGAAGCGAACATGCTGGAGTGCTTCACCCCCGGCCGCTACCGCTACCACGATCTGCTCCGCCTCTACGCCCAGCGGCAGAACGACCGGTCGGGCGACGGCGGGGAGCAGGAACGGGCCGTCCTGCGGCTGCTCGACCTGCTGATCCCGACCGTCCGCAACGCGGCCCGGACCCTCGAACCGGACGACCCCGAGCCCGAGCTGCTCACCACGCCGTCCTCGCCCGGGATCGGCCTGCCGACCAGCGGTTCCGCCCAGTCCTGGCTCCGGAGCGAGAGCGCCCTCCTGCTCAACTCCACGGCGGCGGCGGCGAACGGGCCCCGCTCCTCGCAGCACGCGGCGATCGACCTGTTGATCCTGCTGTACGGCCTCGATCCGGACCCGACCCACGGCCCCCAGGTACGGCCGGTCCTGGAAGCCCTCGGACGCGAGGCGGAGCTCCGCGACGACTCCGCCGCACTCGCCCGGGTGCACTTCGTCCTCGGGGCCCTGAACTACGTCACCAGTGACTTCCAGGGCGCCGAGCACTCGCTGCGCCGCAGTCTGGACCACCAGTCACCGGACGTCCCGACCGTCCAGCTGCTGGCCACCGCCAACATCCTGGGAGTGATCCTGAGCCTGGGCAACCGCCCGGCCGAGGCCCTGCCGTTCATGGAACAGGCCCGGGCCACCAGCCAGGCGGTGGGCGCGCCGACCGCCGAGGCCCGCATCGTCAGCAACATGGCCCGGGCACAGCACCGGCTCGGGATGACCGAGACGGCGGTCCGGTCCGCCGGTGACGGTGTCGCCGCCGCCCGGGAGTCCAAGAACGGCCCGCTGCTCGCCCAGACTCTCTACCAGCTGGGTGTGGTGCTCTCCGGCGGCGACGCCGTTCCGCACCTGCGGGAGGCGCACCGGCTCTACCAGTCGCAGCAGAACCCCCTGTGGGAGGGCTACACCCTGGCCAGGCTCGCCTCGGCCCTGCTGGTCGCCGAGCAGCCCGCCGAGGCGGCCTCGGCGGCCGGCGAGTCGCTTGCGATCGGCCAGGAGCTGGGCTCCGCGTACTGCCAGGGCCTGGCGAACGCCGCACTGGGCGAGGCCCTGTTGGCGCTCGCCCAGCCGGCTCGCGGACTCGCCTGCCTCCAGGAGGCCCATGCGATCTTCACGCGGCTCGGTGTGCCTGAGGCCTCCCCCGTGGCGGACCTCATCTCCCAGCAGCACACCGAGCCCCTCTCTCCCCCCGCGCCGTAAGGCTTCCGCTCCCCCGCGGAGAACCTCCCCCGTTCCGCGCGTCGGCGCCCCCGCAGCCCCCCGGCTGCGGGAGCGCCCTCAACGCTTCCCCGGCGCTGGACTCCACTGTGCACCGGACCGATTGACGTTCGATAAACGTCCGATAGTCAGCCTGCGGATCGGCAAAACCGCAGGTCATCGACGTTCCCCTGGCGCGCTGTCCGGCGTGCGCGGCCGCGCGCACAACCCCGCCCGCACCCCCGTGCTTCCGCAACCCCGGCCACAACCACCCAAGCGCGGCGAGTTGGCCGGAAAGGGACCCCACGGCACAGTGATCACGCATATTCTCAGATGCCAGTACGCACACGAGTGTCTGCTCGGAAACGCATCGGGGTGCAGTCCGTCCGCGTGGTGCGCAGAGCGTGACGTACCGCCACCGGCAGCGGCCCGCGGGGCCGCGGAGGAGCCACCGGAGGCCACGGGTGGAAGGGTGCCTCGC
This sequence comes from Kitasatospora sp. NPDC058048, assembly GCF_042885555.1. Lineage (NCBI taxonomy): Bacteria > Bacillati > Actinomycetota > Actinomycetes > Kitasatosporales > Streptomycetaceae > Kitasatospora > Kitasatospora sp. NPDC058048. The sequence goes on along the minus strand of NZ_JBHVRT010000038.1, from coordinate 22,177 downwards.
AACGTGACGACCGGACAGATATCGGACCCGTTCCCCGTCGACGAGGACGCCGGCGACGACGAACCCGAGGTACGGCGGCGGCGGGCGGCCCGGGCACTGCAGGCGGTCGCCTTCGACACCATCGGCACGGAGTACGGCGAGGCGTTCCCCGCCAAGGACGGACAGCTGGCCTGCGGCCGGCGGCTGCTCGCCGAGCTCGAACCCGGCGCCCGGGTGCTGGACGTGGGCTGCGGCACCGGCGAACCGACCGTCCGCCAGCTGGTCGCCGACGGCCTGCGGGTGACCGGCGCGGACCTCTCCGACGGCATGCTCACGCTGGCCCGGCGGACCGCCTTCCCAGGCGTTTTCGCGCCGGTGTTCCATCGGATCGACCTGTACGATCTGGCCACCGAGCGTGCGGACCGGGTCTGGAACGCCCCCGAACTGGGGCCGGACGGCCGGGGCCGCTTCGCCGCCGTCACCGCGTTCTTCTCGCTGATCCTGCTGCCGCAGGACGAGATCCCGACCGTGCTGCGGCAGCTGCGCGAACTCCTGCGGCCGGGCGGACTGCTGGCGCTCGGTATGGTCGAGGCGGACCTGGATCACGTTCCGCTTCCGTTCCTTGGCAGAGAGCTGCGGATCAGTGGGTATCTGAGGGAGGATCTGGAGCGGGTTCTGGTCACGGCCGGCTTCGCCGTCGAGGAGTGCTCGGGGCATCCGTACGCGCCGGCCAGTACCTCGCTGCCGCCGGAGGAACAGCTGTTCCTGCGCTGTCGACGCGTCGGCTGATCGAACCGGGACAGGCCCGGCCGCACCCGCGGCCGGTGCAACAGAACAGCTCACCGACCACACCGAATCCAGGACAGGCAGCCGTGCGCGACCAGCTCAAGACCGAGGCGGAGCAGCCGCCCGCCGTCCCGGGCCAGCGCCGCCAGGTCCCGGCCGCGACACCGGCCCCGGCGACGGCCCCGCCGGCAGCCCCGGTACGACGGGCGGGCGCACGGCCGGAACGCACCGAGATGGCGGACCGCCTGGCGTACCTCGACTCGGCGACCCGGCGGATCAACAGCGCCCTCGACCTCGCCGCGACTCTGCGCAACATCGGCCGGGTGCTGGTCCCGACGCTCGCCGACGCCGCCGTCGTCCACCTGCGCGACCCGCTGCCCAACGTCGAACGCGAACCCGGCTTCCCGGAGGAGCTGCGGATACACCACAGCACCGGCACCCGGATCGGCCGCCGCGGCCGCCCGAGCGGTCTGGACGACCGGCGCCGCTCCCGCTACGGCGCCCGCTCGACCGCCGACGGCGGCCCGGCCACCCCGGTGACCCGCGGCGGGGCGCTCGCCCACGCCCTGCTGAGCCGCCGCCCCGCCGAGGCCGCCGTCCTCGGCACCCCCGCCGCCGAACGCGCCGAGACGCTGCTGCGCGAGCTGTACGGCACCCGCGGGGTGGCCCGGCTGGCCGCCGGGACCTCCGTCCTCGCCCTGCCGCTGCGCGGGCGCAAGGCCGTGCTCGGGCTGCTGATACTGATCCGCCGCCCTCCCGAACGCACCGGCCGCCCGGTCTTCGACGCCGCGGACACCGCGACCGCGGCGCACCTCGCCACCCAGGCCGGGCTGGCCGTGGACACCGCACTGCGCTACGCCCGCGAGTGGGAGATCGCCAACGAACTCCAGCGCAGCATGCTGCCGCTGCGCCTGCCGCAGTCGCACGGTGTCCGGATCGCCCAGCGCTACCTGCCCGGCGAGCGCGGCGCACAGGTCGGCGGGGACTGGTACGACGCCGTCCCGCTGCCCGGCAACCGGGTCGCCCTGATCGTCGGCGACGTGATGGGCCACTCGCTCACCTCGGCCGCCATCATGGGCCAGCTGCGCACCAGCGCCCAGACCCTGGCCGCCCTCGACCTGCCGCCGCACGAGGTGCTCTACCACCTGGACGAACAGGCCCAGCGGCTCGGCCGGGAACAGCACCTGGCCACCTGCGTCTACGCGGTGTACGACCCGATCGCCAACCGGGTGGTGATGGCCAACGCCGGACACGTCCCACCGGTGCTGGTCCGCCCGGACGGCATCGCCGAACTGGTCGAACTGGACTCCGGAGCACCGATCGGCGTCGGCGGAGTGGACTTCAACTCCGTCGAACTGCCCGCACCGCCCGGCTCGGCCCTGCTGCTGTTCACCGACGGCCTGGTGGAGACCCGCACCCGCCCGATCAGCGACGGCCTGGAGATGCTGCGCGCCCGGATCGCCGCCGCCCGCTGGCAGTCCCCGGAGCAGCTGTGCCAGGAGGCGCTGCGGATCCTGCCGCCCGGCGACCGCGGCGACGACATCGCCCTGCTCGGCGCCTGCTTCGACGGCATCCCGGCCGGGGACGTCGCGCACTGGTACCTCCAGCCGCGCAACGAGACTCCGGGCCGGGCCCGCCGACTGGCCGCGCACACGCTGCGCCGCTGGGGGCTGGACGAGCTGAGCGAGGCGACCGAGCTGATGGTCAGCGAGCTGGTCACCAACGCCGTCCAGCACGCGACCCGGCCGGTCACCCTGAGCCTGGTGCGCACCGCCCGGCTGCGCTGCGAGGTCGGTGACGACAGCCCGCTGCTGCCGCGCCCGCGCCGCACCGGGCCGGAGGACGAACGCGGGCGCGGGCTGCAGATAGTGGCCCGGTGCGCGGACCGCTGGGGTGCGACCAGGCTGGGCACCGGCAAGGTGGTCTGGTTCGAGCAGCGGCTGCCCGCGGGGATGTGACCGCGCCCCCTCCAACGCGGGGGCGCGAACGCGGGGGCGCCCGGCGGGAACGGATCCCACCGGGCGCCGGGGCTTCCGGGGCCGGGGCCGTCAGATCCGGGTCGGCTCCACGGCCGGCTGCTCGGCCGGCTCCCGCGTCCCGTCCCCGGCCGGCCGTCGCGCGAGCCGGGCCATCAGCTGCTCGCCCTCCATGTCCACCCGCGGCACGACCTTCTCCAGCCGCTTCGGGAACCACCAGGCGGCCTTGCCGAACAGCGCCATCGCGGCCGGCACCAGCGCCATCCGCACCACGAAGGCGTCCACCAGCACGCCCACCGCGAGGGCGAAGCCGATCGGCTGGACGACCGGGTCGTGGCCGAAGACGAACGAGCCGAACACCGCCACCATGATCAGCGCGGCCGCCGTGACCACCCGGGCCCCGTTCCGCACCCCGGCCACCACGGCCTCGCGCGGCGCCGCGCCGTGGACGTGCTGCTCCTTCATCCCGGAGACCAGGAACAGCTCGTAGTCCATCGCCAGCCCGAACAGCACGCCGATCAGCAGGATCGGCACGAAGCTCACCACCGGCCCGACCTTGGGCACGTCGATCAGCCCGTCCAGCCAGCCCCACTGGTAGACCGCGACCACCGCGCCGAGCGAGGCGGTGACGCTGAGCAGGAAGCCGGCCACCGCCTTGAGCGGGACGAGCACCGAGCGGAACGCCAGCGCCAGCAGCACCACCGCGATCCCGACGATCACCGCGAGGAAGGGCGGCAGCGCCTGGCCGAGCTTGGTGGAGACGTCGATGTTGGCGGCCGTGGTGCCGGTGACGGCGATGTCCGCGCCGGTCTCCGCCTTCAACTCCGCCTTCCGGTCGCGGATCTCGTTGACCAGCGCCTCGGTGTCCGCGTGGTCCGGACCGGTCTGCGGGATGACGGTCACCAGCGCGGTGCGGCTCTCCTGGTCGACGGTCGGCGGCAGCAGCGTCCCGACGCCCTTGAGGGTCTGGAGCTTCGCGGCCACCTCCCGCACCGCCTGCTCGGGCTGCGGGGCGCCGTGGGCGTCCACCACGACCACCAGCGGAGCGTTGAAGCCCGGCCCGAAGCTCTCGCCGACCAGGTCGTACGCCTTGCGCGCGTCCGTCCCGGCGGCCTGCGAACCGCCGCTCGGCAAACCGAGGTTCAGGCTCGCGGCGGGCACCGCCAGGGCGCCCAGCCCGGCCAGGGCGACCAGCAGGACGGGCAGTGGGCGGCGGACCACGAAGCGGCCCCAGCGCTCGCCCATGGTGGTGCGGCCGTTGGCGGTCAGGGCCCGCTTCCAGATCGGCAGCCGGTCGATGGCCCGGCCGGTGAAACCGAGCACGGCGGGCAGCAGCGTGATCGCGACCAGGACGGCCACCACGACGGCCCCGGAGGCGGCCAGACCCATCACGGTGAGGAAGGGCACGCCCGCGACGGCGAGTCCGGCGAGCGCGACGACCACGGTCAGGCCGGCGAAGACGACGGCGCTGCCGGCGGTCGCGGTGGCCCGGGCGGCGGCCTCCTCCGGCTCCAGGCCCTCGTCCAGGTGGCGGCGGTACCGGAAGAGGATGAACAGCGCGTAGTCGATGCCGACCGCGAGGCCGACCATCAGGGCCAGCACCGGCGCGGTGGTGATGATCTCGAAGGAGCCGGTGAGCGCCAGCAGGCCGGCCATCGTCACGCCGACGCCGACCAGCGCGGTCAGCAGCGGCAGCCCGGCGGCGACCAGCGTGCCGAGGGTGACCACCAGCACCAGCCCGGCCACCACCAGGCCGATCGCCTCGCTGCCGCCCTCGATCCGGGCCATCGTGTTGTACGCGTCGCCGCCGAAGGCCACGTCCAGCCCGGCCGCGCGGGCCGGCTCGGCGGCGGCCTTCACCGCGTCGCGCTGCTGGTCGGTGACGTCGGCGAGCTTGTGGTCGAAGGAGACCAGCGCGAGCGCGACCTTCCCGTCCGGCGAGAGCGCGCCGGTGGCGTACGGGTCCGGCACCGCGGCCACGCCCGGCACCTGGGCGATCCGGGCGACGGACTCGCCGACCGCCCTGACCGCCTCGGGCGTCCCGATGCCGCCGGGCGCGCCGGCGGCGAAGACGACCTGCGCGGAGCCGTGGCCCTGCGCCGGGAAGGTGTCCTTGATCCGGTCCAGGGTGGCCTGCGCCTCGGTGCCCGGGACCTTGAACTCGTCGGTGGTCTTGCCGGCGAAGGCGCCCGCGACCCCGCCGACGGCGAGGAGCAGGGCGATCCAGACGGCGGCGACGGCCCGTCGCCGCCGGAAGCAGTATCGGCCCAGTCGGTACAGGTACGTGGCCATCGGCGGTCCCTCGGGTCGGTCAGGGCAGGTCGCGTCCCACCGTAGACCGAACTTTGTCGGGTGACAAAGTTGGACGACAAGATCGCACGACACAGTTGCCCGCCCGTGGCGCTACCCTGACTGGATGGCCCACGTCCCCGCCTCCGAACGCCGACCGCAACTGGTCCAGGCCGCGATCGACCTGATGACCAGGGAGGGAATCGCCGCCGGCAGCACCCGCGCGATCGCGGCCGAGCTGGGCGTGGCACAGGCGACGGTGCACTACACCTTCGGCACCAAGAAGGACCTCTACCGAGCGGTCGTCCAGCAGCTGAAGTCCGACTTCGTCGGCGAGGTGCGCGCCGCCTCCCCCGGCGACGGCGCGTTCGGCGAGCAGGTCCGCACCCTGGTGCTCGCGCTCTGGGAGGCCGCCACCGGCGAGCACGGACGCTGCGTGCTGCTGAGCGAGTTCGGGGCGCTGGCCATGCGCGACCCGGACATGCAGGAGATCATGCTCGGGCTCCAGCACGACATCGAGGGCACCGCCACCGAGATGCTCGACGCCCTCGCGGCCGCCCACGGCCTGAGCCTGGCGCTGCCCGCCCGCCGGATCGCCGTCCACTTCCTCGGCGGCTTCGACGGCCTGACGGCCCGCCACCTCACCCTGCGCCGGCCCGGCGACCGGCCCGACCAGGACACCCTGGAGGCGCTGGAGCTCCTCGTCGCGACGACGGTCGGACTCTGCCTGGGCACCCCGGCCGCCCGCCCCGAGCCGGGCCGGCACGGGGGCCGGGACACCCTGGGCTAGGGCCTGTCTTCAAACCCCCGCAGGCGGGGGTTTGAAGACAGGCCCTAGGACACGATCCGGACCGGCAGCTCGACCAGCACCTCGCGCAGCGCGGCCGCGAAGCGCTCGTACTCGGCGTTGCGGGCCGAGCCCGGCCGGACGGCCAGCCCGATCCTGCGGCCGGGCTGCGGTGCGGCGAAGCGGACGGCGGCCAGCCGGTCGGTGCGCCCGGCCTCGACGTCCAGCGCGGTGGCGGGCAGCAGGGTCACCCCGAGGCCGCCGGCGACCAGCTGGACCAGGGTGGACAGGCCGGCCGCGCGGGTGGTCGAGCCCGCCGGGTCGGCGCCGACCTCGCGGCAGATGTCCAGCGCCTGGTCGCGCAGGCAGTGGCCCTCCTCCAGGAGCAGCACGTCCAGGTCGAGCAGCACGTCGCGCGGGACGTCGATCCGCCCGGCGAGCGGGTGGCCGGGCGGGGTGAGCAGGACGAAGTCCTCGTCGAACAGCGGGATGTCCTTGGTCGGCGAGGCCCCGCCGGCCGGCAGCGCGAGCAGCAGGACGTCCAGCCGCCCGGCGGCCAGGCCCTCCAGCAGCGAGGGGGTGCGCTCCTCGTGGACGTGCAGTTCCAGGTCCGGGAAGCCGTCGCGGACCAGCCGCAGCACGGTGGGCAGCAGATAGGGCGCGACGGTCGGGATGACGCCCAGGTGCAGCGGCCCGGTGAACGGACGGCGGGCGGCCTCGACCTCCTCGGTGAGGGCCTGCAGCGAGGCGAGCACCCGGCGCGCGTGCTGGTGCACACGCTCCCCCAGTGGGGTGACGATCACCTTGCGCGTCGTACGCTCGACCAGCTGTGCGCCCAGCGACTCCTCCAGCGCCGCGACCGCCCCGGACAGCGCGGGCTGGCTGGTCCCGGTGGCGGCGGCGGCCTCCCGGAAGTGCCGGTGCTCGGCCACCGCGACGAAGGCGCGCAACTGGGCGACGGTCGGGGTGCGCGGGCTCCGGGCTGTGGCGCTCGCCACAGTCGGGTCGCCCTTGGTGCCGCCGCTGCGGCGGGAACCCGGCCGCGACGTGGGGGATTCAGTACTGATAACAATCTCCGATCAGACACATCCAGTGTAGCTATTTCCCTGATCAGTCCACGATGTGGAACTGTGAGTGGTGTCCGGATTCCGGACAAGCTCCCCTCATCTCACTTCAGGAGAAGCGAACGTGCTCACGATCGGTGACAAGTTCCCCGAGTTCGACCTCAAGGCCTGTGTCGACCTGGACGCCGCGAGCGCCTTCGCCGATATCAACCACAAGTCCTACGAGGGCAAGTGGAAGATCGTCTTCTTCTGGCCGATGGACTTCACCTTCGTCTGCCCGACCGAGATCGCCGCGTTCGGCAAGCTGAACGACGAGTTCGCCGACCGCGACGCCCAGGTTCTCGGCGTCTCCGGCGACTCCGAGTTCGTGCACCACGCCTGGCGCAAGGACCACAAGGACCTGCGCGACCTGCCCTTCCCGATGCTGGCCGACATCAAGCACGACCTGATGCGCGCCTGCGGCGTCGAGGGCGAGGACGGCACCGCCCAGCGCGCCGTCTTCATCGTCGACCCGAACAACGAGATCCAGTTCGTCATGGTCACCGCCGGCTCCGTCGGCCGTAACCCCAAGGAGGTCCTGCGGGTGCTGGACGCCCTGCAGACCGACGAGCTGTGCCCGTGCAACTGGAACAAGGGCGAGGACACCCTCGACGCCCAGGCCCTGCTGGCGGGCTGACCCATGGCTCTCGACGACCTGAAGGCCGCCCTCCCGGACTACGCCAAGGACCTCAAGCTCAACCTGGGCTCGGTCATCGGCAACTCCGACCTCCCCGCCCAGCAGCTCTGGGGCACCGTGCTGTCCTGCGCGATGGCCACCCGCAGCCCCGGCCTGCTGCGCGAGCTGGAGCCCGAGGCCAAGGCCAACCTGTCCCCGGAGGCGTACAACGCCGCCAAGGGCGCGGCCGCGATCATGGGGATGAACAACGTCTACTACCGGACGCTGCACCTGCTCTCCGACAAGGAGTACAGCACGATGCGGGCCGGTCTGCGGATGAACATCATCGGCACCCCGGGCGTCGAGAAGGTCGACTTCGAGCTCTGGTGCTTCGCGGTCTCCGCCATCAACGGCTGCGGCCAGTGCCTCGACTCGCACGAGGCCGTGCTGCGCAAGGCCGGCGTCGAGCGCGAGGTCGTCCAGGCCTCGATGAAGATCGCCGCCGTCCTCCAGGCCGTGGCCGGCGTCCTCGACTCCGAGGCCGCCCTCGCCGCCGTCACCGCCTGACGCACCCGGCACCCCGACGGGCCCTCCCGGACACCATGTCCGGGAGGGCCCGTCGTCGTTCTCCGCACCGGAAGTCCGGCACGGCGGAGGGTCAGTCGGCGGCGGGTGCGGCCGGCGCGGCGGAACCGGTGGCCGCGGTGCGCTCGCCGGTGCGCCCGGCGCTGCGCCCGGCGGCCTGTCCGGCCGTCCGTTCGGCGGCCTCGCGAGCGGCTTCGAGCGCGGTGAAGACGGCCTGGCCGGCCTCGTTGCGCCGACGCAGGTGGGTGACCACGGTGTTGGTGACGGCGATCAGCGGGACGGCGACCACCGCGCCGCCGATGCCCCCGATGATGCCGCCGGCCGCGACGCCGAGCACCACGCCGAGCGGGTGGACCCTCACGGCCCGGCCGAGGATCAGCGGCTGGAGGATGTGACTCTCCACCTGCATCACCACCACCAGCACCACCAGCACCATCAGCGCCGTCCACGGCCCCTGGGTGACCAGCGCGATCAGCACCGCGACGGTGCCGGTGACCAGTGCGCCGACCAGCGGGACGAAGGCGCCCAGGAAGATGATCACGGCCAGCGGCAGGGCCAGCGGCACGCCCAGCAGATCGACGCCGATGCCGATGCAGAGCGCGTCGATGAAGGCCACGCAGACCGTGCCGCGCACATAGGCGGTGAGCGTCGCCCACGCCTTCGGGCCGGCCCCGGCCATCGCGAAGCGGGAGTGCCGCGGCAGCCCGCGCAGCGCCCAGTTCCAGATCTTCGCCCCGTCGTAGAGGAAGAAGAAGGTGGTGAAGAAGGTCATCAGCAGTGCGGTCAGCACCTCGACGGCGATCTGCGCGCCGGTGATCGAGGCCGAGGTGAGCTGATCGGTGTTGGTGGTGATGGCCTTGGTGATCTGGTTGGCGAAGTCGGTGATCTGCTGCTGGGTCAGGTGCAGCGGCCCGGTGACCAGCCAGTCCCGCATCTGGTTGACGCCGGTCTTCACCTGGGTGGTGACGTCCGAGAGGTTGGTCGACACCTGCCAGACCACGAACCAGCCGACCAGTCCGATGCCGGCGAGACCGCTGAGGAACACCCCGCCCGCCGCCAGCGAGCGCGGCACCCCGCGCCGGCGCAGCCAGGAGACCGAGGGCTCCAGCAGCGCGGTGATCAGCAGCGAGGCCAGCACCGAGAAGGCGACCAGCCGCAGCATGTCGACCACGTAGAAGACGACGTAGAGCGCGGCTCCGAGCAGCAGCAGCCGCCAGGTCGACTCCGCGGCCACCCGCAGCCCCCACGGCACCGCCTCGGCGGGGGTGGCCGGGCGGCCGGGGTGGTACTCCCGCCCGAACCCGGTGTGCGCGACCGGCGCGGGCGCGGTGACCGGGGCCGCCGCGGCGGACGGCGGGACCGCCTCGGCCGCCGGGGCCGGGTCGGCCCGCGGGACCGGGACCGGTCCGGGCACCTCGGCGAGTGCCGGGACAAGTGCCGGGACGTGCCCGTCCACGAGCGCCGGAACGTTCCCGGCGGCCGGCCCCGGAAGGGCCGGCTCGTGCGGGTCGGCCGCCATCGCGGCCCGCCGGCGCCGTTCGATCACGGCGGCCGCGCTCGCCACCACGGCCATGCCCTTGGCCACGGCCTTGAAGGCCTTTCCGCCCCGCGCCATCCTCGCTACCACCGCTCCACTGCCGAACCCGCCGTGCCCGGCGGTACGCCGCGGGTCCCGCCGCGGCCGTCAGGGATGACGCTACCCGGCGAGGGCGCGGCCAGTCCGGCCGCGGGCCCGTTCGACTCGAACCTCCCATGCCGACGAACCGGACAAAACGCAAGGTTCCATCCGGTTTCGGATGCGGTCCGCTGGGGAGGAGTCGGGACGAGACCCCGGAGCCCGGCCACCGAGGTCGCCCCGCGGCCAACTGCCGGCGGACCGGCCGGTGCGGGAAGCAACCAGGACCCCTTTCCGCGCCCCGCGTCCGCAACCGGGACCGCACCGCCCGAGGGCGCACTGGTCAGCGCAGCCCGGGCGGCGCGGTCCGCAACCGGGCTCGCACCCCGCACCCCTCGGGCCAACGCCCGGGCGACACCCGTGTCCGAGAACGCCGCGGCCCCCGGCCGCTCGCCCGGGGGGGGGGGAACGGCGGGGGGCGCGGGTCCCCCCCCCCCCGGGGGGGCCCCCGGGGGGGGGGGCGGGCCCCCGCCGCGGCGTCAGGGGGTGAGGA
>NZ_JBHVRT010000038.1:0-11878 GCF_042885555.1 Kitasatospora sp. NPDC058048 | reverse complement strand
GCCCGCGGGGGTAGGGCGAACGGCCGGGGGCCGCGGGAACCGCGCCGCCGGGGCGGCAGCCGGTCCTAGTACCAGTTGTGGGCCTGCCAGAACGACCACGCGCCACAGGGGCTGCCGTAGCGGGAGTTCATGTAGCCGACGCCCCACTTGATCTGGGTGGCCGGGTTGGTGCGCCAGTCGGCACCGGCCGAGGCCATCTTGGTGCCGGGCAGCGCCTGGACCAGACCGTACGCGCCGGAGCTCTTGTTGGTCGCGGTGTAGTCCCAGCCGCTCTCGCGCTTCACGATCTGGCTGAAGCACTGGAACTGCGCGTCGTTGCCGACGATCTGCCGGGCCAGGTCCTGGACCGAGCCGGGGCTGACCGAGACGGGCGGAGCGCTGTCCTCGACCGCGGTCATCGCGGAACGGGACTTGGACCGGTTCGCGGCGGCCTCGTCGGCCTTGCGCTTGTCGTCCGCGGCCTTGGCGGCCTTCTCCGCGTCGGCCTTGGCCTGGGCATCGGCCTTCGCCTGGGCGTCCGCGGCGGCCTGCTGGCGCGCGGCCTCCTCGGCGGCCTTCTGCTCCGCGGCGGCCTTGGCGGCGGCGTCGGCGGAGGCCTGCTGGGCGGATGCCTGCTGGCCGATGTTGTCACTGATGGTCTGCGCCTGGGCGCCAGAGGGGACTTCGGCAAGCAGGGTCGCGCCGGCGACGTCAACCGTCTGCGTGGTCTTGCCCTCGCTGCCCGAGGCCATACCCACGACGGCACCGACAGCGGTGACGGCGGTGGCGGAGGCCACAGCAACTCCCCGGACCGAGATCCGAGTCACATGGTTTCCTTCCAGCATCGCCCACGCGTGACCGTACGGGCGCAAGATGCCCCTTGGCACGGACCTCCGCACAGTGCTCTGGTCACGGGAGGTGCTGGCCCGGCGTCCGGCCGAGGTGACCGGGCGTTGAAATCGGGCGGCGTACGGCTCAACGGTGTTCAATTGTGTGTCCACCGACCGGAGTTGGCGAACCTTCCCGGGCCTGACTCCCGGAGTCCGGAAGCCCTGCCGCGCCGTACGCGGGGCCTGACAGAACCCTCACCATGCCGCACCGGGCACGGTCGACGCAATTCCCCTTCGCGTGGCGCATGTCACATTCACCGTACGGCGGTTTCCCGGACGGAAAGCACTCGATGTGATGAAACGGGCGGAGCCCGCTCCGTCAGGAGCGGGCTCCGGGTCATGAGTTGACCATATTGTCCCACTATGCCCCGATCAGGGGCGGATCACGGGTGGATGTCCTCCAGCATCTCCGTGACCAGCGCCGCGATCGGCGAACGCTCCGAGCGGGTGAGCGTGATGTGGGCGAAGAGCGGATGACCCTTCAGCTTCTCCACCACCGCCACCACGCCGTCGTAGCGGCCCACCCGGAGGTTGTCCCGCTGCGCCACGTCGTGGGTGAGCACCACCCGCGAGCCCTGGCCGATCCGGGACAGCACCGTCAGCAGGACGTTCCGCTCCAGCGACTGCGCCTCGTCCACGATCACGAAGGCGTCGTGCAGCGAGCGCCCCCGGATGTGGGTCAGCGGCAGCACCTCCAGCATCCCGCGGGAGATGACCTCCTCGATCACGTCCGGGGTGGTGACGGCGGAGAGGGTGTCGAAGACCGCCTGCGCCCAGGGGCCCATCTTCTCCGCCTCGGAACCGGGCAGGTAGCCCAGCTCCTGGCCGCCGACCGCGTACAGCGGCCGGAAGACCATCACCTTGCGGTGCTGCCTCCGCTCCAGCACCGCTTCCAGCCCCGCGCACAGCGCCAGCGCCGACTTCCCGGTGCCGGCCCGGCCGCCCATCGACACGATCCCGATCTCCGGGTCGAGCAGCAGGTCCAGCGCCACCCGCTGCTCGGCGCTGCGCCCGCGCAGCCCGAACGCCTCGCGCTCCCCGCGCACCAGCCGCACCCGGCCGTCGCCGGTGACCCGGCCGAGCGCCCGGCCGCGCTCCGAGGTCAGCACCAGTCCGGTGTGGACGGGCAGCTCGGTGGCGCCGTCGACGTCCACCCCCGCGTCGTGGCCGGCCGAGAACAGCGCGTCCACCTGGTCCGCCGGGACGTGCAGCTCGGACATGCCCGTCCAGCCCGAGGTGATCGCCAGCTCGGCCCGGTACTCCTCGGCGAGCAGGCCCACCGAGCTGGCCTTGATCCGCAGCGGCAGGTCCTTGGACACGACGGTCACGTCGTAGCCCTCGGCCTGGAGGTTGCGGGCGACCGCGAGGATCCGGGTGTCCGCCTCACCGCCGGCCCGGTAGCCGGCCGGCAGTATCGACACGTCGGAGTGGTTGAGCTCGACCCGGATGGTGCCACCGAGCTCGCCGACCGGGATCGGCTCGTCGAGCCGGCCGTGGCGGATCCGGTAGTCGTCGAGCAGCCGCAGCGCCTGGCGGGCGAAGTAGCCCAGCTCCGGGTGGTGTCGCTTGGCCTCCAGCTCGGTGACGACCACCACCGGGAGGACGACCTCGTGCTCCTCGAAGCGGGTCATGGCGAGCGGGTCCGCCAGGAGCACGCTCGTGTCGAGAACGTACGTGCGCCGGTCTGGTGTCCGGCGGCTCTTCGAACTGACCACTAGGCCTCCAGAGCGGATGACCCTGCGTCATCCGCGGCATGCCGGCCCCCGCTGCCCCGGTGGCCTCGGGACCGGACTGACTGGAGTATTCCCAGGCGGGGAGCGGTGCATTCGCGCCCCCGGAGAACTGACGGATCATTGCCGGTGAACGTTTGGCCTCGCGCCGGCACCGGGTAGGCCAGGCCTACGGCGGTCATTTCCTCCGGACGGGTCGGTGGCCGGGGCCGCCGTGCCGGGGTTACAGCCCCAGCCGCCGGTGGCGCTGCTCGTACGCCCGCAGCGCACGCAGGAAGTCGACCTTGCGGAAGGCCGGCCAGTACGCCTCGCAGAAGTAGAACTCGCTGTGCGCGCTCTGCCAGAGCAGGAAGCCGGACAGCCGCTGCTCGCCCGAGGTGCGGATGATCAGGTCCGGGTCGGGCTGGTTGCGGGTGTACAGGTGCTCGGCGATGTGCTCGACGGTCAGGACCTCCGCCAGTTCCTCGATCGAGGTGCCGCGCCCGGCCTGCTCCTGGAGCAGCGAGCGGACGGCGTCGGCGATCTCGTGCCGACCGCCGTAGCCGACCGCGACGTTGACCGTTATGCCGTCGATGTCGGCGGTCTGGTCGGCGGCCCGCTTGAGCACGTCGGCGGTGTGCTGCGGCAGCAGGTCCAGCGCGCCGACCGGGTTGACCCGCCAGCGGCGGGCGGCGGCCAGGCCGGTGACGGCGTCCTCGATGATGCCGAGCAGCGGGACGAGCTCGTCGGCCGGGCGGTCCAGGTTGTCGGTGGAGAGCATCCAGAGGGTGACGACCTTGACGTGGGTCTCGTCGCACCAGCCGAGGAACTCGCTGATCTTGTCGGCGCCGCGCTGGTGGCCGTACGCGGTGGAGCCACCGGCCGCCTTGGCCCAGCGGCGGTTGCCGTCCAGGATCACGCCGATGTGGCGCGGGGTGCTCGCGAGGTGGACCTCGACCCGTCGACCGTAGAGCCCGTACATCCCGCCGAGCAGGGTGCGCAGCCCCGGCGTCCGTTCGGCGACATCGCGCAGACCCATCTTTCCCGGCCCCTCCGTGCTCGTTGCAACTGGTGCGTCTCCGCCCCGGGCGCAGCCTACTCCGGCGCGCAGGTGCACAGTAAAGCCGCAGGTAGCGGTCTGGTCACGGTCCTGTACGAAGTCTGTCCCGACGGGCGTGTCGGAGGTCGTCCGGGCGGGCCGCGGGGTCGCTGAGAGGCTCCCGGGGCGCGGACACGGAACGGTCTCCGAATCCTTAACGGAACCGTAAGCCGTTCTTCCGATGCTTGACGACCAGCAATGGTCTAGTCCAGCTTTTGATCCGGGACGGAACGATCCTCCGGCTCCGCCCCGCAGGCTCACTTCGGACCTCCCCTCCCCCACACGCGGCCGCCGCGCCCCCCACCGCGGCGGCCGCTCCTCCCCCAGGAGCGTCGCCCCATGGCCCGTACGCTGAACCAGCCCTCGCACAAGCGTCGGCGCAGCCCCCTCCCGGCCGTCGCGGCCGGTGCCACCGCCCTCGCCCTGGCCGGCGGCGGCCTCGCCCTCTTCGCCGGCGGCGCCAGCGCGGCGGTCGGCAACCTGGTCGACAACGGCGGCTTCGACGGCGGGCTCGGGGGCTGGACCTGCACCGGCGCCGCGACCACGGTCTCCTCCCCGGTCCACTCCGGCACCGGCGCGCTCCAGGCGACCCCGGGCGCCGGTGACACCGCCGAGTGCACCCAGTCCATCAGCGTGCTGCCCAACACCAGCTACACCCTGAGCGCGTGGGTCCAGGGCCCGTACGTCTACCTCGGTGCGCGCGGCACCGGCGGCACCGACCCGTCCGCCTGGTCGAACCAGAACAGCTGGAACCAGCTGTCCAGCACCTTCACCACCGGGGCGAACGCCACCAGCGTCACCGTCTACCTGCACGGCTGGTACGGCCAGAGCGCCTACCTGGCCGACGACGTCGCGCTGATCGGCCCCGGCGGCACCGGCACCCCGTCGCCGACGGCGACCCCCACCCCCACCCCCACCGCGACGCCCACGGCCACCGCGACGCCCACCCGGACCGCGACCCCGACGCCCACTCAGACCGCGACGGCGACCCCCACCGCCACGCCGACCAGCACCACCCCGCCGGTCACCGGCCTGCCCGCCCACGTGGTCACCGGCTACTGGCAGAACTTCGACAACAACTCGACCGTGCAGCGGCTGAGCGACGTCCAGAGCGCGTACGACATCATCGCGGTGTCCTTCGCCGACGCCGTGCCGACCAGGACCGGCGCGATCAGCTTCACCCTGGACCCGGGCCTGTCCAAGGCGCTCGGCGGCTACACCGACGCCCAGTTCCGCGCCGACATCAAGGCCAAGCAGGCGGCCGGCAAGAAGGTCGTCCTCTCCATCGGCGGCCAGAACGGCGCGATCACCGTCGGGGACGCCACCGCCGGCGCCAACTTCGTCAACAGCGCCTACGCGATCATCAAGGACTACGGCTTCGACGGCATCGACGTCGACCTGGAGAACGGTGTCCAGGCCGGCCCGCTCGGCGACGCGCTGCACTCCCTGCAGGCCAAGGTCGGCCCCGGCTTCGTCCTGACCATGGCCCCCGAGACCATCGGGATGTACAACACCTCCGGCGCCTACTTCCAGCTGGCGCTGAAGACCAAGGACATCCTCACCGTCGTCAACACCCAGTTCTACAACTCGGGCGGCATGAACGGCTGCGACGGCAAGGTCTACAACCAGGGCACCATCGACTTCATCACCTCGCAGGTCTGCACCCAGATCCAGGGCGGCCTGCGGCCGGACCAGGTGGGCATCGGCGTCCCGGCCTCCACCCGGGCCGCGGGCGGCGGCTACGTCGCGCCGGCCGTGGTGAACAACGCGCTGGACTGCCTGGCCACCGGTAACAACTGCGGCAGCTTCGTGCCGCCGGCCAAGTGGCCGACCATCCGCGGCGCGATGACCTGGTCGACCAACTGGGATGTCAACAACGGCAACGCGTTCTCCAACGCGGTCGGCCCGTTCGTCCACAAGATGCCGTAACGGCACCCGGCCGCGGCTGCCACGGGCCGCGGCCACCCGAACTCCACTCCCCCGGCGCGCCGCTCCTTGAGGGTGGGGCCTGCGCGTCGGCGGCGGGGCCCGTCGCACCGACCGGTGCGGCGGGCCCTTCCGTTCCCCTCCCCTTCAACGCGTTCAATGCCCCGGCGACACGTGCTCACCGCGCCAGGACCGCGGTGAGCGCGCCGAGCAGAAGGAACGGGCCGACCGGGAGGTCCAGTCCGCGCACCGGGCGGCGGCGGACCAGCGCGGCGGCGGCCCGCAGGGTACCCCACAGCCCGGCGAGCACCATCGCGGCGAACAGCCCGCCGAGCGCCACCGACCAGCCGTACCAACCGAGCAGCCCGCCCAGGGCGAGCCCGAGCGGGGAGTCCCCCGGGCCCAACGCGCCCAGCCAGACGGCCAGTTCGAGCACACCCCCGACCGCGAGCGCGACCAGCAGGCAGCGCAGCGCCACCCCGGGCCCCGCGGTCGGCACCGCCGCCAGCAGCAGCGCCGTCACCCCGCCGAGCAGTGGCAGGGTCAGCCGGTACGGCAGTCGGCGCACCCGCGCGTCGACGAAACCGAGCGCCACGCCGAGCGCCGCCGCCCAGCCCATCGCCAGGGTCACCACCACCAGCCGGTCCGCCGCGTACGCCACCGCGATGGCGACCGCCACCGCGACCGCCTCCACCGTCCAGGGGCCGGCGCCCAGCCGCTCCTGGCAGCCCCGGCAGCGCCCGGTCGGCGGCAGCAGGCGCACCCGGCGCCCGCAGGCCGGGCAGTCCTCGCACCAGGGCTCGCCCTCCGGCACCGCGAACCGGGCGATCAGCCCGCGCAGCGGTGGAGCCGCCAGGAGACCGACCAGCACCGCCGCCGCCACCACGACCGGGACCACCGGCGCACCCCCTCTTCTACCGACCCGACCGACACGACCGACACCATCGGCGCGACCGGCCCCATCCTCCCGCGCCGGGCGGTGTGCCGTCCGTCTCGTTCCGCACGACAGCGCGACAGCGCTCCTCGCATACACGAGCATTCCGGACATTCGACTACTGGTTCGGAAGGCCGTCCGCCACCCCCGCCTGCCGATCCAAGGGGGCCGTTCGGGCCCCCGAAAGCACCCCCGCGGAGACCGGCCGCACGGCCCCTCCGTACCCCTAAAGTAGGCGGACATGCAGGTCATCCAGTCCAGCAAGCTCGCCAATGTCTGCTACGACATCCGCGGCCCGGTGCTCGACGAGGCGATGCGGCTGGAGGAACAGGGCCACCGCATCCTCAAGCTCAACACCGGCAACCCGGCCACCTTCGGTTTCGAGGCGCCCCCGGAGATCCTCCAGGACGTCCTGCGCAACCTCGCCAACGCGCACGGCTACGGCGACTCCAAGGGCCTGCTCTCCGCCCGCCGCGCGGTGGTCATGCACTACGAGGACCGCGGGCTGCACGGCCTCTCCGTCGACGACGTCTTCCTCGGCAACGGCGTCTCCGAGCTGATCCAGCTGGCCATGACCGCGCTGCTGGACGACGGCGACGAGGTGCTCGTCCCGGCCCCGGACTACCCGCTGTGGACCGCCTCGGTCTCACTGGCCGGCGGCACCGCGGTGCACTACCGCTGCGACGAGCAGTCCGAGTGGTACCCGGACCTCGCCGACATCGAGGCCAGGGTCACCGACCGGACCAGGGCCATCGTGGTGATCAACCCGAACAACCCGACCGGCGCGGTCTACCCGCGCGAGGTGCTGGAGGGCATCGCGGAGATCGCCCGCCGGCACGACCTGGTGGTCTACGCGGACGAGATCTACGACAAGATCCTCTACGACGACGCCGAGCACGTCCCGCTGGCCACCCTGGCCCCGGACCTCTTCTGCGTCACCTTCAACGGACTGTCCAAGGCGTACCGGGTCGCCGGCTTCCGCTCCGGCTGGATGGTGCTGTCCGGCGACCGGCGCCGGGCCCGCAGCTACATCGAGGGCCTCACCGTGCTCGCCTCGATGCGGCTGTGCGCCAACATGCCCGCCCAGCACGCGGTGGCCGCCGCGCTCGGCGGACGGCAGTCGATCCGCGACCTGGTGCTGCCCGGCGGCCGGCTGCACGCCTCGCGGGACGCCGCGTACGAACTGCTGAACCAGATCCCGGGGGTCAGCTGCGTCAAGCCCAAGGGCGCGCTGTACGCCTTCCCCCGGCTGGACCCCAAGGTCCACAAAATCAAGGACGACGCCCGGATGGTGCTGGACCTGCTGCGCTCCCAGCGGATCCTGCTGGTCCAGGGCACCGGCTTCAACTGGCCGGAGCCGGACCACTTCCGGCTGGTCACCCTGCCCCGGGCGGAGGAGATCACCGACGCGGTGACCCGGATCGGCGACTTCCTCGGGGGTTACGTCCAGCCGTAGGCCGCGAAGCACCCGGGAAAAACACTACGGCCGGAGTCCCGGTCCGGGCGATCTCCTTGGTCGGGGGAAAATCGCCCGGCGGAACTCCGGCCGTCCTGCCGCTCGGCGGGGCGCGCGGTTCGTGCCGCGCGCCCGCCTCTCTCCCGGCTGAGGCTCAGGCTCAGCCGAGGCGCGCGACGAGGTTCCGGTACTCGTCCCACAGCTCCTTCGGGGTGTGGTCGCCGAAGGTCTCCAGGTGGGCCGGCACGAGAGCGGCCTCCTGGCGCCAGAGGTCGGCGTCCACGGTGAAGAGCAGGTCGAGGTCCTCCTTGGACAGGTCCAGGTCGCCGAGGTCGAAGCCCTCGACGGTCGGCAGCACGCCGATCGGGGTCTCGACGCCCTCGCCGGTCCCCTCCAGGCGCTCGACGATCCACTTGAGCACGCGGCTGTTCTCGCCGTAGCCGGGCCAGACGAACTTGCCCCCGGCGTCCTTGCGGAACCAGTTGACGTAGTAGATCTTCGGCAGCTTGGCGGCGTCCGCCCGGGCGCCGACCTTCAGCCAGTGGGCGAAGTAGTCACCCATGTTGTAGCCGCAGAACGGCAGCATCGCGAACGGGTCGCGGCGCAGCTCGCCGACGGTGCCCTCGGCGGCGGCGGTCTTCTCGGAGGCGATGTTGGCGCCGAGGAAGACGCCGTGCTGCCAGTCGAAGGACTCGGTCACCAGCGGGACGGCGGTGGCGCGGCGGCCGCCGAACAGGATCGCCGAGATCGGCACGCCCGCCTGGTCCTCCCACTCCGGGGCGATGGTCGGGCACTGCGCGGCCGGGACGGCGAAGCGGGCGTTCGGGTGGGCGGCCGGGGTGCCGGACTCGGGGGTCCAGTCGTTGCCGCGCCAGTCGGTCAGGTGCGCCGGGGGCTCCTCGGTGAGGCCCTCCCACCACACATCGCCGTCGTCGGTGAGGGCGACGTTGGTGAAGACGGTGTTGCCCCAGAGGGTGTCGATGGCGTTGGCGTTGGTGTCCACGCCGGTGCCGGGGGCGACGCCGAAGAAGCCGGCCTCGGGGTTGATGGCGTAGAGGCGGCCGTCGGCGCCGAAGCGCATCCAGGCGATGTCGTCGCCGATCGTCTCGACCTTCCAGCCCGGGACCGTCGGCTGGAGCATGGCCAGGTTGGTCTTGCCGCACGCCGAGGGGAACGCGGCGGCCACGTACTTGGCCTCGCCGTTCGGCGGGGTGAGCTTCAGGATGAGCATGTGCTCGGCCAGCCAGCCCTCGTCGCGGGCCATGGTCGAGGCGATGCGCAGCGCGTAGCACTTCTTGCCGAGCAGGGCGTTGCCGCCGTAGCCCGAACCGAAGGACCAGATCTCCTTGGTCTCCGGGAAGTGCGAGATGTACTTGGTGCTGTTGCACGGCCACGGCACGTCCGCCTGGCCCTCGGCGAGCGGGGCGCCGACGGTGTGCACGGCCTTGACGAAGTCGCCGTCCTCGCCGAGCTGGTCCAGCACGGCCTGGCCCATGCGGGTCATCACGCGCATGGAGACGGCGACGTAGGCGGAGTCGGTGATCTCGACGCCGTACGCGGCCAGCGGGGAGCCGACCGGGCCCATCGAGAAGGGCACGACGTACATCGTGCGGCCCTTCATCGCGCCGCGGAAGAGTCCCTGCTCGCCCTGGAAGAGCTCCCGCATCTCGGCGGGGGCCTTCCAGTTGTTGGTCGGTCCGGCGTCCTTCTCCTGCTCGGAGCAGATGAAGGTGCGGTCCTCCACGCGCGCCACGTCCGTGGGGTCCGAGGCGGCGTAGTAGGAGTTGGGGCGCTTCTCCTCGTTGAGCTTCTTGAAGGTGCCCTGCGCCACCAGCAGGTCCGCGAGGCGGTGGTACTCCTCGTCGGAACCGTCGCACCACTCGATGCGGTCCGGCTGGGTGAGCTCGGCGATCTCGCTCACCCAAGCGAGCAGCTGCTTGTGGCGGGTGGGCGCGGATGCGCTGAGAGCAGAGATCTCGTACGACACGATCGCTCCGTTTCACGCCATCTCGGCGAGGAGACGGCGTCGCGGGGGTCTGAGGGTGCTTGCAGCGTAGCTCCGGACTCAAGGCCGGAACGCGGCGAAGCGTCGAAATTGACGCACCTTTTACTCCAGCCAGTATGATTACTGACAAGTAACAGAGCGGCCTCACCCGCGACGGAGTGTGCGGCGCCACACTCCTATTACTCCAAAACGTCCAACAGTGACGATCGCCACTTCCTACGCGCCAGTAACCTACGGATCCGTAGGTAACGGGTAGCATGCTGCGCATGACTGCTGCTGCGCTCGCGGAGAGTGCACTCATAGAGAGCAAGCCGAAGTGGCGCGGCTGGCTGCACGCCGGGATGTTCCCCGCCACGGTGGCCGCCGGGATCGTGCTGATCTGCCTGGCCGACTCCACGCCCGCCAGGATCGCCTGCGCGATCTACTCGGTCAGCGCCTGGCTGCTGTTCGGGGTCAGCGCGGTGTACCACCGCTTCGACTGGGGCCCGCGCGGGGACGCCGTGCTGCGCCGGCTGGACCACGCCAACATCTTCCTGATCATCGCGGGCACCTACACGCCGTTCACGATGCTGCTGCTCAAGGGCGCCGACCAGCAACTGCTGCTCTGGGCGGTCTGGGGCGGCGCACTGGCCGGGATCGCGTTCCGGGTGTTCTGGGTCGGCGCGCCGCGCTGGCTGTACACACCGGTGTACCTCGCGCTGGGCTGGGCCGCCGCCTTCTACCTGCCGGACTTCCTGCACACCGGCGGGGTCGCCGTCCTGGTGCTGATGATCGTCGGCGGAGTGCTCTACAGCATCGGCGGCGTGGTGTACGGGCTCAAGCGGCCCAACCCCTCACCGCGCTGGTTCGGGTTCCACGAGGTGTTCCACGCCTTCACCCTGGGGGCGTTCATCGTCCAGTACATCGGTGTCTCACTGGTGGCGTACAGCACGGCCGGCTGATCCCGGCGCACCCCGACGGGCGGTCGAACGGTCCACGGACCGGCCGGCCGCCCGTTCCGCCGTCCAGGGCCGCTCGTACGGGGCCCGGAGCTGCGGGCGGCGCGGGACGGCCGAGTGGTCGACGGCGCCGGACTCCGACTGCGGGCCCGGATCCTGCAGCAGCCCGTGCGCGTGGTGGTGCTCGCCGTGCCCGTAGTACTGCTCCCCGCGGGCGTGGTGCTGCTCCCCGTGCGACTCCCGGCGGGGCTCGCGCGACTCCCGGTACGGCTCGCGCGGCGACCCGGCCGCCGTCGGGAGCGCCGCGGACCCGGGCCGCCCCGGCGCACCGGCCGAGCGGGCCCGCGCCTGCCGGGCGTCGAGCGCCTCGCGGGCCCGGCGGCAGCGCTCGCAGTGCGCGGCGTCCGGGATGCCGCGGCGCGGGCGGTGCCGGACCGGGGCCCGATCCCCGTGCATCGCGCGCCAGCGGCGGGCGACGTACACCATGAGCAGCAGGGTCTCGACCCCGGCGACCGCCAGGACCAGCAGGGCGCCGTTGATCAGATAGGCCGCGACCACGGCCAGCGCAGAGCCCACCACCACCGCCGAACCCCACACCTGGGTGCTCATCTGCTTGTCGTCCGCGTCGGCCACTTCGGTCCCCTTTCCCGGTGCCGGGCTCGTGGTCGGCTCCCGCCGCCCCACCTCTTCTCCGCTCTCGGCACGCGTCGGCCAGCACTGACCGATTGCCACATGGTATCTACCGACAGTCATGGCCAACTGCCCCGGGGCGGCGAACGACAGATCAACGTTGCGTCAATTCCTCGTGCGGAAGCAGCACTTCCAGGACACATCACGGAGCGTAGCCGCGGTTCGCCTCCGTCGGACGCACCGGACACACCGGACACACCGGACGCACGGGACGCACGGGACGCACCCACGGCAGCACGCAGGGCGCCGAAC